>JAHCML010000006.1:300000-457662 GCA_019192455.1 Alphaproteobacteria bacterium SS10
GGATTTAGAGGCTGTCTATGGGCCAAAGGATCGGCCACGGGTACTCGTACTGGGCCAGGTCGAGGAAGATCAATCCATCCAATATGGCTGTGACGGGGCGTTTGATAACAACGCACTCGTCCGCGCAGCGGCTGAGGCGCACCCAGACGCGCAGATCATCTATAAGCCACATCCCGATGTACTGGCCGGGGATCGTGATCGTCTGTCAAACCCCGATGATGTGCGGGATATCGCCCTAGTCGTGGATACGCCGATGACCATCGATCAGGCTTTTGAGACGATTGATCACGTTCATACCGCCACGTCCCTCGCCGGGTTTGAGGCGCTGCTGCGCGGCCTCAAAGTAACCACACACGGCCGCCCATTCTACGCGGGCTGGGGGGTGACTGAGGATCGGCTACCGCCACTAAACCCACGGCGCGAGCTTACGATTGAGCAGGTTTTTGCCGCCGCTTACCTGCTCTACCCGATCTATTGCCACCCTGAGACAGGCGCACGCCTACGCTTTGAAGAGGCGCTGGATGTCCTCGCCGCTGAACGAGATCGGATGCTGGCGCAGGGCTAACCCTACCGGTTGATGGGTGACACGGTTATCGCTGCGGCGGTATAGAGGCGTAACGAGAACAGTCGCCAGGCAAGGACCAATGTCGTCACAAGCGATCCAAAACAGCGCCGATAATCCCGAAGCGCTTATCGAGCAAATGGGCAATGCCGCCCGTCAAGCGGCCCTGGTCCTGGCCACCGTGCCGGCGGCGCAGAAGACCGCTGCCCTAAACGCTGCCGCCGATAAGATTGAGGCTAGCAAGGCAAAATTACTTGAGGCCAATGCCGCCGATGTCAGCGCGGCTAAAGCCAATGGCACCGCCACCCCGCTGATTGATCGCCTGGTCCTAGATGATGAGCGGATTGCCGGTGTGGTTGAGGCCGTGCGCAGTATCGCCGCCATGCCCGACCCCGTTGGCCAACCAATGGCAGCGTGGGACCGACCCAACGGCCTGAACATCGAGCGGGTCCGCGTGCCCCTGGGTGTTGTCGGTATCGTGTTTGAGAGCCGACCCAACGTCACCGCCGATGCTGGCGCCCTATGCCTTAAGGCCGGGAACGCGGCCATTCTCCGGTGCGGATCCGAGAGCCTAAACTCCTCAACCATCTTGGCTGAATGCTTGAGTGCAGCTTGTGTTGAGCATGGCCTGCCTGAAGCATCGATCCAACTGGTGCCCACCCGTGACCGGGCCGCCGTTGGCGCCATGCTTACCCGCCCCGACCTGATTGATGTGCTGATCCCCCGGGGCGGCAAATCCCTGATTGAGCGGGTGATGAATGACAGCCGCGTGCCGGTGCTCGCCCATCTGGATGGCCTTTGCCATGTCTATGTGGACGGTGCCGCTGACCTTGATATGGCAGAGCAGATTGTGGTGAACGCCAAGATGCGTCGCACCTCCGTCTGTGGTGCCGCTGAAACCCTGCTTGTTGATGCGACCATCGCCGATACTGCCCTGCCCCGGTTGGTTAGCGCACTTCAGACCGCCGGCTGTGCTGTACGGGGCGATGCGGCGACCCAGGCCGTAAATGACGCCGTGACCCCGGCCGATGACAGCGATTGGGTCACCGAGTATCTGGCCCCCATCATCTCAGTCCGGGTGATTGATGGCGTTGGCGCCGCAATTGACCATATCAACCGCTATGGCTCCCACCACACCGACAGCATTGTCACCGGTGATAGCGAGCTGGCGGAACAGTTCTTGGCCCAGGTGGATAGCGCGATTGTCCTGCACAACGCCTCAACCCAGTTCGCCGATGGTGGTGAATTTGGCCTGGGCGCGGAGATTGGGATTGCCACGGGTCGCCTACATGCGCGTGGCCCCGTGGGTGCGGAGCAGCTGACCACGTTTAAGTATAAGCTGCGCGGCCAAGGCCAGACCCGGCCCTAATCCAATATCCTCCGCCCTATGACCCGCCAAACCATCGCCGGCAACCCGATCCGCAGTGCCAGCCAGCCAAGGCTGCGCGCACCGGCCATGTGGCGCGGCTTACGCGTTGGCCTGTTAGGCGGCTCATTCAACCCGGCCCATGATGGTCATCGGCATATCAGCCTGTTGGCCCTGAAACAGCTGCGGCTAGATCAGGTTTGGTGGCTGGTTAGCCCGCAAAACCCACTTAAATCGAGCAAAGGCATGGCGCCGCTGGTTGAGCGAATCGAGAGCGCCCAGTCGGTCGCCTGCCATCCCCGCATTCTGGTCACGGCGATCGAGCAGGATTTGAGCACCCGTTACACCGCCGATACGCTGCCTGCCCTCCGGAAAGCCTTTCCAGCCACGGGTTTCACCTGGTTGATGGGCGCGGATAATCTGTCCCAAATCCGGCACTGGCAGCATTGGAACCGCATCTTTGAAACAATGCCGGTTGCGGTGCTCGCGCGCGCTCCGTATTCTTTAAGGGCGAGATCGTCGATGGCGGCGATCCGTTACCAAAGGCACCGTCTGCCGCATGGAAGGGCATCCCGCCTGCACATCGGTGGACCGCCGCGCTGGGTTTACCTGCCGATACCGCTTCACGGCGCATCGGCAACGGCCATAAGGGCGGCGCGTTAAGGGTCTGTTAATCGCTCGGCCTGTTTGATCAAGGTGATCATTCCGGGATCGGGCGAAGGATAGGAAGGTTTTTTGGCCAGATCGATATGCATAGGCGAGATCGACCGAGCTCCTTCTGTCATCCTGACCAAACACGGGATGCGTCACAGTAAAGGAGGATGACGATAGCTAACGCTCGTCAAATTTCGGCGTCTGACACCACGGCAACCGATCTACCGGAACCCGAGGAATTAGAACGCCTCGCCATCCAGTCCCTAGAGGACGACAAGGCCTTCGATGTTGTTTCCATCGACCTTTCCGGCAAATCGGCAATCGCCGATGCCATGATCATCGCTTCCGGCACATCCAGCCGCCAGGTTTCGGCCATGGCGGAGCATCTGCTTGAGCGCTTGAAGAAGGCTGGTGTGGGCTCTGTGAAGGTTGAGGGTAAGGCCACCGCTGATTGGGTTCTGATCGATGCCGGCGATATCGTCGTGCATCTGTTCCGCCCTGAGGTGCGTGAGTTCTACAATATCGAGAAGATGTGGCTACTAGACGGGCCAAGTGGGTCGGTCGGTGGTGGCGCTGCGGTCAGCCTGGCTGGCGCGCAGTAGCACTCGAACCCTCGTGAATATTACCATCGCGGCCATTGGTAAGGCCCGCGCCGGACCGGAGCGCGCGCTCTATGAGCATTATGCAGAGCGCATGCGCTGGCCTCTGACCCTCAAAGAATCCGACCTAAAGAAACCGATTGAGCCGGTGGATAAGCGCCGCGCCGCTGAGGCTGAGCTGTTGAGTGCTAGCCTTCCAAGCGGTGCCGTGGTCATTGCGCTTGATGAGCGTGGCCGTGAGTTAGGCAGCCGTGACTTCGCTTCCAAGCTTGCCAATTGGCGGGACGGTGGCCGTGCCGATATCGCTCTCATAATTGGCGGTGCCGACGGGCTAGACCCCGTGCTCAAAGCCAAGGCTGATCTGATCTGGTCGTTTGGTAAGGCCACATGGCCCCATATGCTGGTTCGCGCCATGTTGGCGGAACAGATATATCGTGCGCAAACCATCTTGGATGGCCACCCATACCATCGGGATTAATCCCGTTAATTATTGAAATAAAACAGTTTTGCTTTCGGTCGCGGGCGTTAGTTTCGGGCCATGAGCCAACCCAAGCGCCCACCCTATGCTGATGCTGCCCACAAGATTGGGCCGCCCGATTTCAGCACTGTCGCACGGCGAACGTTTCAGCGTTTCATCGACCGCCGCTTTGGGCCGGATGCGGTTATCTTCCTAGGTGGTTCAGTACAGCGCGGTGATGCGCGCTTCGGATCCGATGTTGATGCGGTGGTCGTCCTGCCTAAGAAACCGGGGCAGCATCGCCAGCGGATTAAGCAGGTGATTGAAGGCGTACCGATTGACCTCGCCGTCTATAATCTGGAGGGGCTGCAGACCAGGCTTGGTCGCGAAAAACGCGCCGCCAGCCCTTGGGTCATGGAAATCGTTGGTGAGGGCGAGGTTGTCACCAACCCGCGCAGCCCAACTGCCCGTATCGCCCGAACCATGGCCCGCCGTCATTTGCGGGAGGGCCCACCAGAATTCAAGCAAGGACAACGACGCCCCGCTCTCGTTGAAATCAGCGAACTAACCGAGAGCCTAGCCGGCAGCACGGATACAGCAGAGATGCGGTTCCTGGGTGCCATGCTGATGCCCAAGCTGGCGACCTTCCACCTTCGCGATAATGATCAATGGATTGGCCGTAATCGCGGCCTCCTAACCCGGCTGAAGGCGTTTGACCCTGACTATGCTGAGGCCTTGGATAAGGCTGTCTATGTTGATTTGGGTCAGAAGGGTGATATCCGGCCCTTGGTGGAGCTGACCAAGCAAACCCTGGCTGCAGCAGGCGGATTAGCCCGCGATCTGCCCCTGGATATTGATCCAGACGACCCGGCCAGCCCGTGCCCGGATCAAGATAAACCAAAAATCTGACCAAATTGGCCTGCTTGATGGTTGAGACCTGACCCCGGACGCCCCATAACCTGGGCAGAAGGGTCCAACAACCAAACGATAAGAGCCATGAGCGACCAAAAGCCAACCCGCCCTGTCATGCTGTGCATTCTGGATGGCTGGGGCTGGCGCGAAGACGCTGACAACAACGCTGTTCGACAGGCGAACACACCTGTCTTTGACCGCATCTGGTCGGCGGGTCCCCACGCCTTCCTTAGCGCGAGCGGCGGTGATGTTGGCCTGCCCGATGGTCAGTTCGGCAATTCAGAGGTTGGGCATATCAACATTGGCGCTGGGCGTGTGGTGGATCAGGACCTGCCACGCATCGATAAAGCCATTCAGGATGGCAGCCTGGCTGAGAACCCCGTGCTCGCCCAATTGATTGAAACCCTGAAATCAAGCGGCGGTGCGCTGCATCTAATGGGGCTCGTATCCCCCGGCGGTGTGCATAGCCACCAACGGCATATCGCTGCACTAGCGGAGCTCGTTTCCAAGGCTGGCATCGCGGTTCGGATCCACGCCTTCCTAGACGGCCGGGATGTGGCGCCACAATCAGCCGCCCAATCCATGGCCGATTTCTTAAGCAGTGTTGAAGGGCTGAGTGACACGAAGCTTGTCAGCCTGTGCGGTCGCTATTTTGCCATGGATCGCGACACACGTTGGGAGCGGGTGGCGAAAGCCTATCACCTATTGGTTGAGGGCACTGGCGAGGGCTTCACCGATCCCATCGCGGCGATTGAAGCATCCTATGCTGCTGACACTGGCGATGAGTTTGTCGAGCCACTGGTTCATGAGGGCTATACCGGCATGGCCGATGGCGATGCGATCCTGATGGCCAACTTCCGTGCCGACCGGGCACGGGAAATCCTGACCGCTTTCCTGGATGATGGCTTTGACGGGTTTGAGCGTCCGCAACGACCGGCCCTCGCCGCCGCTGTCGGCATGGTTGAGTATTCCAGCGCCCTCGCCCCGTTGATGACCACCCTGTTCGAACCACAAGAACTCACCAATGTGCTGGGTGAGGTTGTGTCGAAGGCAGGCGCCAAACAGCTGCGCGCGGCGGAGACTGAGAAGTACCCCCACGTCACCTTCTTCCTGAACGGTGGTGAAGAGGTTGAATATGAGGGGGAAGAACGGATCCTGGTCCCGTCCCCAAAGGTTGCAACCTATGACCTACAGCCAGAGATGTCGGCGCCGGAGCTAACCAACAAGGTCGCCAAGGCGATTGAGACCGGCAAGTTTGATCTGATCGTTATCAACTACGCCAACCCGGATATGGTTGGGCATACGGGCGACCTCGCCGCCGCTGTGAAGGCTTGCGAGACCGTGGATACCGGCCTTGGCCAACTGCTTGAGGTGGTTGAAGCCCAGGGCGGCGCCGCCCTCGTCACCGCTGATCATGGGAATTGCGAGACCATGCGCGACCCTGAAACCGGTGGCCCGCACACCGCACACACCACCAATCTAGTGCCGGTGGCATTGGTCGGCGGTGCGGCTGGCGCCACGCTACGTGATGGCCGCCTGGCTGATCTGGCACCCAGCCTGCTCGACCTGATGGGCATTGACCAGCCGAGCGAGATGACCGGCCAATCCCTGCTGCGCCCTGCCAATACGGATCAAAGCGCCGCGTGATCCGAGTTCTAGCCACCGCTGCGATCTTGGCCCTGGTTTCTCTCGGGCCAGAAGCCCAAGCCCAAACGCCAGAGAATGCCGAGGCCGCGGCCCGCGCCGGTGCGGCGGTGGAGAGTGAGCTTGAACAGCGCCGCGCCCGGGCTGCTGCCCTAGCCGCGCAGAAGGAGCAGCTAAACAACGAGCTGTTCCAAATCCGTGAGACCCTGGCAACCAACGCCCTACTGCTCCAAGCAAGGGAGAACGAACGGCGCGATCTGGTTGAGCGAATTGGTGACCTCGAAACCCGGCTAAGCCTTGCTGAGGCCAGGCTGGAAGAACAGCGGGAAGAACTGTCCCGTCTTCTCGGCGGTCTGCAGCGGATCAGCCGGATTCCACCCGAAGCACTGTTGAGCCAAGCCCAATCGGTTGGTGAGATTACCCGCGCGGCAACGATCATGGGCAATGCGGTCCCTGCCCTACAGACCTCGCTAGAGCCGCTGCGCCGAGAAGTGGCAACAGTTAGCGACCTGAAACAACGCATTGAGAGCCGCAGGGTTGAGTTGGCCTCTCTATCGAGTGAGTTGGAGCGGCAGGATCAGACGCTGGAACAGCTGCTCAGCGACCGCGCCGACCGGCTTGCCACCACCAGCGCCGATCACGATGCCGAGGCAACGCGGGTCGCTGCACTGGCTGAGCAGGCCGCAAGCCTTCAAGCCCTGGTTCAGGAGCTATCACGCCTTCCCGATCCACCGGCCGTGCAAGAGACTGCCATTCGGGGCAATGCGCCCAGGCTGTTGAGCCCAGTGGCTGGTC
Organism: Alphaproteobacteria bacterium SS10; assembly: GCA_019192455.1. Taxonomy (NCBI): domain Bacteria; kingdom Pseudomonadati; phylum Pseudomonadota; class Alphaproteobacteria; species Alphaproteobacteria bacterium SS10. The sequence goes on from JAHCML010000006.1 coordinate 306,990, forward strand.
GTATTGCCCGACGCTTTGGCCAACGCGACACCGCGGGTGGTCAGGCCGATGGCCTCGTCTTTGGTGTTCGGGATGGTCAGGCCGTGCTGGCCCCGGGTGAAGGCACCATCCGTTATGCTGGCCCATTCCGCCGGTATGGGCAGCTGGTCATTGTTGATCACGGCGCTGAGTATCACAGCGTACTGGCCGGCCCGCTCGACCTACTCGTCCAGGTTGGGCAATCGGTACGCGCTGGCGAACCTGTCGCACGACTTGATCGCGAAATTGGGACCAGTAATTCATTGCTTCAGAGTGCGGTTTCAGGCTCCAATAGCAGTGATATGCCGCTGTATTTCGAAACCCGCTTCCAGGGCCGCCCGCGCAACCCACTGCAATTCGTGGCCGAGCGTTGATAGGAACAACATAATCCAGCGAAAAATGGCGCCTTGGAATGGCCAAAAACCGCCAGCAGCCTTAAGCTAGCGCGGTCCTTCACAAGACCGATCGCTATACCCGGCTGATTAGAGATTTAGACCGAACAGGACCCGATATCATGAGAGCTTCGTTTATTGCCGCCGCCGTTACCCTTGCGCTCGGCCTCCATATTGCCATGGGCCCGGCCACACCAACGGCCAATGCGCAATCAGGCGAGATTGCCGATGACACCTACCGGCAGCTGACCCTGTTCGGTGATGTGCTTGAGCGTGTGCGCGCCGAGTATGTAACCGAGCTTACCGATCAAGAGCTGATCGAGGCGGCAATCAACGGCATGCTAACCTCTCTCGACCCCCATTCTGGTTATCTGAATGAGGCAAGCTTCCGGGACATGCGGGTCCAGACCCGGGGCGAATTCGGTGGTCTTGGCATTGAGGTCACCATGGAGAATGGCTTCGTTAAGGTCGTCTCCCCCATCGATGGCACCCCCGCTGCCGAGGCTGGTATCCAGCCCAATGACTTCATCACCCATCTGGATGAAGAGCCGGTGCTGGGCCTGACCCTATCCGACGCGGTTGAGCGCATGCGCGGCCGTGTTGGCACCACAATCACCCTGACCGTTCGTCGTGAGGGTGAAGCTGAAGCGCTGGAAATTCCAATCCGCCGTGATGTGATCCGTATCCGCTCTGTCCGCTCTGAGGTGAATGGCGATATCGGTATTATCCGCGTCACCACCTTTAGCGAGCAAACCGCCGATGGCGTTGCCGAAGCGGTTGAGAGCTTTAAGGAAGAGTTGGGCGATGAGCTTACCGGCGTTGTCCTCGACCTCCGCAACAACCCAGGCGGCCTGTTAGAGCAGGCGATCAGCGTCTCTGATGCCTTCCTGGACAAGGGTGAGATTGTTTCGACCCGCGGCCGTCGCGAGGAAGATACCCAGCGTTATAACGCCACCACCGGCGATATGCTGGATGGTCTGCCCATGGTTGTGCTGATCAATGGTGGTTCCGCCTCTGCGTCTGAGATTGTGGCGGGTGCGCTTAAGGATCACCGTCGTGGCCTGATCATCGGCACTAAATCCTTTGGTAAGGGCTCGGTCCAAACCATCATGCCGCTATCCGGCAACGTGGCGATCCGCCTGACCACTGCGCGCTACTACACCCCATCCGGCGTGTCGATCCAGGCTGAGGGCATTGAGCCAGACATTGAAGTGCGCCCAGCACGCCTTGAAGAGGTGGCCGCAATCGCCCGCCGTCGTGAGGCCGATCTACGCGGTGCGCTGGACAATGAGGGCGGCGAAGCACCCTCTGACGCGCCAGAAGCCGAGGCTGAGGCTGATACCGAAGCGCAACCCTTCGACTATCAAATGGCCCGTGCCATCGACCTGTTGCGCGGCGTGTCGCTATTTCGCTCTACAGTGGTGAATTAAGTCGGCGGCGTACGTCTTGTTCTGCGTGCGTTGTGTCGGCATGTTTGATTGACCTAACAGGGTTGGATCCTCAACGGGATGCTGCCAGACGCGCTTAAAGAATCCATGGCTGGGGCCGGTGTCGATGATGACGAGCCCAATAATGCCAATGGCGAGACCGATGTTGTGGCGGATAGCCTCGACAATGACGGCGTTGTGTCTGACAGCCTGCAGGAAGTGGGCGAGATCGCACCGCTTGCCGGTGACGACGACAACAGCTTCCCTGAAGACAATGACACCCGCACCGCCTGGGACGATGAAGATCGCCCCAGCCGCAGCGCGGCCATCGCGGCGCAGCTAGCAGCCAACAAACCAGAAACTGATGGCGAAGGTTCAAAAGGTAGCAAGGCCGCCTGGGCTGCTAGCCTAGTGTACCTGCTGCTACTCGGCGGTGTTGGCGGTTACCTTGCTTTCGTTGCAGAAACACCGCCACCCCAGGGCCTAACCAGTGATGTCCGGGTCGTTGTGCCGATTGAGGGTGAGATTGCGATCGCACCACCGCCGGTGGAGCCTGATCCCGAACCCCAACCAGAACCGGCTGTTGAGCCCGTGGCGGTTACGGACCTACCACCGCAACCTGACCCAATCGAGCCAACGGTCATTGAACCGACCACGGTTCCAGACACTGTCGCTGTAGCACCAACGCCAGACACGGTGCCCCCTGAGCCAGAACCAGTAGCCGTTGTCCGGGACGAAGGACAGCCGCCACGCGAACCACAGGCCAGCCTGCAAGAACCATCGGAGTTTGGGCCCCTACCAATCATCTTTGGCAATGGACGCCCGCACCAAGTCTATGCCCGGACGGTGCCGCCGCTTGATGTGCCGCGCATCTCCCTCGTGATGATTGATCTGGGTCTTGACCGTACACGGACAGAGGTTGCAATTGAGCAGCTGCCAGCCGATGTCAGCCTCGCTTTCCATGCCTATGCGCCAGATCTGAATGATTGGATTTCCAGCGCGCGTGGTGATGGCCATGAAAGCCTACTCGCCATTCCGATGGAGCCGGTCGGCTACCCACTCGACGACCCAGGGCCAAACGCCCTTCTGGTCGGCAACACGCCATCCGAAAACCAGATTGAGCTGCACAAATCACTCGGCGCTGCTGAGGGGTATGTGGGCGTTATCAACTTTATGGGTTCTGCCTTGATGGCAGATTTCAACGCCCTGGCCCCGGTGGTTGAAGAGCTGTCCGAGCGCGGCTTGATGTTCATCGACAACAACTCAGCGATCAACTCCGTCGCACCAGAGGTAACCGCCCGGTACCCATTGCCATTCGCCCGCGCCAACCGGCTGGTTGATAGCCTACCAACGGCCGCGGATATTGATGAGCAACTGGCCAATCTCGAAGCCCTGGCCAAGATCCGGGGTGAGGCTGTCGGCCTGATCCAGCCCTATCCGGTCACCTATCAACGGTTGGAAGAGTGGATCCCAGAGCTACGGTCTCGCGGTATCGACTTGGTCCCGGTTAGCGCCATTGCCAGCTTCCGCCAGGGTGCTGAGGACGATGCTGAAGCCGCACAGCAGGCCGAAGCACCGGCCGTCGACGCCAATACCGACACCGCCAACAGCGATGGCTGATCAGCCACGTGATCTAAGCCAGCACCGACCTTGCGTCGGCGTGATGCTGACCAATGCCGACGGCCTCATTTTTATTGGTGAGCGGAGTGATGCACCCGGCGCCTGGCAAATGCCCCAGGGTGGCATCGATAAGGGCGAAGATGTGGTGAGCGCGGCCCTTAGAGAGCTTAAAGAAGAGACCGGAACGGATAAGGCCGAGGTGCTGCGGGTTACTGGCGGCTGGCTTGCCTATGACTTCCCACCGAACCATGGGTTAGGCAAATGGGTGGGGCAAAAGCAGCGTTGGGTCCTGGCCCGATTTACCGGTGAGGATAGCGACATCGACCTTACCGCCGATGACCATCAGGAATTCATCACCTGGCGCTGGGCAACAGCTGAAGAAGTGCTGTCCCTAATCGTTGAGTTCAAACGCCCAGTTTATGAGGCGGCGATTGCCGAACTTCTAGGCTAGTTTTCAGCCGAACTAGTCGATTTACGCTGCCACATCTCTGCGCTAGCGATCACCGCACCGCCAATGGTTAAGAGGCAAGCGAGGCCAAGAACAAGGTCAAACGGCCGAACCCCGATGGCGACCAGTGAAATCGTAGAGAGCAACGGCGCCAGATAAGACAGGGCGCCCAGCACCCGAATATCACCCTGCTTGGTGCCGTAATCCCAGACAAAGAATGCGCCGCCGACGGGGCCTAGACCAAGCGCGAGGGCGGCCAGCAGTTCCGTCGTATTCGGGATGACAGTTTGCTCAAAAACCAGATGGGCCACACTGGCGAGCAAGACGGTTGCAAGGCAATAGCCGGCCACCGCATCGGTAGGCACATGGGTAAAGCGACGGTTTAGGACCGAGTAGCTGGACCAGAACAGGGCAGCGATTAACGCAACGCCGAGCCCTAATACCGGTGCAGGTGCCGAACTGCCCTCACTATCCACCCCGGCGACAATCAGGACGGTGCCAATCAGCCCAAGCAACGCACCGACCAGGTGGAACCAGCGCAATCGATGACCAGGCAGCAGCGCTGAAAACAGAACGATCAGCAAGGGCCAAAGGTAATTCAGCAGATTGGCCTCAACCGGTGGTGCCAGTCTAAGGGCCATGAAGTAACAGAAGTGGTAGCCAAACAGCCCGCAAATGCCGAGCAACAGCACCCTTGGCGGCTGCGCCATGACTTTCAACGCTGGCTTTAGACCACCTCGCCGCCGCATGGACCAGACCAGGCCAATAACACTGGCCACGGCAAATGACATGGCCAGCAACTGAAAGGGCGGAATGCGCCCGGACAAAACGGTGAAGAGGGCCAGCGTCGCCCATAGTAAAACGGCAATACCACCGATGGCGGTCGCCTTGATCGTGGCGCTGCTAACCGTGCTCAGGGGTCATGCCCATGCTTTTCAGCGGCCTCTCGGATGACCCGCTTGGTCTCATCCCAGATTGCCATATCATCGAGCTTGTCCAGATCGAACCATTGGGCATCAGCGGCATCATCGGCGGCAACCGGGTCACCGGAGAGATAGCGCGCCACCACATCAACCAGCAGGTAGTGATAGCGAACCTTGCCCGCCTGATCCCGGTCAACGCGATCGACGGCGGTTAGAATGCCCACCGCCTCGGCCTTGATCCCGGTTTCTTCGGCAACTTCTCGGATTGCCGCCTCAGCGCTGGTCTCGCCTAATTCGAGAGTGCCTCCGGGCAAGCTCCAGCGGCCCGCCTCTGGTGGCTTGGCGCGTTTGATCAGCAGTACCTGACCACCACGCAAAACAATGGCCCCAACCCCGACCCAAGGGCGCGATGGATACTCGCGAGGGTCAGGATGTGGGGCCATAATTGGTATCTAAACGATTACGGTGCTGGCGTTACGCCATGTATTGGCCGCCATTGACCGAGAAGGTAGCGCCGGTGATGAACGCAGACTCATCACGCACCAGGTAGGCAACCATATCGGCGATCTCTTCCGGCTTACCCATACGGCCAACTGGAATACCTGAGATGATGCTGTCCAACACCTCTTGCTTCATCGCACCGGTCATCTCGGTCGCGATATAGCCGGGGGCGATGACGTTGGCGGTAATGCCCTTGAACGCGCCCTCTTGGGCCAGCGCCTTGGTGAAACCAATCATGCCAGCCTTAGCAGCGGAGTAGTTGGTCTGACCCATCTGGCCCTTCTGACCGTTGATTGAGCTGATATTGACGATCCGGCCAAAGCCAGCATCCCGCATGCCCGGTACAACAGCCCGGCACAGGTTGAAGCAAGAGTTGAGGTTGGTGTCGATAACCGCCTTCCAGGCCTCAAACGACATCTTGTGCAGCATGCCGTCCTTGGTGATGCCAGCGTTGTTCACCAGAATTTCAACCGGGCCGAGGGTGCTAACCACCTGCTCAATACCAGCGCTGACCGCATCAAAATCGGCCACATCAAACTTGAAGACCTCAATGCCGGTATCGGCCTTGAACTTAGCTGCGGCCTCGTCATTGCCAGCATAGGTGGCGGCGACCTTATAGCCCACATCCTTCAGCTTGGTTGCAATCTCTGCCCCGATACCGCGGGTGCCACCGGTTACCACTGCCACACGTGACATGTCTCATCTCCCTAGCGTTTTGATTATTTGGTGTTCTGGCAAAAATGAACGGCACCGGGTTGGTCCCAGTGCCGTTCATCACATGATGTTTGATTAGTCGCGCTCGAGGCACATGGCGATACCCATGCCGCCACCGATGCAAAGCGTGGCGAGGCCCTTCTTGGCGTCGCGCTTGCCCATCTCATGCAGCAGGGTAACGAGGACGCGCGCACCGGAAGCACCGATTGGGTGACCGAGGGCGATCGCACCACCGTTTACATTCACCTTCTCCATATCGAAGCCGAGGTCTTTAGCAACGGCGAGCGACTGGGCGGCGAAGGCCTCATTGCTCTCAATCAGATCGAGATCATCAACGCTCCAACCGGCATCTTCCAATGCCTTGCGGGAGGCTGGGATCGGGCCGGTACCCATGATTGCCGGATCAACACCGCAGGTGGCCCAGCTTTTAATGCGGGCAAGCGGGGTCACACCGCGCTTCTCAGCTTCATCAGCGGACATCAGGACAACGGCGGCGGCGCCGTCATTAATACCAGAGGCGTTGCCAGCGGTGACGGAACCTTCCTTGGCAAAGGCGGGGCGCAGTTTCGCCATGCCTTCCATGGTGGCACCGGCGCGTGGGTATTCGTCGGTGTCGACAACCACATCGCCCTTACGGGTCTTGATGGTGACGGGGACGATTTCATCTTTAAACTTACCTGCACTCATGGCCGCCTCAGCCTTATTTTGGGAGGCGACGGCGAACTCGTCCTGCTGCTCGCGGGTTAGTTGCCATTTCTCAGCGATGTTCTCTGCCGTCTGGCCCATGTGATAGCCGTTGAACGCGTCCCAGAGGCCGTCCTTGATCATGGTATCGATCATCTGGAAGTCGCCCATCTTCTGGCCATTGCGCAGCTGTTGGGCGTGGGGTGATTGGCTCATGCTCTCTTGACCACCGGCAACCACGATACCGGCATCGCCGACCTTGATCGCTTGATAGCCGAGGGCAACGGCACGCAGGCCGGAACCGCAAAGCTGGTTGATACCGTAAGCCGTCTTCTCATGCGGGATACCGGCATTCATCGCGGCCTGGCGGGCTGGGTTCTGACCAGCGCCAGCGGTCAGGATTTGGCCCATTACGGTCTCATCAACCTCATTCGCCTCAACCTTAGCGCGGCCCATAACCTCACGAATAACTGTCTCACCCAGATAGTGGGCTGGAACGGTGCTAAGTGCGCCACTGAATGAGCCAATTGGCGTGCGCGCGGCGGCGGCGATGACGACATCTGACATGAATATCTCCCGTATCGGTGTTCTGTTGAATTGCGTTGACGTTAGGCTGGCGGGCGCTGAATTTCTTTGATGCACCTCAATAACCGGTGGCCCTTGCGGATGGTTATTGGGTTCGTCCCACGATTATAAAATCCCCATTAATCCTCGGCCGCGAACTTACGCCGTTGCACGCCCCATTGGCAAGCAAAGCGGTGCCGCGCTGATGCTTCGCATATCAGGGTTTACAGCTGGGAATTCAACCAGCTGGCAATCGGTTCCCAAACCTTAGTCTGGGCGCTGGACCCAACCACCAAGCCAACATGGCCGAGTGAGACCTGCATCGGCTCTGCTTGTGGGATCACCGCCGCCAATGCCTGGGCCGAGGCTGGCGGGACAATGCGGTCATGGTCGGGGATGACAACCAAGCTTGGCGCCTCAATGGTTTGTGGGGTGACCGGGAGGCCCGCAATGCGCCAATTCCCATGGGCCGGATCATTCCGGCCATACCAACCACGCAGGCATTCATGCGCCACCTTGGCCGGCAGCGGGATGCCATCATTCAGCCAATCCTCAAGCGCGACAAACGCCTCAATCTGCTCAGCTTGATCATCGATGGATGGGTCAAGCGCTGCGAAATTGGCGAACTTCCGCGGCACCAACAGCGGGTCTAGGCTGGCGAACAGGCTTTGAATGGCATCAACCGGCAGGGCGCCCCATTGATCGACAAAGGGGGCAATCGCCTCATAAGCGGCCGCCACCCGGCGCGCGGCCGGTGCGCCCATGGCATGGAATGACCAGGGGGTGGCCAGCAGAACCAGAGCCCGCACATCCAATGGGCGCCGCCAAGCAAGCGCAGCGGCCAGCATTCCACCCATACAATAGCCAAGCACAGGCAGGGAGGATTGCCGGGTCAGGCGGCGGGCCGCATCCAGCGTCCGCTCAAGCCGCCCGGCGACATAATCGGTCAGGGTAAAATCATGCTCAAGTGGCCCGGGCGTGCCCCAATCCACCATCAGTGGCCGAAACCCCTGCCCGGCCAACCAGCGCATTAGGCTCGTGCTCTCGGTCAAATCCAGGATGTAACCGCGATTGATCAGCGATGGAACGACGAGGATCGGCTTTGCCTTAGGGTCCGTGCCGTAATCCAGAAGGCGGGTTGCCCCCTCGGCCCAAATCACCGGTGGCTCTGTGAGATCACGGCGATACTCGGCATGGCGATAGCGCTCGACGCCGGTGAAAAACTGGCCGAGGCGGCGGCGGGCTTCAATATCGATGGCGTTAGTGATCTCGCGCTGGCTATCAGCCTCGGCACCGCGCTTTAGCGGGTCAGCTGCGTCCGCCTGTACCCGTGTCGCGATCTTCTGCCGGAGTTGGTCGGCCCGTGCCTTCAAGCGCGGATGCCAGATCGGCGAGCCGTTGTTCCAGAGATGCCAACCGGTTGAAGAGCTGAGCCATGTCACCATCGCCGCCTGCATGTGCAGCGGCAGCGGACGCGGACCCTGACGCAGCGGCGTCTGGCTGTCCTGATTGCTGTCCGGGCTGTTGGGTGGCGTCTGGCTCATTATTGTCGTTCTTCGGCTGAGCGGCAGGGAAAGGCGGGGTAAAGCCCATACCTTGGTTCGTGCCCTGGCTCGGCATTGGTCCAGTTGGGTAGCCAGCCGCAGGGTTCATGGGCGGTTGCTGGCCATCCTGACCATACATCCCACCCGCCATACCGCCGGACATTCCGTTGGGCGAAGCATACAAATTCGCAGCGCTAAGTAAATTCGCGAAATTCGCAAAAGCGGCCGCGCTTGGCCCCATCATCTGAAAGCCACGCGCCATCGCCTCGGCCACCATGGGGTCGGTGGCAAGGGCCGTCCATTGATCCTGCCACAAATCCAGGTACTGGCGGGCCAGTTCGTCGAATTCGGGGGCAGCACCATCAGCGCCATTGCTGGCTTTTGGGTCGGTGTCGTCGCTCATTTGCGGCGCACTATAAAAACCACGCGATGGAAAAGGCCAGCGGGTTTTTGCCCCGCATGCGAACGGTCTGGGCTGCGCCTGGTTCATGCTGCAGGGTTTACGCTCAATGCTGCGCAGCATTTGCGATGCACAATATTGCTTGGACTCAAACGGCAACCAGCGCTAAATGTTTGGCAATATTGCAGTTGCTAACGACCCAACCGGGCGTGGCGGCGATCGCAAAACAATGAATACAACAAAATGGGATAGGGCCCCCGATGAACGCCAAAGCGACCAAAGACGACGCGCCGATCACGATTAAGAAGTACGCGAACCGGCGGCTCTACAACACGGCGACCAGCTCCTATGTAACCCTCGACCACCTCTCCAAGATGGTAAAGGCTGGCGAAGACTTCGTGGTTTATGACGCGAAAAGCGGCGATGACATCACGCGCTCTGTCCTCACCCAGATCATCGTTGAGGAAGAGTCCAAGGGTGAAAACCTGCTGCCGACCAGCTTCCTCCGCCAACTCATCGGCATGTATGGCGAGAACATGCAGATGCTCGTCCCCCACTATCTTGAGCAAGCGATGCAGAGCTTTGCCAAGAACCAGGAGCAGATGGGCGAGATGTTCCGCGACAGCATGGGTGGCATGGGCGGTATGTTCGGCCTGAAGCAGATGGAAGAGCTGAACAAACAAAACCGCGCGATGTTTGAGCAGGCCATGCGCATGTTCAGCCCAACCGGCATGGATGATGCTGGGGACAAGCCAGCCGCCAAAGCTGGCGGCGGTGAAGATCTCGATGAGCTTAATCGCAAGATCGATGAGCTACAGCAGCAACTTAAAACCATGACCGGCAAGTAAGCGCTGATCGCTTAACCGGCGGTCCGCTTAACTGGAGAGTCTTTGAGGAAGTCTGGCGTCATGCTGGGCTCCCCGATACCATATCCCTGCAGATAATCGACACCAGCGGAGGCGAGCACATCCTCCTCCGCCTTGGTTTCGACGAACTCAGCCACCGTTGGCACGCCGAGGCCAGCCGCCAGATGCAGCAGCGTCTGTACAAAGAGGCGGTTATCCTGGTTCTCACTCAACCCCTGGATAAACGAGCCATCGATTTTCAATAGATCGATGGTTAGGGCACGCAGCTGTCCAAAGGATGTGTAACCAGCACCAAAGTCATCAAGCGCCACCCGGCATCCAAGATCGCGCATGGAGCCGATGAAGCGCTGGGCCTCCACCAAATCCTCAATGGCAACGGTTTCCGTGATTTCGATGATCAACCGCTTGGCCACATCCGGCAGATCCTGAAGATCGACCGCCACACTACGGGTCCAGGCACGGTCAGCGACCGTAAGGCTGGACACATTGATCGAGAGCGAGACCTCTGGATGCGCCTCTAGCACACGGATCGCCTGATCAATGGCGTAGCGATCAACGGAGCGGCCAAGACCCAGACGCTCAATCGCCGGCATGATCTGGCCGGCGGTCAGCCAATTGCCGCGACCATCAGGGATACGCAACAGCGCCTCGTAGAACACCACCTCGTGCCCATCGGTGGTGACAACGGGCTGATAGGCCAGGCTGGCCTGCCGCTTGGTCAACGCGTTCTTCACCGTCTCAGCCATGGCGAGGCTGTAACGTTGGGCAGCGCGCTGCTCCTCATTCAGCTGATAGCGGCGATAGGCATCTCGCCCCGCGCGCTTGGCTTCCTGCATGGCACTCTCTGCCATGTTGATCACTTCTTGGGGCGAGCCCCCCTGATCTGGGAAGATCACGCCACCGATTGAGCAGGTTGCCGTAAATGGCTCATGCTCCGGGATATCAATTGGGGCATCCCGCATCAGCTTCAGCGCCTGATCCGCGACGGCCTGTAACTTTCCATCATCACTACGGGTCATCACGATGCCAAAGACATCACCACCCATGCGCGCCACATGAAGGCCAGCGCCCTCAATCTGGGCGAGGCGCTTACCAACCTGCATTAGGACCTGGTCGGCGGCTTCATAGCCATAGACCTCGTTAATCACGGCCAACTTATCGATGCCGATGCTGACGTAACCACCTGTGAGGCCATAACGGAGGCTGTTCACCAGTGATTGGTTCAATACCTCCATCACATGGCGACGGTTGAGTAGGCCGGTGAGCTCATCATAGCTCGCCAGCTGTTCTAACTGCGCCTGATAGGCATGACGCTCATCAACGCGGCGCAGGACACCAGCAAGTGAGATCAGGTTGCCATCGGTATCCACGGTGGGCGTGCCGCGATCATGGACGGAGACGAAATATCCCCGCTCATGCCGGATGCGGTATTCACAGTCATAGGTATCCCGGTGGGCAATGGCACGATGCAGCGCCTTGATGCGCAGCGGCCGATCCTCTGCATTAATACGGGATTCTAGCTCTTTACCAGACCCTTCATTCACCCCACGGGTCCAACCCAAAAGGTTCTCACCACCAGGGCTCCACACCAGCCGGTCGCTGGACACCTCCCAGAAATAGGCAATGTCACCAGCTGAGGTAAGCGCGGTGAAGGCATCAAGGATCAATGGCTCTTGGCCATCATCCGACGCCCCAGGCCCAGCGTCACTCACGCCCAACCCTGCAACCGGTTCGTCTGTAAAATCAGTATCTTTTGACACAAGCCGTCAGTGCTCAATCCGAGCCAATTTACGAAACTACGCCTATCCGCCCCCAATCGGGCTGATGCTACCATGTGGCCAGCCCGGACGCATTAAAGCGGTGAGCGTGGCCCAAACCTTCCCTGTCGAAACAATTAGCGCTCGTGTACCCTCCGTCATGGAGAGATTGACCAATTGAGACTGCTAGATCGACAAAACATGGCCAAAACGAAAGCAAAAACGCTGTATTCCCAACAAAAATTCACACTCGCCGTCGCTCTCGGCCTGGCTGTTCTGGCCAGCCCCGCAACGGCATCGGCACAACAGGTCTATGAAAAAATTGGCGGCGAACAACTCGCCGCACTGATGCAAGACTGGGGCTATCGGGCTGAGCTTGGCATCGATGAATATGGCGACCCGCTGATTGAAACCTCTGCCGCAGGTACCGGTTTTGAGGTGGTTTTCTATGACTGCGCAGGTGAGCCAGCCCAATGCGACAGCATCATGCTGACCTCTGGTTTTGATTTCCAAGAGGGCATCAACCCAGCTGTCACCAATGAATGGAACCTCAAGCACCGGTTTACCCGCGCCTATAATGATGAGGAAGGTGACCCAATTATTGAGCTCGATTACTCCCTCGTCGGCGGTGTCACCGCCGGCAATATGAAGGAACTGTTCGAGCTTTGGGAAAGCCGCCTTGGCGACTTCACCGATCATATCGACTGGTAATTCTGAGGTTAGAAACCGGGGCGGGTGCTTAGTGCATCTCGCCCTGGTGAAGCCACCGTTCCACCGTGATCTTGATACGATCGGTAGGCATCTCAGGGTGGTGATAGCGCAGGACACGCATGGCCACCTCAAAGGCATTACGCTCTGGCGCGCCTGAGGATGCCATCCCCTCATAGGCACGGATGACCGCCGGCTTGCAGACGCAAGGCTCGGTATCACCAATAAGCGCGATTTCTTCCATCATCGTCTCGGTCCCACAATCGCGTCGCTGTTGCGCCTTATCATTGGCGTTCCGCGGATCAAACGTCATTACGCTTACTTCTTCTTACGGCCATAGAGCTCTAGGCGGTGGTCGAGCAGCTCAAAGCCCAGCTCGGCCGCAATCCGCACTTTCATGTGCTCAATCTCTTCATTCTGGAATTCAATCACCTCACCGGTCTCAAGATCGACCAGGTGGTGGTGGTGCTCCATATTCACCTCAAACCGGGAATGCCCCTCTTCGGTGAAATCATGACGTTGGACCAGGTTCAGCTCATCCAACAGGTTTAGCGTGCGATAAACCGTGGCGATGCTGATCGACTGATCCTGGCGTTTGGCCCGCTCATACACCGTCTCGACCGATGGATGGTCGGTGGATTCCGCGAGAACCTTCAAAATCACGCGGCGCTGGCCGGTCATCTTCAGACCCGCCTCAACGCATTTTTGCTCTAAGTTTTCCATGGCTGTCTTAGTCCAATCTGTCAGCCGTGCAGCTGGTTTATGTTGAATTAGCACGGCCCCATTAACCTGTCACGATCATGCTCAGGGGCAAATCGTCACTCGCCCCTCTCTTCCCTAAAGGGTGCCGAAGAGCCGGTCACCGGCATCGCCGAGGCCAGGTACAATATAGGCATCCTTGTTCAAATGATCATCCAACCCGGCGGTAAACACAGCAACATCCGGATGAATGGATGAGAATTGCTCAACCCCCTCAGGTGCTGCGACCAGGGTCATCAGGCAGAGGCGATCACCGGCGAAGCCGCCCTGCTCTTTCAGCACGGTAATCGCATGGGCGGCTGAGTTGCCGGTCGCCAGCATGGGGTCAACCACGATACAGCGCTTGATATCCGCCGGCGGCAGCTTGATCAGATATTCAATCGGCTTCTTGGTCTCTTCATCCCGGGCAAGGCCGATATGGGCGATCACAGCGTCGGGCATCAAATCAACCAGACCGTCCACCATGCCGAGGCCAGCGCGCAGCACCGGAACAATGGCCAGCGTCCGCTCAGCCAGGGTTGGGGCCTCAAAGCTGGTGAGTGGGGTGGTTACCTCACGGCTGGTCAGTGGCAGGTCGCGCGTCACCTCATAACCCATCAGCAGCGAGATTTCGGTCAGCAGGCGCCGAAACTCACCGGTCTGGCAAGACGTCTCCCGCATGCGGGTCAGCTTATGCTGGATCAGCGGGTGATTAACGATGGTGAGGGTACGAAACTCGGACATGGGGCGGGACCACGTGTCGACGGCAAGCATGAGCGCGGGCGAAACTTAGCGGGGCTACGGGTAAAACCAAAGGCGATAAATCGCCCAGATGCATTGATTTAACCAGTCTTCCACCCTAAGTTCCCGCGGTTTTCCACAGATGCTGGTTACAAACCCATGATGCTCGCTAAAGCCAATCTGAAACGCCTGATCCCATCGGTCCTAGCCATGGCGCTGGTGGTCCTGGTCGCCAATATCGCTGTCCAGTACCCGGTGCCGGATGCGCTGGTTGGTGGCGCGCTGCCATTATCTGATTGGCTGACCTGGGGCGCCTTTGTGTTTCCCCTCGCTTTTCTGGTCACCGACCTGACCAATCGCCTGTTCGGTGTGAAGGCGGCGGGTAAGGTTGTGCTGGTTGGTTTTATCTGCGGTGTGGTGCTCTCTGCGATCTTTGCCGATCTGCGGATTGCCGCTGCCTCGGGCACGGCCTTTCTGACTGCGCAATTGCTCGGCGTCACCGTCTTTGACCGCCTACGTCAGGCCAGCTGGTGGATGGCACCGCTTATCTCGTCCCTGCTCGGCTCGGTTGTCGATACGGCGCTGTTCTTCAGCCTCGCTTTTGCTGGCACCGGCCTGCCTTGGGTGACTTGGGCACTAGGTGATTTTGCCGCCAAGCTGATCATGGCCGGCTTTGCCCTGGCACCGTTCCGCATGATCTCCGTCTGGGCGGCGGCCAAGCTTGCGCCCACGCCGACGGCAGCGTGACCCGTCACGCCTGAGAACCTTTCATGGATATCAGCCTGTTTGATTATGAGCTGCCGGCGCGGCTAATTGCCGACCGCCCTGCAGAGCCACGTGAATCTGCCCGCCTGCTCGATTTGACGACTGGGCAGCCCGTGGACCGGGTCATTGCCGACCTGCCCGATATCCTAGAGCCCGGTAGCGTACTGGTCGTGAATGACACGCGAGTCCTGCCTTCCCGCCTGACCGGCCACCGTATCGCTTTTGATGGCGACGGCACACCGGGCGGTAAGATTGAACTGACACTCCACCAGCTGGTGGCTAGCGGTGACGATACGATCTGGCGTGCCTTTGCCCGCCCTGCTAAGCGCCTAAAGCCAGGTGACCGCATCCAGATTACAGAGACCTTTGAAGCGGTGATCGAGAGCCGTCATGAAGGCGAGGTCACGATCTGCTTCCACATGCCGTTCGACATGCTGCGTGATCAACTTGAGAGCTGCGGGTCCATGCCCCTACCGCCCTATATCAAACGGGAAGATGGGGGCGATGATCAGGATAAGCGGGATTACCAGACGGTCTTTGCCAAGCGTGAGGGCGCTGTTGCCGCCCCCACCGCCAGCCTGCACTTCACGCCCGATCTGCTTGCGAAGCTTAAAGCTAAAGGCGTGGAGACCGAGATTGTCACCCTGCATGTGGGGGCGGGCACCTTCCTGCCGGTGAAGACCGAGGATGTGACCCAGCACCAGATGCATGAGGAATGGGGTGAGGTCACCAAGGGCGCTGCCGACCGCCTGAACAAGGCCAAAGCAGAGGGCCGCCCGGTGATTGCCGTTGGGACCACCGCCATGCGCATCCTGGAAACCGCCGCCGGTGACGATGGCCAGCTGCAAGCCTTTGCCGGCGCAACTGACCTCTATGTCCTGCTTGGTTATAAGTTCCGGTTTGTTGAGCGGTTGATGACCAATTTTCACCTGCCACGCTCAACGCTCTTCATGCTGGTCAGCGCGATTGCCGGCCGCAAGCGCATGCAGGCTGCCTATCAACATGGCATTGATCAGGGCTATCGCTTCTTCTCCTATGGCGATGCCTGCTTACTGAAGGTGATGGAAGATCAAGATGACTGAGGCACCCGCCTTCAATTATGAGCTGATGGCCACCGATGGCATGGCCCGGCGCGGCCGGATCACGACCGCCCATGGGGTGATTGATACCCCCGCCTTTATGCCCGTCGGCACCGCCGCGACGGTGAAGGCGATGCAGCCCGAGAGCGTGGCCGCAACTGGCGCGCAAATCCTGCTCGGCAACACCTATCACCTGATGCTGCGCCCGACAGCAGAGCGGGTGGCAGCCTTGGGTGGCCTGAACAAATTCATGAACTGGCCTGGACCGATCCTCACCGATAGCGGCGGGTTCCAGGTCATGTCGCTCAGCGGTCTGCGCAAGATGACTGAGGAGGGCGTGACCTTCCGCAGCCATATTGATGGCGCGCCCTATGAGCTGACGCCGGAGCGGTCGATTGAGATCCAAAACCTGCTTGATGCCACCATCACCATGGCGCTGGATGAATGCACCCCCTTCCCTGCCACCCATGAGGAAGCGGACAAGTCGATGCAGCTCTCCATGCGCTGGGCAGAGCGGTCGAAGAATGCGTTTGAGAACCGGCCGGGCTATGCGCTCTACGGCATTGTTCAGGGCAGCACCTATGCCGATCTGCGCCAGCAATCGGCGGAACGACTTATCGAGATTGGCTTTGATGGCTACGCCATCGGCGGCCTTGCCGTCGGTGAGGGTCAGCAGATGATGTTCGACACACTCGACGTCACCACCCCGCACCTACCCCAAGACCGCCCACGCTATCTGATGGGTGTTGGTAAGCCGAGCGATCTGGTGGGCGCGGTCAAGCGCGGCGTCGATATGTTTGATTGCGTACTGCCCAGCCGGTCCGGTCGCACGGGCCAAGCCTTTACCCGCCGGGGTACCGTGAACCTCCGTAATGCGCGCCATGCCGATGACCACCGGCCATTGGACGAGCAATGCACCTGCCCGGCCTGCCGGAACTACAGCCGTGCCTATCTCCACCACCTGCTAAAGGCGCAAGAGATCCTCGGCCTGATGCTGCTGACCTGGCACAATCTGCATTACTATCAGGAGTTGATGGCCGATATCCGCCAGGCGATCCTGGAAGGGCGTTTTGAGGCGTTTGAGGCCGCCTTCTATGAAGAGCAAGCCCAGGGCGACATCCCAGCGCTGTAAGCCCAGGCACACCTCAACCCAACACCCGGGCAACAAAAAAGCCGGGCAAAAGCCCGGCTCTCTCGAAACTTTTTCAAGCTGCTTAGCTAGCAGCCTTTGCAGCCTCAACCAGCTTTTTGATCGGGCGCAGGGCCGGATCCAGCTTGGTGATCGCGGTGCCGGTCACAAACGCGTCCAGGCCACCCTTATGCTCAAGGGTACGCAGACCGCTGGTCGACACTTTCAGTTGGAAGCTACGCTGCAGGGTGTCGCTGAACACAGCAACGGTCTGCAGGTTTGGCAGCCAACGGCGGCGGGTCTTGTTCATGGCGTGGCTGACGTTATTGCCAGTCTGAACGCCCTTACCGGTCACAACACAACGACGGGACATCGATCTATCCTCAACAAAAACAATCTGTTTGGTGCTGATGCACTAAAGGGCTAAGTGCCTGTTTCAACAGCATCTTGCCCATGAAAACTTGGCCGGAGAGCGTGTTACGCCATCCAGCGAGCCGCTGATATAGGGTAATGGGCCGCTTTCGGTCAAGCCTTGAGCGCAATGAAACCTAGCGGTTCACCGCAGAAAGTGGGTCAAAGAGCGGTGAGCCAACCCGGTCATAGCGGGAGAAGAACTGCCAAATCTCTTCCGTCGCGTCGATATCCATGTTTGGTCGACCAAGGGTAAACTGGCGCAACTTATCCAGCTGGTTGCCGACACCGGGCCAGGTTGGGCCACCCTTCTCAATCTCATAGAGCACCACGTCGGCATGGTTCCGACAGCCGTTCCAGCGGTGCTTGATGACCCGAGAGCCATCCTCGATTGAGTAGTTCAATAGACGCTTAATCTCCACATCACCAATGCAGCCATTGGTCCGACGCCAAGCATCGGCGGTCTCAAACGCGCCGAGGACATTGCCAGCGGGCTTACCCATATGGGTGCTCTCCCCCCCATCAAACGGGGCGAAGGGATCACTGGTTCCTTGCATCATCACCATCGGCAGCGGCGCCGTTGGCTGACAGCGATTGGCAACCGCCTCAGCAGGGGGGCCGTTCACGGTGGCAACAGCGGCGAACAGGCGGGTCTCTTCACAGGCGAGGCGCTGGGCCAGCATGCCGCCCTCACCCAGACCAGCGAGATAAATGCGAGCAGGGTCAGCGTTAAACGCGTCGACCAGGTGGCCAGCCAGCAGGCGGATAAAGCCCACATCATCGATGCGCGCATCGCCAGGGCTCTCTGGCCGGCCATCATTCCAGGCGCGTTGGATCGCTGACGGATAGGCAACCATGAAACCGAACTGGTCGGCATAGGCATTGAAACGGGTCAGATCGGCAATCCGCTCGGCACTGCCACCGGTGGAATGCAGGACGATAACGGTTGGGATCGGTAGAACCTCCAGCGGGTCATCGGCCTGTGGCGGCCGGTGCAGGAGGAAGAGACGGTTCAAATTCTGATACGGCACGGCGCCGGAGCCAGCCTCAATCGGCTTCACCCGAGGGGGCAATGGCGGCGATTTCGGATTCAGCGGTCGGTGCGCCCCGCTCATATCCTCATTGGTCAGGCTGTGTTGGGCCTGCGCCGGCAACGGTGCGGTCAGAAGTGCCATGGCCAAGCAGGCGGCACCGAGGAACAAACCTCGAGGGAGGCGATTTTTTGACTGGGTCATCATGCCCGCCATTATAGGCGGCAGGCGTTGCCCCTGAAGCCCCCTACTCCTCGTCGTCACCCCGCAATTCGCCTAATTGGCGGGCCTCAGCGCTAACACCACGCTCGGTTTCTTCGGCCTGTTGTTGCTGCTGCCACATGGCAGCATAGGTTCCACCCAGCGCCAGCAGCTGATCATGGGTGCCGCGTTCTTCGATTCGGCCATCGACCAGTACCAAAATCTCGTCTGAATCCACCACCGTAGAGAGGCGGTGGGCAATGACCAGGGTGGTCCGCCCCTCACTTACCGCGACCAGATTGCTTTGAATCGCACGCTCGGTTGCCGTGTCGAGGGCGGATGTCGCCTCATCAAAGATCATGATCGCCGGGTCTTTGAGGACCGAACGGGCGATTGCCACCCGTTGCTTCTCACCGCCAGAGAGTTTCAAGCCACGCTCACCCACCATGGTCTCATAACCATCGGGCAGTGCCTCGATGAACCCATCGATCTGGGCCACCTGCGCTGCATGGGCGATGTCGTCATCGGTTGCGCCGGGGCGGCCATAATCAAGGTTGTAGCGGATGGTGTCGTTAAACAGCACGGTATCCTGGGGCACGATGCCGATACCGGACCTGAGGCTGGTCTGACTGATATCGCGTAAATCGGTACCATCAACAGTCACCGCCCCGCCCGTTACGTCATAGAAGCGGAACAGCAGCCGGGCGATGGTCGACTTACCCGCACCGCTAGGGCCGACCAGCGCAACCTTGTTCCCGGCAGGCACTTCAAACGTAATGCCCTTCAGGATTGGCCGACGCTCGTCATAGCCAAACTCAACATTCTCAAACCGTACCACCGGCGGCTTGTTAGGCATCTCTACGGCATCAAGCTTATCGGTAACTTCCGCAGGCTCATCGAGCAGGCCAAACATCTTCTCAAGGTCAATCACCGCCTGCCGGATGGCACGGTAGACAAAGCCAAAGAAGCTTAGGGGTTGGTAGAGCTGCAGCAGATAGGTGTGAACCAGGACGAAGCCGCCCACCGTCATCTCACCGCTGATAATCGCCTGGGCGGAGAGATAGAGCAGGATCGAAATACCAACTGAGATGATGATCGCCTGACCAACGTTGAGGGCAGACAGCGATAGCTGGGAGCGGACCGCCGCCTCCTCATACTTTTGGAGCGCGACGTCGTAGCGAAGATGCTCGTGTCGCTCATTCCCGAAATATTTGACGGTCTCGAAATTGATCAGGCTGTCGATGGCGCGGGTATTGGCCTTCTCCTCACTCTCATTCATCTCCCGCCGATATTTGAGGCGCCATTCGGTGACCTTGATCGTGAAGTACATGTAGCCGCCGACCGTGGCGATAGTGACCACCGCGAAGGTCAGGTCGAACATGCTCCACAGGATGATCGCGACGAGCAGCAGCTCAAGAATGGTTGGGATGATGCTGAACAGGGCGAATTGCAGCATCTCCTCAATCGAACGCGTGCCGCGATCAATCGCACGGCTAAGGCCACCGGTCTGACGCTCCAGATGGAAGCGCAAGGATAGGCTGTGCAGATGGCCAAAAACCTGGAGACCGAAACGACGCATGCCACGCTGTGCCACCCGGGCGAATAGCGCATCGCGCAGCTCATTGAATGCCAGGCTCAACACCCGGGCGAGACCGTAGGCGAGGATTAGCAATACCGGGATCCCTATCACCGGGTTGGCGGCAACAGCCTCATCAACACCGGTGAGGACATCCACCGCATCGGCGAACAAGACCGGGGTGTAGACACTGAACATCTTGGCCAGCACCAGGGCCACCATGGCGGCCACCACGCGTATGCGCAGGCCCAGCTGCTCCTTCGGCCAAAGATACGGCAGAAACGACAGGACAGCATTCAGCCCACCACGATCTTTCGTGATCGTTAGTTTCTCGGCCTCTAGGGCGCCATCTTGCGAGGGGGCGGTGGCTGGCTTGGCGCCATCATCGGCGCCGGTGCTGGATACATCAGTCATGGCGAACACATAGGGCGTGTCGGGTCCAATGTCTCGCCCACACCCCCAATATAGGTATATTTTCTTATTTACCGCTTGCCTGAAAATAAAAAGGATATTATTCCTATTTCATCATTCCTGCCTTAACAGCCGAGAGTCCCCCCAATGCCAACCAGCCTTCCCATCGACAGTCAGGGCAACGCCATTCCCGCCCTTCGACCACGCCCAGGTGCCGCCCATGAGATTGCGGTGACCAGCTCAAGCGCGCGCAACAGCACAGCATTTGCCGCGGACACCCAGGTTATTGGCGTCTTTTCATCCGTCCCGGCCAAGATCTCGCTCGGCGATAGCTCGGTCTCTGCGACCAGCGTCGATCACTTTGTGCCCGCAGGTCAGTACCTATTCTTCTCAATCGGCATGGCGACTAGGGGGCAAGCCAGCCACCTTGCTGTCATTGCCACCGATGGTGATGGGACGCTCTACATTTCGGAGCTCGACTAATGTTGCCATTGGCGATGCCAAGACCGACGGCACAGGGCGGGGCACTACCCAGCTCTGTGTTTCCAGACCTTGCAATCGATTTCCAATCCGGAAGCTACCTATCAGGCACGGGCATGGAAGCCCCATCGGCCGTCCCATTCTCCAGCCTGATCACCGTGAACCGGGGATCAGTCGCAACCTATTTTGATGCCACTGGGACACTTCAATCAGCCACGACCAACCAAGCCAGGTTGGATCATGACCCATACACCGAAGAGGCGCTCGGCTTGCTGATTGAACCATCGGCAACCAATCTTCTGACCCGCAGTGAGAGCCTCGACGATAGTAATTGGGCCAAGAATGGCGCGGCAACGGTGAGTGCCAACCAAGGCCCCGCGCCAGATGGCACAACCACGGCGGACTTAATCGATATTGGGGTAACGGGGTCCGGCCTCGGCCCCCATCGGATCGCCCAGGGTGCCTCGGTATCGCCGAACACTGACTACACTGCCTCAATCTACGTTCAGTCGGATGATGCTGAGTTCCTCAACATCCGGATTTTTGGCAATGGTGGCACGGATGCGATTGTGGATTTTGATCTCACAAACAACGCCGTCGCGGCCAGCAATGGCGGGCAGATTTTCGCCTCCGTCACGCCGATTTCTTCGCAGATGAAACGTCTGGCCGTCACCGTTAGATCTGGTGCGGCCAACACTTACCTCAACATGCGGATCGGCGGCCCGATCTACAGCATGAATACCGGCACTGGCGTCTTTGCCTGGGGTGCTCAGCTTGAGGCTGGGCTGAAGGCCAGCAGCTATATCGCCACCGCGAGCAGTGCGGCCACACGCCAGGCGGATGTGGTTACTATGCCGTCGGCGTCCTGGTACTCGGCACCTTATGGCACCTTCCAGATTGCTTGGCAGTCGCAAGAGGCCAATGCAGAACCGCTGATCTTGCTGCGGGATGCTAGTGGTGCCGATCAGGGGGTCTTGCTGGCGGGCAATGGCGCGACAGTTCTTACCGGCACCGGTAATACCGTCGACCTCAACCTGACTGCCTCAACTATCGGGGCGCCACATCAGCTGTGCGCACGAATTGATGGTGGATCAATCGCCGTGTCCAGGGATGGCGACGCGGCTGTTGAACAAAGCCTGTCAGCCTTACCGACCGGGCTAGATGAGACACGCCTCGGCGTCGATGCGGCGTTATCAACCGATCAGTTTGATGGCTGGATACGCGCCCTCAGCCACTGGGCAGAGCCGTTCAGCAACCAGAAGCTTGCGCAGCTATCCAACCCGAGCTGATCCAATGCCACCTTAGGCTAGGTGATTACTGGGTACCTGCCGCCCATCTCTACGGCTTGCACTTGGCACAGCCTCCGCTTATTGGTGCAGGTCTTGGACAACAATGGCGGTCGGATCGTTCGACATGGATAAGTTCACCCAACTCACCGGTATTGCGGCACCGATGCCGCTGATCAATGTCGACACCGACATGATCATTCCAAAACAGTTCCTCAAAACCATTAAGCGGACCGGCCTCGGCCAGCATCTGTTTGATGAGATGCGTTTTACCGAGGACAAAAAGGAAATTCCCGAGTTCGTCCTGAACAAGCGCCCTTACCGTGAAGCTGAGATCCTGATCGCTGGTGACAATTTCGGTTGTGGGTCGAGCCGCGAGCACGCCCCTTGGGCCCTGCTAGATTTCGGTATCCGCTGTGTGATTGCGCCGTCTTTCGCGGACATCTTCCACAACAACTGCTTCAAGAACGGCATCCTGCCAATTGCCCTGCCGCAAGAGCAGATTGACCAGCTTATGACCGATGCCGAGGGGGACAACACCTGCCGCATGACGGTCGATCTGGAAGCGGAGAAGATCACTCGCGCCAATGGGGATGAGATTAGCTTCTCAATCGACCCATTCCGCCGCGACTGCCTGCTGAAAGGCCTCGATGATATCGGCCTTACGCTTCAGCATGAGAGTGCGATCAGCAAGTATGAGGACGATCTCAACAGCGATCGCCCTTGGCTAGCGGCAGCGGGTTAAGCAGTACTGACCCAGCCTGCAATGGTCAGGCGCGGTGCTTTAACGCAGCCCACAACCAATCGCCGATTACATTGGTGTTGGCCCACTTCTTGCCTTAACCTTCCGTATAGGGAAGGCGCTGATTTATGCAGCGCTGTGTTAGGCACGTGCCCCGGCATGTAACGGGGCAATTCGGATGGGTTAGCGGCCTACGGGCTGCGTTGTGCGTATGAGCCAAAACCAGGGCAATGCAGCGGCGATGTTAAACTCGTCGCGGGTTCTCAATCTCCACGAATTGACCGCGAGACGTGAACGCACGCCAGCGCTGGTGATGGATGACGGCAATGATGAGCCGCCGCCAGATGACGAGAAGCTCGAGGGTAGCGGCGACTTCTTCCTTAACAAGACGCTGAACAGCGCGGTTATCATTAAGCACAGGCCCGACGAAACCGATCGCCGCCGGATGGAAGACCCCGACAAGCTGGTCGGGACCAAAGTTTTTGTCCGCTATGGCGCCGATGACGGCTTTGACGATAGCGGCAAGTACATGTTCCTCGGCCAGAAGCAGTCGAACGACATCTTCCGCGAGCATTTTGGCCTCGACCCGGTTCATGATCCCAAGGCACAGCGTGATTTGAACCTATTGCGGGTGTTGGATCGCCTGCCCTCCCTCGACCCCTTCCTGCTGCGCGACCGGTTGATGCGCGACGGCTATGACATCGATGAGATGTACTTTCGGCTGTCAGAGACCGAGGCAAAGCGCTATCGCAGTCAGGTCATCCGGGAGTTCTACCCGCTTGCCGAGACGGCGTTTAAAGACGCACCAGATGTTGACCGGCTCTCCAACCTCATCGTTGAGCGGATGTGGGAGGCAACCGATCTGCAAGTCCTCAAGCCCATGATGGGGGCGATGGAGATCGACTTTAACGAGGCGCCCGACATCTTCTTCGCCTGGAAGGGCTTCGTTTACTACAAGCTGATGATGCAGCGGCTAGCCGAGGGGTTTGCTGGCTTCATCATGGCCCTGCAAGCGGCCAAGCCGATCAACATGCCGACAAACATCGTCCGCGATGAGATCGAGGCGCTGCGGCCCCGTCTGGTGAAGGCGCTCCGCCATGAATATGACCTCGCCTCAGCCCAGATCGAAGAATACGACCACGCCTACCGGCATCAGATGATCCGCCTGTCGAAGCCGGTGGAGTTCACGCGCTTCCTGCGCCGCGCGCCCTATCGGTTTGAGAAGCTGGGCGCCTCAGTCGCGGGGGTTGAGCATGCACAGTCCGATTGGCGCAGGCGGTTCGGCAGCCAGAAAGAGCCGATGATCCCCGCACAGGATATGCTCGACCTGCTAAGCGATTTCGCCGATGGCGTGTCGTTAGAGATCAACGACTAACAGCCCCTATTCAGTCCCAGATGACGCCACCCAGTTATGCCCTGCCACGACTGGACAGCGCCCCCTCGCCCGCTTAAAACCGCTGGCCAATCCCGTTTTCATTCATCAGCCAGCCTAAGCGGAGGCATCCCATGGCCAAATCGATCCTTTTCCTCGCCGGTGACGGCATCGGCCCCGAAGTCATGGGCCAAGTGCGCCGGGTTATCGACTGGCTGAACAGCACCCGCGGCACCGATTTTGAGGTGATTGAGGATCTGGTTGGTGGTGTCTCCATCGACGCCCATGGCGTGCCCCTCACCGATGCCGCGCTTGAGCGGGCGAAACAGGCTGACGCCGTCCTGCTCGGCGCTGTCGGTGGCCCGAAATGGGATGAGATTGATTTCAGCATCCGCCCAGAGGCTGGCCTGCTAGCCCTGCGGAAAGAGCTTCAACTCTTTGCCAATCTGCGCCCCGCCCTCGTTTTTGATGCCCTGATTGATGCCTCCAGCTTGAAGCCTGAAATCATCAAAGGCCTCGACATCATGATCGTGCGTGAGCTGACCGGCGGGGTCTATTTCGGTGAGCCACGGGGCATTGAGGATCTGCCAGACGGCACCCAGCGCGGTATCAACACCCAGGTCTACACCACGCCAGAGATTGAGCGTGTGGCCCGCGTCGCCCTCGACCTGGCTGGTAAGCGCCAAGGCCGCGTGACCTCCTGTGAGAAGGCCAATGTGATGGAGAGCGGCCGCCTATGGCGCGCTGTCGTCCAGAAGGTCCGGGATGAGGAGTTCAGCAATATTGAGCTCAGCCACATGTATGCCGATAACGCGGCCATGCAGCTGCTTAAAAACCCACGCCAGTTCGATGTGATCGTCACCGACAACCTGTTCGGCGACATCCTGTCGGATGAGGCGGCGATGCTCACCGGTTCGCTCGGCATGCTCCCCTCCGCCTCCCTCGGTGTAGTGGATGAGAGCGGTAAGCGCCCAGCGCTTTATGAGCCCGTCCACGGCTCTGCCCCTGACATTGCTGGCCAAGACCTCGCCAACCCATCGGCGACCATCCTCTCCTTCGCCATGATGCTACGTTACAGCTTCGATCTAGGCGCTGAGGCTGATCTGGTCGAAAACGCGGTTCAATCCGTGATGGTCAGCGGCATCCGCACCGGTGACATCATGGCCGAGGGCTGCTCACAAGTCGGCACCGTGGCCTTCGGCGATGCCATCCTGGGTGAGCTGGATAAGCAAAAGGCCGCTGCATAGAGCAGCTTTAGCTTTGACTATATTGGTCATGCCCCCTCCCAATAGGGGGGCGCGCCGAATTGCTCGACCAAAAAATCAATGAAACAGCGAAGTTTCACGGACCCGCGACGGTTGGGCAGGTAGGCTGCGTATATGCCGTCGAGGTCGGTGCCCAAATCCGCCTGCCAGTCGCCCAGGATTTGTTTCAGGGCACCAGCTTTGATATCCTGACCAATCAACCAGCTTGGCAAGAGAACCAGACCGAGATCGGCCAGCGCCGCGTCACGAAGCACCTCGGAACTGTCGGCCTTTAAGGACCCCTCAACCCTGACCGATTGGGACTGCTTTGCCTTGGTGAACTGCCAGGTTGCACCGATTTCATCGCGACCGAATACAAGGCAGTTATGCTGGGTCAGATCACTCGGTTCAGAGGGGCTGCCGCAGCCCTCTATATAGGCTGGGCTAGCGCAGACAATACGGTGATGAGGGGCTAGCTTCCTGGCTATAAGGCTATCGCTGCCGGGGCTGCCGATCCGAATGGCCACATCAATCCGTTCCTCGACCAAATTGACCACGCTATCGGTTGCTTGCAGTTCGATCCGAACATCTGGATAGCGCTTCAAAAACACCGGCAGCAGTGGTGAGACATGCAGCTTGGCAAAGGCGACGGGCAAGCTGATCCTGAGTGTGCCGCTGGGTCTATCAGCAGCCTCCCGCACATTGCGATCCGCCTCCGCAAGCTCTTCCAGAATCCGCCGCGCATCAGCCAGGTACTGGCTACCAGCCTCTGTCAGGCTCAGGCTGCGCGTAGAGCGGTTTAGCAGCACGGTTCCCAAATGCGCCTCAAGCGCGTTGACCTGACGCGTCAGGGAAGACGTCGCCAATCCCATGGATCGGGCCGCTGGTGCGAAACCACCATGATCAACAACGGCGACAAAGCCGCGTAGAGAAGCAAAGCGATCCATAGCTCGTTGCGTCAAACGCAATTCTGAAAACGAATTTCACATTATTATCATGATTATCGATCTCAATAAATATTGAGGGGTAAGGAGATCGAACCATGAAACAAGAACCAGTCAGACAGAAAAGCGCCATCGTCATTGGTGGCTCCCTAGGTGGCCTGTTTGCCGGCACAGCGTTGGAGCGAGCCGGCTGGAACGTCGCCGTCTATGAGCGCTCCGCCCATGATTTGGTGGGGCGTGGCGGCGGTATCGTCTTGCAGCCAGAAGTCGTCAGTGCATTTCGACAGGCGGGTGCGGAAACCAAGCTGTCGAACCTCGGTGTGCAATCACAGCACCGGACTGTCTTTAATCCAGATGGCTCAATCCGCAGCAAGAAGCTAGCGCCGCAAACCCAGACCTCTTGGTCGATGATCTATACCAATCTTAGATCGGCATTCAGCGGTAGCTACCAGCAAGGCAAAGTCCTCTCGGGTATTACCCAGAACCACGCTGCTGGGACGGTTACCGCCATGTTTGAAGATGACACCGACGTAACAGCGGACCTGCTTGTCGGTGCTGATGGTAACGGCTCAACCACCCGACAATTGCTCTGGCCCAATAGTGAACCCAGCTATGCAGGTTATTTAGCATGGCGGGGGCTGATGCCTGAGGACGAGATGCCGGCATTGGCGCGAGAAGCCCTTCATGGTGACTTCGCCTTCGCCAATGTCACGGGCTCCCACATGTTGGGATATCTGGTGCCTGGGTTTGATGGCGATACCCGACCCGGGCATCGGCTCTACAACTTCGTTTGGTATCGGGTGGCCGATGCCGAAACTCTGACCGATATCATGACCGATAAGGATGGCCGACATCGCGGCTTCGCAATGCCGCGCGGTAAGCTCGCCGACCGATGGATCAAGCATCTGAGGGATGACGCTGACCAGCTACTGCCGCCACCGTTCCGGGATCTGGTTCATGCAACCGAAGACCCCTTCGCCCAGGCGATACGCGACCTTGCCTTAGACAGCATGGTGGAGGGACGCGTGGCGCTAATCGGCGACGCCGCCTTTATCCCACGGCCCCATACCGGTGCAGGCACCGCCAAGGCAGCGTATAACGCAATGACTCTGGCCGATGCCCTCAATCAGACAGCGGATGTGGAGCAAGCCCTTCTAGGCTGGGAGATTGATCAGATTAGATTGGGACGGCAGCTTTACCGGGAAGGGACAAGCACTGGTGACTATCTCATGTTTGATAAACCAGCCATGGCCCAGGTCGGCTAGCCGATCAACCAAGCCGCCGCGCGTTTTCGACCATGAGTTGGTAGAGGGCGCGCATCAGGTCTTCGGGCTTCATCTGGCCATAGGGCATATTTTCGACCAGGAACTCGACCAGCTCATCGCTGGCGGTTTTGGGCACGATCTCGAACCCCTCACGGCGCAGCGTGGCAATCACCTCGGCGCCTTGCTTGGCGTAATCCTCATTAAAGAAGGATTTGTCCGCGTGCTTGATAGCGCCGCCAATGGTGGCGACGAGGTTCTTCTTAGCCATGGCTCAGCGCAGCTAGTGGTTGATCAAACCTATGCCGCTTGAATGTCGTGGCGTTTGAGCTCGGCTTCCAGCTTCCCGGCGCAGAACAGGAAAAACATCCGGAAGTCGCTGTAGAGCGACCACAGCGGGTAAGTGAAGGTGGCGGGCCGGTTCTTCTCAATCAGCATATGGCTGCCCCAGGCAAAACCATAGCCAGCGAGCAGCGCGCCGCCGATATAGCTGGGGTCTAGTCGGATGATCGCGAGCGCCAGGAACAGCAGCGCAATCGCGGTACCAACGAAGTGCCAGGTTCGCGTCCCAGGCTGGGCGTGTTCGGCCAGGTAATAGGGCCAGAACGCGTCATAGGTTGTGATCTTATCGGCTTTGGCAGCGTCTTCCGACATGACGGGCTCCTCCAAGCTATGCGCGCGGTGCATTGCCGTTATTGTTGCCAACCCCTTTATTGGGCTAGTGTGCGGCGCAACTTAACCCCATTCTATTTGCTAGCGGCGAACAGCGCAAAGCGCGCGGTCGGTTCGTCCAGTGATAGTTGCTGACTGATGTTTGCTGACGAGGATTAGAAAGATGGCCTTCAATATTGCCGTTATGGGTGCCACGGGAAATGTCGGGCGTGAACTGCTCAACACCCTGGCCGAGCGTAACTTCCCCGTGAAGGATGTGGTGGCGCTTGCCTCCTCACGCTCCGTCGGCACTGAGGTGTCCTTCGGTGAGAAGGACGTCTTGAAGGTGCAAGAGCTGGCGAAGTTCGACTTCAAAGGCATCGATATCGTGCTGTCCTCACCAGGCGGTAAAGTCTCGGCTGAATACTCACCCAAGGCGGCGAAGGCCGGTGCCATCGTCATCGACAACACCTCCCATTTCCGCATGGACCCCGATGTCCCGCTAGTCGTGCCAGAGGTGAACCCACAAGCGCTGGCCGATTATGGTAAGCGCAACATCATCGCCAACCCAAACTGCTCCACCATCCAGATGGTACTGGCGCTGAAGCCACTGCATGAGCGGGCGAAGATTAAGCGCGTTGTCGTCTCCACCTACCAGTCGGTTTCGGGCGCGGGTAAGGATGCGATGGATGAGCTCTTCAACCAGACCCGCAAAGTCTACATGAACGAGCATATGGCGAATGAACATCTGCCCCGTCAGATCGCCTTCAACGTCATCCCGCAAATCGATGTGTTCATGGAAGACGGCTCCACCAAGGAAGAGTGGAAGATGATGGTCGAGACGAAGAAGATCCTCGACCCATCGATCAAGGTTTCCGCAACTTGCGTCCGCGTGCCGGTCTTTATTGGCCATGCTGAGGCGGTGAATGTGGAGTTTGAGGAAGAGCTGCCGGCCGAAGAAGCGCGCGAGATCCTGCGCGATGCACCTGGCGTCGCCGTGATCGATCGCCATGATGAGGACATGTATGTCACCCCGGTCGAGATCGCGGGTGAAGACATGGTCGCCGTCAGCCGGATCCGTGAGGATGCCTCGGTTGAGAACGGCCTCGCCATGTGGGTGGTTGGTGACAACGTCCGTAAAGGCGCTGCCCTCAACACCATTCAGATCGCCGAATTGCTGGTTGCACAGCATTTGGGTCTGGACGCAGCGCAGGGTTAACCCATCTAGGGTGTATGCGCCTACGCCGTCCCAAAGCCCATGAGCTGCTCTCGATCATTGCCTTCTTGATCGTGCTGGCTGGCTGTGTCTGGTACCTGGTCACGTCCCACCTGCTGTTCGGCGGGGCGGAGGTTAGTACCCACGGCCAGATTGCCCGCGCACTTGGCATTGGCCTTGGCGTGGTGTTGGCCCTTGGTTTGAATATCGCGTTTATCGTGTTGGCCCGGCGGCAGACCGCTGATGAAGAGAGCGAGGATAAGACCCGCTCATCGGACCCGTTCAACCACAAATGATTGCGGGGCGTTGACCAACGCCTTTTGCGCATCGATCAGTGCCAGCTCCCGGGATTTGCGGGCAGCTGTCGCCTCAAACACGGCATAGATCGCGGCGGCCGTTTCGGCAAGTGCGGCTGCCGGATCGCGCAGTCGCAGGTACTTGCCGGTGTAGAGCGCGGCCGTGCAATCACCCGCGCCGTTTGGCGCCGGGTTCAATGGCAGTCTGGGCGTTGAAACCCGCCAGGTGCCATCGGTCGTATCCAACAGCATGGCAATTTCATCGGCACTGGCATCGTCAGGTTCAAAACTGGTGAGCAGCACCTGGCTGGGGCCCAGCGCTCGGATATCGGCCATGGCCAACATCGCGGTTTCGAGCGAGGTGACCGGCCGGTCGGCCAGATGGGCCAGCTCAAACTGATTAGGGATCAGGATATCGGCGACGGTTAGCGCCTTTGTCTTGAAGAACTCGGGAATGCCATCGCGCACGAAGAAACCGCGCCCCAGATCCCCCATCACAGGATCACAGGCATAAATCGCCATGGGATTGCGCGCCTTCACCCGCTCAACCGCATCTAGAACGACAGAGCCAAGGCTGGCATCGCCAAGGTAACCGGAGACGATGGCCGCCGTGGCGTCGAGGCCGCCGCGCGCCTCAACCCCATCAATCAGGCTGGCCACATGATCGGCGGTAAAGACCTGCCCCGTCCATTCGCCATAGCCGGTGTGGTTTGAGAACTGAACGGTGTTCACCGCCGTCACATCATAACCGAGCCGCTGCAGCGGGAAGGTCGCCGCGCGATTGCCCACATAACCATAGGCGACATGGGATTGGATTGAGAGGATTTCGGTGGCCATGGGCCTGATACTCCACCAGGAACCGGATTAGGTCGAGATATGAATATCGGCCGGATCAGCGCCATCACAATGGCGCGCCCACATCTGCCGATAGAGTGCCTCCAACTCTCGCACACGGCCCTTGGTATCGAACAGATGGCTTGATTGCTTGGCCTCGGCGACCCGGCTGCGGATCGCAGATAGGCGGTCTGGGTCTGTTGCCAACTCAATTGCCAAATCACGATAGCCAGCGGCATCTGGTGCCACCAATTCCGGCAAACCAGCTGCCGATAGCAGGCTTTGCGATACCCGCGAAGCGAAGTGGGTGCCGTCCTTGGTAATCACCGGCACACCGGCCCAGAGCATATCGGTCGTGGTCACATGCCCACCATAGGGCCAGGTATCCAACACCAAATCCGCATGGGCAACACGGGCCAAATGCGCGGCCTTGCCAGCCCGTTCCGCAAAGATTAGGCGATCCGGGTCAATACCACGGGCGGCGGCAATCTCTTTAAGGCGCTGCCGCGCTACGGGCTGATCGGCCCATAGCCACAGCACGGCATGGGGTACGGCCAACAAGATCTCTAGCCACAAATCAAAGATCGCTGGCTGCACCTTGTAAGTCTGGCAGAAGCACGCCAGCACGAACTTATCGTCACCCACCCCCGGCAGGGCCGTGTCGCGATCAATCGGGTCGCCAATCAGCTGTTGATTATCCGTCACCTGATAGGTGTGCGGCAGGAACGCCAGGGCGGGCCCGAAAACCCCTCGATGCTGTGGCGGGGCNATGTGCGGATCGACGATCTGATAGTCAACAATGCCCGCCGGGACCGGCCCCGGGTAGCCAAGCCAGGTCGCCGAAATCGGCGCTGGTTTATACAGGCAAAGATGCAGGCGGGACTGCTCCGTAAACCCACGCAGCTCAATCAGTACATCGATGTTTGCCGCCCGAATGGCCCGCGCCCCATCAAGCGGTGTTGGATCTTCAATATCGATGAACTCATCGACCTGATCCTCCACCTTCTTGCGGTACTTATCGTGCACCGGCTCACCGCAGGATAAGGCCACTACCTCAAACTTGTCGCGGTCATGGTGCTGGAACATGGAGGCTTTGAGGTTCATGCCAGCATGGGCGCGGTACTGACTGGACAGGTAGCCAATGCGCAGCCGCCGGTCGCGATCCGCAGCCTGGGCCGGCGGCAGGTCGGGCAAACGCTGATCAGGGCCGCGTTGCTGATAGTCGCGCAGGCTGGAAGCCACAACAGCGGCGGCCAGATCGGCAACCAGCCCCGGCGTTTCATCCATCACAATGGCATCAAACGGCATCAGGATTGGTACGCGGCCCGCCGCCAGGCTCTCCCGCGCCTGGGCAAGGAACATTTCATCGGCCTGGCGCATCCAATCCCAATCGGCCATATGGCGCAGCAGTTTGGGCAGAAAATAGAGATCGGTAAGCGGCAAATCGGGCTGATCGCGTAGCGGGGCCAACAACTCATAAGCACCGGCATTGTCATCCTGCTGGTACCGGGCCTTTGCTTTAAGCGCCGTGATCAGAGTCATCCCTGGCTGTATGCCAGCAGCGCGGCTTAACCATTCATCCGCTTGATCGAATTGCTGCAGCTCGATGGCGATTTTCCCACCATGGCAAAGGGCCGCGAGGTTATCAGGTTGGGCTGCCAGAACCGCCTTGATCACTGCTAAGGCTTCTTCAACCCGCAAGCTGGCGGCCAAGATCAATGCCCATTCAAGCGCCCCATCGGGGTCCAACCGACGCTGGGCCGCAAACGGCGCCAGGATTGCCAGCGCATCACCAGTGCGGCTGACCATCCGCCAGGCACGGGCCAGCAGAACAGCCACCACAGGGTGGTCAACCATCGCCCCATCCGGTCCTGCCGATTGCAAACCAGGGCGAATTCTCTCCAATGGGCCAATGGCGCGTTCTGGCTCATTCAGCGCGAGGGCAATTTGCCCAGCATTCAGCGCAGCCTCAGCGCCACGGCCACTGTCGCCGATCAACCCTTCAAACAGTGCCAGTGCCTCGGCAAGGTTGCCGGCACCCAACAACGACGCCGCCTGGGCAAATCGCTGTTCAACGTCGGCGCTTTTGGTTTCCTGGGTCATTAGGCAGAGGCAGGGCTGGTGATTAATTTGCAGCTATGAGGGGCATAGCACGGGGCGAAAGCCACCCCAAACCCACCCTTTCCTGGCCAATGCGTCAATTGGGCTTAAGGCATGCGCAAAAATGGGCAGCCAGACGGTTGTCGAACCAGACACGGCATGTCACAACATTATTCGCATACAGCAGGATTTAAGAATTTGGCCGCTAGGCTATTGTCGCAAACGGGATTATCACTGCCCGTCTAAGCTATTTATCAAGCAATTCGCTGCTTAAAAGAAACTGGAGCACGCCGCTATGCCAGCCGATGGCGCCACCACCAACACACCGCCCCGCGCGCGTCCCTTGTCACCGCATCTGCAGGTTTACCGCCTGCCATTGGTTGCGGTGCTGTCTATTACCCACCGGGTCACCGGCGTTGGTAACTCAATCGGCCTATTGCTGATGACCGCCTGGTTGGTGTCAGCCGCCAGCGGGCCAGAAGCTTATGAAGGCATGATGGCCTTCCTCGGCAGCTTCTTTGGTCGCTTCCTACTCTTCTGCTGGACGCTGAGCGTGTTCTACCACCTGTGCAATGGCATCCGGCACCTGGTCTGGGATGTTGGCTACGGCCTTGAGCTTCAGGATGCTTACAAATCTGGTTACGCCGTGATGGCGGGCGCTGTGGTGTTGACCCTGGCGACCTGGGTCATCGGCTACATGATGATGGCCTAAGGCGAGGGATTTGAGAGATGAGTGATTTTTCCAGCCCCCTACGAAATGCCCGCGGCCTTGGCTCGGCTAAGGACGGTACCCATCACTGGTGGGTTCAGCGCGTCTCCGCCGTTGCGATGGTGCTGCTGGTCCTATGGTTTATCGGCCTGGTCGTGTCCTTTGGCGGCACCGATTACGCCTACATGGTTGAGACGATGTCCCAGCCGATTAACGCCATTCTGATGCTTCTGCTGATCTCAGCGGCATTTTTCCATGCCAGCCTGGGTTTGCAGGTCGTCCTCGAGGACTATGTGTCTCATGAGTGGCCACGCAAATTGTCAATTATTGCTGTTAAGCTTATCTGTATTGCAGGTGCTGTAGCCTGCTATTTCAGCGTTTTGAAGATCGCGTTGGCTTGAAGCATCAGAGATTAGAGTAAAACCGCCCTGAAGGAGGGCTTGAGCATATGGCACAGGGAAATGGCGCGGCACCGGCCGTGAACGGGAAAGCCTATGACGTTATTGATCACGAATATGACGTGGTCATCGTCGGTGCTGGCGGTGCAGGTCTCCGCGCCACGCTAGGCATGGCGGAAGCGGGTTTGAAGACCGCTTGCGTGACCAAGCTGTTCCCAACCCGTAGCCACACCGTCGCCGCGCAAGGCGGCATCTCTGCTGCCCTTGGTAATATGGGCGATGATGATTGGCGCTATCACATGTACGACACGGTTAAGGGTTCCGACTGGCTCGGTGACCAAGACGCCATCGAGTACATGTGTAAAGAGGCGATCCCATCGATCATCGAGCTTGAGCATTACGGCGTTCCGTTCAGCCGCACCCAAGAGGGTAAGATTTACCAGCGTGCCTTTGGCGGCATGACCACCGAATACGGTAAGGGTACCGCACAGCGTACCTGTGCCGCCGCTGACCGTACCGGCCACGCGATCCTTCACACGCTCTACCAGCAGTCGCTTAAAGAGAATGCTGAGTTCTTCATCGAGTATTTCGCTGTCGACCTACTGATGGATGAGGGCGAGTGCCGGGGCATTATCGCCTGGGACCTCAACACCGGTACGATGCACCGCTTCCGCGCGCATCAGACCGTGCTCGCCACAGGCGGCTATGGCCGCGCCTACTTCTCCTGTACCTCAGCGCATAGCTGTACCGGTGATGGCAATGCCATGGTGCTGCGCGCTGGCCTGCCGCTGCAGGATATGGAGTTCATTCAGTTCCACCCAACCGGCGTCTATGGCGCGGGTTGCCTGATCACCGAAGGTGTTCGTGGTGAAGGTGGTTACCTAACCAATTCCGAGGGTGAGCGCTTTATGGAGCGTTACGCCCCATCCGCTAAAGACCTCGCTAGCCGTGACGTTGTCTCCCGCTCCATGACCATGGAAATCCGGGATGGCCGTGGCGTTGGTAAGGATGGCGACCACATTCACCTGCATCTGGAACACCTCGACCCCGATGTGATCCATAAGCGCCTGCCTGGCATCTCTGAGACTGCGCGCATCTTCGCCGATGTGGACGTCACGAAAGAGCCGATCCCGGTGCTGCCGACCGTCCACTACAATATGGGCGGCATTCCAACCAACTACCGCACCGAAGTGCTGAACCCGACCAAGGATGATCCGAACAAGACCGTCCCGGGCCTGATGGCAATCGGTGAGGCCGGTTGTGTGTCGGTTCACGGCGCCAACCGTCTCGGCTCCAACTCCCTGCTCGATCTGGTTGTGTTCGGCCGCGCCGCCGCCCACACCGCCGCCGAGCTGGTTGAGCCAGGCCAATCACACAAACCACTGTCTAAAGATGCCGATGATGTGGCCCTGTCCCGTCTCGACCATCTGCGCAACGCCAATGGCGGCACCCGCACCGCCGAGATCCGCCGGGACATGCAGCGCACCATGCAGAACAACTGCGCGGTGTTCCGCACCGGTGAGGTTCTGGAGGAAGGCGTTCAGAAGATCGGCGAGACCTGGAAGCGCCGGGACGACATCAAGGTCAGCGACCGCTCCATGGTGTTCAACACCGATCTGGTTGAGGCGCTTGAGCTCGACAATCTGATGCATCAGGCGGTCGTCACCATGAACTCCGCCGCCAACCGGACTGAGAGCCGTGGCGCACACGCCCGTGAAGATTATCCGGACCGGGATGATGACAACTGGATGCACCACTCGCTCTGCTATATCGACGAGAAGGGCACCTACAAAGATGGTGAGCGGCCAGTGACCCTGACCCCGCTGACCAACGAAGTCCAAGCATTCCCGCCAAAGGCCCGGGTCTACTAAGACCCGGCCCACCGGCACCATTTGATAAACCACGCGTAAGAATAGGCACTAAGCGCCATGGCCCAGTTTACCCTGCCCGCCAATTCCAAAATCACCGAAGGCACCAAACATCCGCGTAAGGATGGTGAGATGGGGCGGCCGAAGACCTTTAAGGTCTATCGCTACGACCCAGATACCGGCGCCAACCCACAGGTTGATGAGTTCACCATCGACCTCGATGATTGCGGTCCCATGGTGCTGGACGCCCTGATCCACATTAAAGACGATTACGATCAGACACTGGCCTTCCGCCGGTCTTGCCGTGAGGGGATCTGCGGCTCTTGCGCGATGAATATCGATGGCCGCAACACCCTCGCCTGCACCAAAGCAATCGCCGATGTCGATGGCGATGTGGGCATCTACCCGCTGCCGCATATGCCGGTGGTCAAAGACCTGATCCCTGACCTCACCCATGTCTATGCGCAGTACGCGTCGATTGAGCCATGGATGAAGACGACCACCCAGCCACCAACCCGCGAACGTCTGCAGTCGCCAGAGGACCGGGAAAAGCTGGACGGCATGTATGAGTGCATCCTGTGCTTCTGCTGCACGACCTCCTGCCCAAGCTATTGGTGGAATGGCGACCGCTATCTCGGCCCGGCGATCCTACTGCAATCCTATCGCTGGCTTGCCGACAGCCGTGATGAGGCCACCGGTGAGCGCCTCGACATGCTTGAGGATCCGTTCAAGCTGTATCGCTGCCACACCATCATGAACTGCACCAGCGCCTGCCCGAAGGGTCTGAACCCGGCCAAGGCTATCGGCGAGATCAAGCAGATGATGGTCGCGCGCAAGTAAGCGGCCCCGCAATAATCAACGCAGCCAACACGGGAACAATCCCATGCTCAAGCGGGCTTTGGTTTTAGGATGTCTGGCCCTGACCCCAACGCCCGCTTTTTCATGCCCGATGTTTGAGTATGACTGGGTGCGCCATGAGGGTGGGCCCGTCTTACGCGACCAGATCGTGAATGAGCAGTATGAGGCCGCCAGCGACCCCCATGTCTTCCTAGACGATGAGGGCCGCAAACTGATGATCTATAGCGGCGATGACCAGGACGAGATCGCGATCAAGCTCGCCTATGGCCATAGCTGGACCGAGTGGCAAATCCTCGGCACCCTGCTTGGTAAGAGCCAGGGCCACGACCTGCCGGTCAGCAAGGAAACCGCCTTCTACTTCAAGGCGCCGAACGGTCAGCATCAGATCTACTTCATCGGCTATAACGACCAAGAGAACTACGACGCTGAGGTTTATCTGGCCCAGGCATCGGCGGTGAACGGCCCCTATGTCATCAAGCCAGAGCCGGTGGTCCCGCGTGGCCTCCTCGCCGGTAAGCAGGTTGAGGTAATCACCTCCCCCAGCGTGGTGGAGCATGAGGGCACCCTCTATATGAGTTTCCTCGCCTGGGATGCGTTTCAGGATGTCAGTGAGGTTTGGGTGCTGGGCGCCGTCTCACACGACAATGGTGAGAGCTGGGGCGACTATCGCGAGGTCACCGTGCCCATCGGCATGGAGGGGCAAATCACCAAGCTTGCCGATGGCAGTTTTGTCGCCGTTAGAACCTGGGAACATGAGGGTGAAGAGGCAATCATGATTGCCTGCGCCGACCATCCCTTTGGCCCCTATGAGGAACGGGAAGAACCGATCCTAGAAATGATGCCAGGCGACCCGTTTGAAACCGATGAACTCATCGCCGCGCAAATCACCATCGACCCCGCAACGGGCAAGCCCCTGCTCTACTACGCTGGGGCCATCCACGCCGCGGGCTGGTGGATCATGCAGGCGCGCGGGGAGCGGTGAAGCATCCTAGGGCCTGACCAGTTTCATCAATGGCTCAAAAGCGTACAATGCCGCTCTTCGTCCAGAAGCAGGCTCAAGTTCAAGTAACAAACCTCGACTCACCAATGCTCTCGTGAATCTTGCTGCTGTTTGAGCAGGTATTCCAGCTTTTGTTGTAAACTTATTATTTCTGAAAATAGGTGATTTGAATAAAAAATCTTGGGCATTAGCTACCCATTGTGAATTTAATGCCTCTCTAAAAACAGGCTTCATCTCTTCATAAAGATCGGTAATGCTATTAGCCGTTTCGATATTACGTCTAGCTTGCCTTTCAAGAGCAACAAGAAAAAATTCAACCCATCCGGTCCAATCTTGACTCTCAGAAACGGCACGCATTCTATAAATATACTCTTCCTTTTTTTCTTCAAGGTATCCACTAATGTAAAAATTAGGCCTGGATATCAAGCCTTTTTGCCATAATATTAGAGTTATTAACATCCTGCCAATCCGGCCATTACCATCATTAAATGGATGCAAGGCCTCGAATTCAACATGAGATAATGCAGTTATCAAAAG
The DNA here is from genome assembly GCA_019192455.1 of Alphaproteobacteria bacterium SS10. NCBI lineage: Bacteria > Pseudomonadati > Pseudomonadota > Alphaproteobacteria > Alphaproteobacteria bacterium SS10. The sequence goes on from JAHCML010000006.1 coordinate 345,435, forward strand.
CGGATCCAAATTTTCTTTATCAATAAAATCAAATAGTCTCGACATAGATGGAGATAATTGCTCCGGACTTATTGGAACAAAATAAATTTCTTTTTTAATATCATCACCAACATAGTTTTGCTGAGTTTTGTATTCCCCTGGAGATTTGCTTGCCCCTCTTCCAAAACTTAATAAGTGTTTATGAGCTTGCCTTATCAAAAATTCAGATATTGGCTGGCCTTTGTCGATTGAAACAGATGCCCTCCTCAAAGCAGCTGAGTAAAGAAACACTTCAATTGCCTCATGACGAGCCTGTGATGAATAGCTATCCGTTTCTTCACTATCAGCTTCAATCTGAAGGACTTCATCCAAGGTCGATATTGTCCCTTCCATTCTGGATGAAATGACAGCTTCCTGACCACGAAGAGACGTCAAAAGAATATCGCTGTTGTGTAAGGAAAGCAGCATCTGATCATATCGCGCGATCGCATTTGCAGCAGATGTAATTGGCCTAATCAGCCGTTCGAAATCTAGTTCGGCACTCTGGGGAGGAAATTTGCCATAATGGTACTCCACCGCATCTGCCATTGAGTACTTTTCAAAATCGTATCGCATTTAAATCGCTCAACTGATTGGTCTATAATTTGAATATCGACACAGCGCTGAATTGACAATCAATTTTCTTGATTTTTCATGATCAAAGAGTTTTGAGCTTAATTCTATAGAGCCAAAGCGATTAGAGAATCAAAATTCACTCAATCTGAATCTCAAAGCATATAGACCTTCAAAGATGAGCTCCTAACCATCTTGATAAACATTTTTCCTTTTTTTTGATCATCAAAAGGCACTCAAACCCAAGCCTAATACAACGTATCCCGCTGCCTGGCCGGTAGGGCTTGGTCGTAGCTGTCGCCGTCGAAGCCTTCTGTGGTGGCTTTGAGCATCTCGCCTGGTGACGGGATGGTGCTTTTATCCGGGTGTTTGGTTGGATCCCACAGGGCCGAGCGGAGTAGTGCGCGGCCGCATTGGAAGTAGACCGTGTCGATGTTGATCAGCAGAACTGTGGCCGGTGGCTTGCCATTGACCGCGAAGCTGGCCAGGAATTCCGGATCGGTGGTGACCACGCCCTTGCCATTGACCCGCAGGGTCTCAGCACTGCCGGGGATCATGAACAGCAACGCCAGATGCGGGTCGTGCAGGATGTTACGCAGGCTATCGAGGCGGTTATTCCCGCGCCGATCCGGTAGCGCCAGGGTGCGGTCATCAATCACCCGAATAAAGCCAGGCTCATCCCCCCTGGGTGAGGCATCCAGCCCATCCGGGCCGGTGGTCGCCAAGACCGCAAACGGCGCAGCCTCAATCCAGGCCCGGTAAGGCTTGGTGAGGGCACTGACTTCCTTTGCACGCGAGGCATCGGCGATCGGGTTCGGATAAAGCGCCGTAAGGGCTGCTTCACTGGTGACGATATGCGGGTTCTCTGCCTCGGGCGGCGATGCTGTATCTGGCATCTGGGCTACCTCAACTACGGATCTCTCGCGCGACGGTAACAGCCGGGCAGCTGACTGTCATGGGCAGGGTTGGCGGCAAGCCTTAAACGGACAGTCGCTCAGGGCCAGGGCCTGGAACCTCGCCGGCTTTAGCGCGCCAGATTGCTAGTTCCGGGATCGGCAACGGCGTCGCGGATATGACTGAGGCCGCCGATCTCGGTGCCGGGGTTGGTGGAGGCAGCAATTGCTTATCCATGGCGGCGAGGCGCTCATCAAACTCATCAATGAACGCTTCAAAGGCCTCGGCCATTTGCTGGCTGTCGGCGCGAGTCCAATAGGCGCGCGCCTCATTCAGGCCGGTGATCTTGCCAACCTCATCAATGGTGAAGGGGCGGTCCGCTTGTACCGGTTCATCCCAGTTCACCGCCTGTGATTCCACCCAGGCCATCAGATATCGGTCATACCCCTCAGAACGGAGTGGTTGTCCCACGGTTGGCCAAGTCTGAAACGCGGCCTTCATGCCGGCAGTCACCGCGCGCTCACTCAACGGGCCGGCCCCGGTGGCCTTGGCTGCCCTCTCGAAGCTCTCCACCATCGGGCCAAAATGCACATCTTCGCGCAGCTTATCCCAGGCGTGTTGGAAGTCGGGCTCGGCATGGGCGATCTCCCACATCACGGCGAGTGAGGTCGTATCGGCATCTGCCTCAAGCACGCGGTTCAGGCGAAGATAGGAGCGCATGTCGTGGGGCAGCTTGGTGCCCTTCTGATGAAACTCCGTGATGGTCGACCAACCGGCGACGGTTTGTTCGCAATGACGCCCCTCATGGCTGATCACTTGCACCGCCTGGGCCAAGGTTTCGGTTTGGCTGTACAGCGCGCGGTCGGCGGCGAGGTAATAGCCAAAAGCCTGTCCAGGCTGCAAACCGCCCAGCTGGACATCGTTGGCCTCGAGGGATTTCAACAATCGGGCGCCGCGCTTGCTCTTCTCCATCAGGGCGACGGTGCGCGCTAGCTGTTGGTTATGCTTAGCGAGTGGGGCTACCGGGCCGAACTTCCGAAGTTTGTCGATCGGCAGGGTATTGGCGCGTTTCGGCGATGGGTTGTTGAGAGGCGGTGGGCCGGTCACGCGCCGAGCCGCTATTCGCTTAGCGAGCTTATCGATCTCAGTTGGTGATATCTGCGGCTGCAACGCGAAACCCGTGGCGTAAGGACAGGAAAGCGGTTCGCCGCAGGGGCACTGCAATCACCGCATATCTAGTATGCAGTATGGCAACGAAAGGAACAGGGTTGCCGACAGCGCCCCATCACATTGTTGGGGACAAGCAAGCCGTGTGTTCTGCGCCTGGCCTAGAACGGCTCAGGGCGTTTCGCCTTATCCTTGTCAGCATCTGGCGCCCCTGTACGACGACGACCAAGTCGGGCGGCAATGCTTTGCACGAAGGTCTGATCACCTTCTGGCACGGCTGGGCTCTCCGCTGTGACGCCGAAATCCTTGCCAATGCCGTCCAGAACCAGGGTTGAGCCTGGGCGTTCGCGCATCTGCGAGTTCTTCAGCAACCACATGGCAAGCGGCTGTTCGACCATGTCAGAAAGCGCCCGCTTCAATGGCCGGGCACCCAAGACAGGGTTGAACCCCTCCTCAATGAGCTGCTCACGGTCGGTTTCGCCCAGTACCATCTCTAGTGACCAGGTCTGGCGCAGCTGGTTCTGCAACCGTTGAATATTGGCGTCCAAGATCGGGCGCATATGCTCACGGCCCAGCTGGTAGAATGGCACCGTGGCATCGAGGCGATTGCGGAACTCTGGCGTGAAGTGACGTTTCACCGCCTCCATCATGATTTCCGTCGGTGTCTCGCGCTTAGCGCCAGTCCCAAAACCAAATGGCTCTTTCTCTTGGGCTGCCTGCGCTTCAGCAGCTCCAAGGTTGGAGGTCATGACAATCAGCGTGTTGCTAAAGTCGACGGTTCGGCCGTTGCCATCTTTAAGTTTGCCATTGTCCATGACCTGCAGCAGGACGTTCATGACATCAGGGTGCGCCTTCTCAATCTCATCAAGCAGCAGCACCGTATAGGGGCGCTCACGCACCGGACCGGTTAGCAGCCCCTCTTGATCAAAACCGACATAGCCTGGAGGGGCACCGATCAGCTTACTAACCGAGTGCTTCTCCATGAACTCTGACATGTCGAGGCGGACCATATCGTCGGCGGAACCAGCCGTGCGCTTTGCTAACGCTCGGGTCAGCTCTGTTTTACCGACGCCAGTAGGACCAACGAACAGATATGAACCAATAGGTTTGTTAGGCTCTCTCAGGCCAGCCTTCGATGTAGCAAGCGCGAAGGCAACTCGGTTAATCGCTTCATCCTGGCCGAACACATCACCCTTCAACACTTCGCCTAGCTGGGCGTAGCGTTCATCATCCTCTTGCCCCAGAAACTCGGCGGGCAAACCGCCAAGCTCTGCCGTAGCTTGAACGACAGCCGCGCGATCAACGGTCGGCTTACCGGCAGCAAAAGCGATAGCACCGGCGCTATCGAGAATTTCAACACCCTTGTCTGGAAACTTCCGCTGAGGTGCGTAGCGTTCGCCGTAATAGACCGCATCAGCCACCACATCGGAGGGTATCTCCAACTCATAATGGCGCTCATACTTGCGCTTCACCCCCTCAAGAATGGTGTAAGTGTCCTCAATATCTGGTTCATTCAAATGGACCGGCTGGGTCCGGCGAACCAGCGCCCCATCCTTCTCCAAATGCTGTGCATACTCATCGCGGGTGGTGAACAGCATTGTCCGCAGATCACCCTCTTGAAGATAGGTCTTCAGGGTGTTGGAGGCATCCTGTGTGCCGCCGCGGGTCTGGCCCAGGCCGACCAGTTGGTGTGCCTCATCGATACCGATTACATAACGGCCATCGCCACGTGCGTTACGTTCGGCCATGCCTTGAATGACATTCCGCAACCGCTCCTCAAAATCACCGCGATACTTAGTGCCAGAAATCAGGGCATCGAGCTTTAGCTCATAAACCTCAGCGCCGATCTGGTTGCCTGGCACATCGCCGTCGACAACCGCCTGGGCATACCCCTCCAACAAGGCGGTTTTGCCGACGCCCGGATCACCGGTGACAATCGGATTTTTCTTATCCGCATGGGTCATGATGCGCTTGATCTTCGCAAGCTCATCATCCCGACCAATAATCGGTGGCAGATCGCCAGCACGAGCCTTATCAGTCACGTTCACCGTGAACTTATCCAGCGCCTCTTTGAATGCCTCATCGGTGATCTTGTAAGGCGGCAGCGACGTCTGTTCTGCCGTCGTCTGGGAGATTTCGAGCCAACGCTCACGGCGCATGGGGGTCAGACCGGCATCGTCTTCCAGCAACCGCACAATCTCCGGCTGGGAGCGCAGCAGGGTTTGAACGGCGTTTGACTTGGCCTTCGGACGGCCATCCTGGAACAACGGGCGGAGATACCCGACAGCGCGTTTGAACGATGGGGTTTGGCGCACACCGGGAATGATTGGTTGGCCCACCAGCTCTTCACGCCGGCCGAGGGCTTCCTGCATTGATGCGACAGAACTTTGCGTCATCGCCTTACTGTTGAGCCGATTAATCTCATTCGCGATTTCAGGCTGGGTCAGCAGGGCGAGAAATAGGTGCCGGGGCTCCAGCTGAGATGAGCCAGTATTGCTCGCCTCATTCACCGCGGTCGCGATTATCTTCTGCAAATCATTTTGCGGCATCTTCGTCTCCGTTGCCGTAATGGTGCCTGCTAATGCCCGATCGTTGCGGGTCGAAATAATGTCGAGAAGTTGGCCATCGAAGGCCTGCATAACGCGCCGGATATTGGCCAAATCAACAGTGTCTGGCCCCTTCTCTACCGCCATCAGAATTGACAGCGGTGAGTTCGCCATTTCCTTGGCGGCCTCACGTACTTCATCAATCACGTCTTGGGGGACGGTTAGGCCAGCTCGTGGGAAGCTGCCATCAACCCCGGCGGCCCGCTCACGCTCAATCGCCGCGTTTAGGGCGACGAGGCGGGCCACATCCTCTGGCTTTGCCGGGCGCTTACCTTCAAAGGCGATGCGCTCCTGCTGCTCAAAGGTGGTGATCGCATCATCAACGATCTCTTTGGCATAATAGGCGTAGGCGCCAGCACCCTTGAGCTGGTTGTCGATATGTTGTGAGAGGGCGCGAACGACCTGCGCCGATTGATGGGCCAGATTGGCCCGAACCGACTTCACCGGCTTAAAGGATGTGAGGCCCCGTGGACGACCATGGGTCTGGATATCTTCCAGATCTTGAACCGCCTTGCGGATATCGAGATTGGTAACGTGGGTAAGCGGGGCGCTGCCTTGGGTCCGTGCCAGGGCCAGCATCAGATCCACCATGTCATGCCGCTCGCGCCGACGGTCCGCCATGTCGCGGCCCAGAGTATGGGCGAGCGCGCGGAAGAACCGTGTACGGTTTACCAGCAGGTTAGACATATGGCGGCCTCAAACATCCGCTATGGGGAGATAGTGATCCCCCTGATATGCCTGTCATACGAAAGCTGGAAACGCTGTTATTTCACGGCGTTACATGTCAACAGTACTGACCAATTAAAAAACCCAGAAACCCGCGGATTCAATCCAGCAGGTATCAATTTGCCTGCATCCATTTAACCAAACGATCCATGGCCTGGGTCAGGCTTTCCTCCCCCCGGGCAAAGCAAAGCCGCATAAAGGCCTCACCGCCTGGACCGAAGGCGGTGCCCGGTGCCAGGCCAATACCGGCCTGATCAATCAGGTCAAAGCCCAGCTGTCGCACATCCTCAATCCCATCAATGGTGAAGAAGGCGTAGAAGGCACCATCCGGTGGGGTAAAGCGCACCCGGTTTAACCCGGCAACGGCATCGGCAACGATCTGCCGCCCCTTGGCGGCCCGGGCCACCTGTTCGGTAATAAAGTCATCGCCCTGATCGAGCGCCACCACGCTCGCCCGCTGCATGAAGGTGGCGACACCAGAGGTTGAGTATTGGATCAAGTTCTCAATCACCTGGCCCAGCGCCGGCGGTGCTTCAAGCCAGCCAACCCGCCAGCCGGTCATGGCCCAGTTCTTGGACATCGTGTTGACGTAGAGGATCTTGTCATCCGGTTCAGCGACATCATGGAAGGACGGCGCCCGGAAACCATCATGGGCCGCCCCGAAATAATACCGGGCATAGATCTCATCAGCGACAATCCAGAGATCGCGCTGCCTTGCACCCTCCAAGATCGCGCGCAACTCCCCCTCACTGGCAGTCCAGCCGGTTGGGTTGCCGGGTGAGTTTAGGAAAATCGCTGTGGTGTCCGGCCTGATCGCCGCTAATAGCTTCTCAAGGTCGAGCTGCCATCGATCATCTATGAAATCCATCGGCACGGTGATCGCCTCACCGCCCGTCAGCTCAATAGCGGCGGCGAAGTTAGGCCAGGTCGGCGTGGGAATAACCATCGAGGCGCCAGCACCAGCGACCGCGGCGATCGCCAACTGCACGGCCTGCATGCCCGAACCCGTGACGTAGAAGCGGTCATAGGTGAACGGGAAGGCCCCGCCATAGAGCCGCCGCATATAGTTGCTGATCGCCTCCCGCAACGGCGGGATACCGCGCTGGTAGGTATAAAACGTCTCCCCGGCATCGAGGGACTCAACGGCGCCCGCCCTGATGAATTCGGGGGTCGGCAGATCACCCTCCCCGGCCCATAACGGGATTAAGCCATCGCGCCCAATGCCATGATTGACCATCTCGACAATGCCACTCGGCGGTGCATTGCGGGCCTCAGGGCGAAGGCCACCCATCAATGAGTTGTTGATGTTCACGGACGCAATCTCCAAGGTGGGCGGCAATCGGCAGCGCCTGGTGTTAGCACCATCAATGCCATAGCAAAAACCACCAGCTCGAGATAGCGCGACCCATGACAGACAATGCCGCACCAGAAGGCGAAGATCAGGATCCAGCCGGCCCACAAGCGGCGCAGCTGGTCTATTTCGCTGACCCGATGTGCTCTTGGTGCTGGGGCTTTAAGCCGTCGCTGCTTGCCGTGTTGGAAACCTATGGCAGCCGGTTGCCACTGCGTATGATCATGGGCGGCCTCCGCGCCGGTAACACCAAGGCGATGGATGCTGAACAGAAGGCAACGATCCGCCAGCATTGGGAACATGTGGCAGAGGCCAGCGGCCAGCCCTTCCGCTTCGACTTCTTTGATCAAGATGGCTTTGTCTACGATACCGAACCCGCCTGCCGCGCCATTGTTGCGGCCGGGGAGATCGCGCCGGATCGGGTTATCCCCTATCTGGTCGCGGTGCAAAGCGGTTTTTATGAAGAAAACCGAGATGTGACGGACCCAGAGGTTCTGGCCGACCTCTCAGTTGATGCTGGCATTGACCGGGATGAATTCTTAGAGGCGTTTAACGACCCAGAGGTGGCGGATGCGACCCAGCAGGGTTTCGCCCTTAGCCAACAGATTGGCGTCTCTGGCTTCCCCACCGTACTGATCGGCGCTGATGAGACTGGCTATGACCTGCTCACGGCTGGGTTCCGCAAGCCCGACATTATGGTGCAGATGGTCGGTGACTGGCTAGAGCAGCACGGCCATGAGGCAGTGCAGTAGCACGCGCCTTCACAACCCTATCGCGCCGGAACGCCACCCTGCATGGGCGGCATCGATGCGGAACTCGACGTTGAGGTGACCGGCTCAGCAGGCGTTGGTTTCGGCGCCTTTGGCTTGCGCCAGGGTTGGCCTTTGAACCAGCCGACCAGATAGGCCGTGATGATCAAAAGACCAAAGCCGGTCAGGTTGACCGCGATGACTGTGTACCAATCCTTGCCCAGGTAATCGAAGGCGAAGCCACCAACCCGGCCCAGGACCATGGAGAGCAAGAACACGGCGAGCGATTGCTGCCCCACCTTGCGGATCACGGCGATCACCTTGGCTTTAATACCGCTGCCCATCAGGCGGCGGCCACCCTCACCCACCGCCGCATAGGCCAGATAGGCAAGTGCTAGAAAGTGGATGTAACGGAACAGGCCAAAATCGGTCTTGTTGATCACTGGCTTCAGCGATCTGCGCCATTCCAAAAGATCAGCGCCGAAGATCACAAAGTCGAGGCGATAAACCCGGAAATAGGCGGTTGGTACTGCCGCCAGCACAATCACCGCCGCCAGAATGACCAGCCGATAATCAATCGGCGGTGCTGGGATCCAACCGCGCATAAAGGCATAGCCGGTGAAGAAGACCAGCTGCCAGGCAAACGGGTTGAAGAACCATTCCCGATCCGACCACGGCTCCGCCGGCAGTTGCAGCATCTGGAAATGCGCCAGGGCATAGAGACCGGAGACGAACGCTAGAACCAGCGCCACATGCATGCGGGACAGCAGCATCACCACCGGCAGCAGGCATAGGATCACCAGATACATCGGCAGGATGTCGAAGTAGTTCGGCACATAGGTCAGCGTGAACAGGCCGACAATCTGGGGCATCGGGTTGTTGAAGAACGGGTAGAGGTTCAGCCTACCCACCTGGTCCTTCTCAACCAGCGCCATCTCATTCATCACCACCAACATGGCGGCGATGATGAAGAACAGGGCGATATGGGCCCAATAGACCTGCCAGACCCGGTACGCGACCCGTGCCGCGCCTAGGAACCAGCCGGCATTGTCAAACACCTTGCCAAAGGCGATGGCCGACGCCATGCCAGAGCAGAAGACGAAAATCTCAGTCGCATCGGAATAGCCAAACCGCGCTGGGATCCAGAGGGTCCAGGGATTTCCGGGCGTGTGGGCGAGTAGGATGATGAACATGCAGATGCCACGGAAGAAATCGAGCCGTGGATCGCGCACCCGTTCGGGGTTGCGGGCGGGTGGCTCAGCGAGCGCGGCACCCTGACCGGGTAGGGCGTTTGGTTGTTGCTGTTCGCTCATTACGTCACATCTATTGGCTGGCCCCAACGCCAGCACTCATCAAAAACCGGCCCGGATATAGGCCGCATCTTTCATGAAAACCAAGGGGGCTTTTGCTGTTTACGGCCCTAACCGAAGAGTTGGCTCGACCCCGCTATGGCAGGGGCTGCCATCTGGGTGATCGCCGCGCCAAGGCCAGCCGCCTGGGCACCGCGTGCCTCGTTAATCCGCTCAAGCCGGGTTAAGGCGAACCGATCAGCACTACCACGCAGGCCCGTCCGCTCCTTAATCAACTCACGCGCAACTTCACCACGACCGGCGCGTAGGGCGGCCTCTGTCATTACCCATTTGAAGACATCGCGTTGGGCGTGACTGCCACCGATGCGATACAGCTCCGGATTAGCGCGGACAAAAGCATCCAGGGCTGATTTGTAATCACCCTGCTTGAACGCAAGCAGGCCCAGCGCGGTCTTATGCGTTGCCTTGCGGGCCACCACGCCCAAATCACCAGGATCCGTGGCAGAGGTATTGGCTAGCTGCCCAATCAACGCCTCGGCATCATCCATACGGCCAGCCCCCAGAAGCGAGAGCATGTAGTGAAGATCGGCAAAGGCAAGGCATGCATCGTTGGTTCTGGCAGCGGATTTATCCGCCAGCTCATCCCAACGCTCGCCAACATCAACGCCCTCTAGCTCCAACCGTTGTAGCAGGGAGGCGCCATTGGAGATGTCGCGGAAATCGTCGGTCTGGTCGGCCCGCACCTCATCATCATAGAGTGCCAGCGCGCGGGCGGTATCGCCCTCTTCCAGATAGAACAGCGCCATATGCCACCAGACATGGCCGCCGAAATTATTGCAGTCGGACCAGGCGGGGCGATTATCCTCTAACCAGCGCAAACCAGCCTTGGTATCGACCTGCATCTCATAAACATGGGTGACGGCATGCAGGCCCCAGGCATCATCATTATTGATGTCTAGACCCCGCTTGCCCCAAGCCTCTGCCTCGCTATAGACGCCGGTTTCTTCGAGCGCAAAGGCGTAGCAGCCATAGACATAGCCAGCATGGGGGTGATCGGCTGGATACTCATCCAACACGGTCTCAATCGACCGGCGCATGCCGCGCGCATCACCAATCATAAAGCGGAAGGAATGCACCAATTTAAGAAGCAGGGCATCACGCGGACCAGCGTTTAGCGCCTGGTCGAGCTTATCAGCACCGGCGCGCCAGCGACCCTCAAGCATCAGGCCGAGCGCCTCAACGGTCACCCGCTCACGCTCACTGCCGCCAACCTCTTGTAGGGATGCAACAGCCTCCTCATGGGCATTTCGAGCGGCGTCCACCAGCTCACGGCGTGCCAGGACCAGCGCGCCAAGCCCCATGACTGCCCAGCCATAGGCGAATTGCGGCGCATCATTCAAAAGCGACGCCATCTTGGTGTGCAAATCCACCTTATGGCCCAGCACACTGCAGGAGATGTCCGCCCAGCGATCAACGAACGCCGCCGGGTTGGTATCCGCCCCGGGCGTCAGATCGCCAATGGTCAACTCATGGCCGTAAATGTCAGTGAGCGTGGTCATGCCGCGTCCAGAATATGTGTCGTCGTTGCTTAAGTTACGGCGCGTTCGCCAAATCCCCTAGACCCGATGACAAGTTCGTGAGCCTGGTTTACCGCCGCTTCTGATCACCCGGGTACGTTCAACGCACCCTGCGGTTGAGCGTGTTCTTAGTAAGCCAAACGCAAAAATCTGGGGTTTGAACTATCAACAACGTATTTGCACCGCACAATGATAACAGTTTGCGCACATATTGTTCCCCTCTTTCGTCACAAAATTGAAACGTTAGGTGTCATTGGTTTCGGCCCGCGCAACATCGCGGCGCCGCTCTCCTCCCCCGTCCCAATGACCAAGCAACGCGCCGTGCCCCCCAACGCACCCGGCAGCGACCCGTTTTGTGACCTGAGGAGAGAATATGCGCCCCAATAGCGCCAGCCCCGAACCATCCGCGCCTAAGCGCCTCGCTGATTACACCCCGCCCGGCTACCTGATTGATGAGGTCGATCTGAACATCGACATCCGGGACGATGCCACAACCGTGACATCCAAACTCGATGTGCGCCGTAACCCCGATGCGGCTGAGGGTGAACCGACCACCCTCCATCTGGATGGTGAAGAGCTTGAGCTGGTTGATATCAAACTGGATGGCAAGCCGCTGCAACCGGGCGACTACACCCGCACCGATACGGGCCTGCAAATCCCCGGTATGCCGGATGATGCCCAGCTGGAGATCACCACGCGCATCAAGCCGCATGAAAACCTGCGCCTTGAGGGTCTCTATAAATCCAACGACCTGTTCGTGACCCAGATGGAGGCCGAGGGCTTCCGCCGCTTCACCTACTATCCCGACCGTCCCGATGTGATGGCAAAGTTCACCACCCGGGTTGAGGGCGATGCCGACAGCCTACCGGTCCTGCTCGCCAATGGTAACCAGATTGATGCCGGCGTCACCGGTGAGGGCCGCCACTACACCACCTGGCGCGACCCACACCCAAAGCCAGCCTATCTCTTCGCGGTTGTGGCCGGTGATCTGGTGAAGGTTGAGGACAAGTACACCACCGGCTCTGGCCGTGAGGTGAACCTCGCGATCTTTGTTGAGCCAGGCGATGAAGACAAAGTCGCCCATGCCATGGACAGCCTAAAACGCTCCATGCGGTGGGATGAGGAAGTCTATGGCCGGGAATATGACCTCGACACCTTTCACATTGTGGCGGCCAATGATTTCAACGCCGGTGCGATGGAGAATAAGGGCCTCAACATCTTCAACACGAAGTATGTGCTGGCCAACCCAGAGACCGCGACTGACAACGACTTTGATGGCGTTGAGGGCGTGATCGCCCACGAATACTTCCACAACTGGACTGGTAACCGGGTCACCGTGCGTGACTGGTTCCAGCTGACCCTGAAAGAGGGCCTGACCGTCTTTCGGGATCAGGAATTCTCCGCCGATATGGGCAGCCGGGCGGTTAAGCGCATCGATGATGTGCAAGGCCTCCGCGCCGGACAGTTTGCTGAGGATGCGGGGCCAACCGCACACCCAATCCAACCAAAAGAATACATTGAGATCAATAACTTCTACACCGCTACCGTCTATGACAAGGGTGCGGAAATCATCCGCATGATGCACACGCTGGTGGGTGAGGAAGGGTTCCGGAAGGGCACCGATCTCTATTTCGATCGCCACGACAATTCCGCTGTCACAACGGAAGAGTTCATCTCCTCCATCGAGGATGCAAACGGCATCGATCTAAGCCAGTTCCGCAATTGGTATGACCAGGCAGGCACCCCAAATGTGGATGCCAAGGGCACCTATGACCCGGCGACAGAGACCTTCACCCTAACCCTGAAGCAACAGACCGACCCAACCCCGGGCCAACCGGAGAAGAAGCCATTCCACATCCCCGTGCGGATGGGCCTTGTCGGTGCCGATGGTCAGGATATGGCGCTGACGGTCGATGGTGAGGCAAAGGGCACCGAAACCGTCTTGAGCCTGACCGAGGAAGAGCAGACCTTCACCTTTACGGGCGTTAAGGAAGACCCGACGCCATCGCTGCTGCGCGGTTTCTCAGCACCGGTGAAACTGACCACCGATCTGAGCGAGAAACAGCTCCAATTCCTGGCCGGTCATGACAGCGATAGCTTCAACCGGTGGGAGGCGGCCCAGACGGTCAACCGCCACGCCATGCTGTCGATGATCGACGATCATAAGGCGGGCCGCGCGCTTGAGATGCCACCCGCCATGCTGGAGCAGATGCGCGAGAACCTGTCTGACCCATCCCTAGACGGCCAGTACAAGGCACTGATGCTGCGCACGCCAAGCTATACCGAGCTTAGCCAGGCCGTTGATGAGGTGGACCCAGACGCAATCCAAGCGGTTCGCAAATTCGTCCGCGAAGAGCTGGCGACCAAACTGGCACCGGAATGGCGTGAGCTGTCTGCCGCCACCAAGGCAACCGCGCCATTTGAGGCGACGGGTGAGCAGAAGGGCCAACGTGCACTGCATAACCTGGCGCTTGGCTACATGGCCGCCAACCCACGCGGTAAGGCGGTTGAGCAGGCGGTCAAACAGTTCGGCGAAGCTGACAACATGACCGAACGCTTAGCGGCCTTCTCCACCCTCGTGGAGACCAAAGGGCCTGAGCGTCAGCGGGCCATCGACCAGTTCTATGATGATTTCAAAGATCAGCCGCTGGTCATGGATAAATGGTTTGCCCTGCAGGCCATGAGTGGCCGCACCGATGCGGCTGGCCTGTCCAAGCTGATGGAGCATAAGGATTTCAGCCTAACCAACCCGAACCGCTTGCGTTCCGTGGTTGGATCCTTTGCCGCCGGTAATCCGGAGAACTTCCACGCCAAGGATGGCTCTGGCTACAAGCTGTTGGCCGATGTGGTGCTTGAGGTTGAGAAGCTGAACCCACGTACCGCCGCCCGCCTGTTGAGCCCAATGCGGCAATGGCGTCGCTTCGATGGTGAGCGTCAGGCCCTGATGCAGAAGGAGATGGAGCGGATCGCGGCCGTCCCTGGCCTATCCAAGGATGTCTATGAGGTCGTGACCAAGACCCTGGCCGCCCCACCGCGTGAACCCACCATGCCTAAGGATGCGATGCCGCGCCTGATGAGCCCTGACCCCATTCAGGTCTCACCACCAAAGGCCGCCGGTGATGTGCCGATTGATATCGAAGGCTTCCGCAAGCGGCGCGAGGGTGGCAAGCCGGAAGGTCCATCCATCCGTAAGCCGTAAAAGCGGACGGCCAACCAAAACCAATCGATTACAATCGGCACCAGTTAGCCTAAGCTGGTGCCGATTGCTTTTTCGCCTGCCCGCCCTGTCTCTTCATGGCGCTCCGCCTCATTGAAATCATTTCCGACAGCACCTCTGCCACGGCGGCCTCTGCGCTGGCCAAGCAGTATGAGGCCGTGTCGGTCCATGGCGGCCCGGTTAACGAGCAGGGGCGCCGCCGGACAACCGTGCTAATCGGCCGGGACCGACAGCAGGACTACCTCGACGCCCTGCAAGGTGCCTTCCCCAAGGATGGGGATTGGCGCATCGTCCTGATGCCGGTTGAGGCCGCCATCCCAGATCCTGAAAAAGAACGGGCCGAGAAGGACAAGGCCGCTAAAGAGATTGCCGAGAAAACCGGCCTAGAACTCGACCCTGAAGCGGAAAAAGAGAAAAAGGCCAAGGCGCGCAAAGCCATGCTCGCCTCCCGGGAAGAACTCTATAACGAGGTCACCAAGGGCGCAAAGTTGGACCAGAATTTCCTCCTGCTCGTCGTCCTCTCCGGCATCGTCGCGGCCATTGGCCTGATCGGGGATAATGTGGCCGTGGTTATCGGTGCGATGGTGATTGCCCCCTTGCTCGGCCCCAATCTAGCCCTCGCTGTTGGGTCAGCACTGGGTGACAAGGAACTGATGTGGCAGGCGATTAAGACCAATGCCGCGGGCCTTGGCCTAACCCTGGCCATGACGGTCATTATCGGCCTTATCTGGGGTACCGGCGCATTGGACAGTCCGGAGCTACTGTCGCGGACCGAAGTGAACCTCTCTGCTGTTGTGCTGGCCCTCGCCTCCGGCACCGCCGGGGTGCTATCCCTGACCAGCGGCCTCTCTTCGACCCTGGTGGGGGTCATGGTGGCCGTGGCGTTGATGCCACCAGCGGCGGTGGTTGGCATTACGTTGGGCGCCGGCCGCATTGACCTCGCCATCGGGGCCACCATGCTGCTGGCAATCAATATCGCCTCGGTCAATCTCTCAGCACAGCTGGTACTGTTGGCGAAGGGTATTCGGCCACGCACCTGGCTGGAACAATATCAGGCTAAACAATCGGTCAAGCGCACCATCTTAGTTTGGGGTGTGATGTTGGCCGTGCTGGTCGCAATCATTATTCTGTTACAGATCTTCGAATAGGGTTTAGTTGGTGGCATGGGAAAAGAGTTGAACTTCAAGCTAGATGATTTGACCGATCAGGCGGTGCTCGACCTCCTGACGACCCATCTTGAATACTCCCGCAGCATCACGCCGGTCTGCGCCTCCCATGCCATGGATGCCGAAGGCTTAAAGGGCAATGATGTCGACTTCTTCACCGCCTGGGATGGCGATGATCTGGTCGGTATGGGCGCGGTTCGCGATCTCGGTAAGAAACAGGGCGAGCTGAAATCCATGCATATCGCCCGGGCCCATCGCGGTAAGGGCTACGCGTCCAGAACACTAAAATTCCTGGTCGAACATGCCCGGGAAAAAGGCATGAACCGGATCAGCCTAGAGACCGGCGCCCATGACGGCTTCGCCGCAGCCCGTGCCCTCTATATCCGCCACGGTTTTGAAGAGAGCGGCCCATTCGGCGACTACGAATTCGATGAGAGCAGCATCTACATGACCCGTGAGCTGGGGCTGTAGATCAGCACACATCCTCAGTCGGCAGCAGTTCCGACAGCCATGGGCAACATCGCCATAACGTCTATATGACCCCTGGACTTATGCCTTAGAGCAGGGTGTGCGTTTTGCCGCTATCCCGATGGCCCAATTGCAAAGGCGGCAGGCATCCAATAGCGTCCGCTTATATTGAATAAGCATGGTTGCCATTGCACCCCATGACTGCGCGCGTCACCATCATTGTTGGTACGATACTCGCCCTGCTGACAAACGGGCTGGTCCCGGCTGGCTTCATGCCAAAGGTGTCAGAGGATAGCGGCTTTCTGGAGATGGTCATCTGTACCGGGACCGGTCAGAAAACGATCTATCTGCCGCTGGACGACGCAAATTCCGAGAACAACGACGACATGCCCTCTGATGAGGTCGATCACACCGTATGTGCCTTCGCCAATACTGTGCTGATTCAGCTTGGCGAGCCAACAGTCGTTGGATTGCTCGAACTACCGGTACAAGAGAACCAATGGGTTCTTGATCATCAGACGCATCGAGCACGGCTGCATGCCCTGCCGCCACCTTCACGCGGCCCGCCAGCATTGGCGCCTAATCAAAAACATATCGCCGTTGCGTCCGTCCTAGATACCAACACCGGGTAAGGCACTGCCTTAACCAATGTCTATGTGACTGCGCCCCGGCACCTGCTCACATAGACATTAGGACTGTTTTTCATGAACACCCAAAATGCGCCTCTCGCGTCTGAAATTGACGCCGAGGCATCGCGCAACAGTGCGTT
Organism: Alphaproteobacteria bacterium SS10; assembly: GCA_019192455.1. Classification (NCBI taxonomy): domain Bacteria; kingdom Pseudomonadati; phylum Pseudomonadota; class Alphaproteobacteria; species Alphaproteobacteria bacterium SS10. Next base: position 362,026 of record JAHCML010000006.1, read on the forward strand.
TTACCGTGCCGCCTGGCGCTGGCACTTCTATGCCGGACTATACGTTGTTCCGTTTCTAATCATGCTGGCCATTACGGGCACACTGATCATGTGGAGCAGTGTGCTCTATGGCCGTGATGGCGAGGGCACCAAGGCTACCCCACAGGAGATTGCCCTACCCGTATCCGAACAGGCGGCCGCCGCCTTAGCCACGGTAAGCGATGGCACCATTAAGCAATACATCGCCCCTAAGGCCGATGATCTCGCCGCCATCTTTCGTGTCGATACTGAGGATGGCAGCGCCTACATGGTTGCGATCGATCCCTATACTGGTGATGTCGCGGGCAACATGAAGCGGCGTGAGAGCTGGTATGAGTTTTTCCGCGAAATACATGGCACCCTGCTAATCGGTGTTACCGGTGAACGGATGATCGAGATCGCCGCGTCACTGGCGATGGTGTTGATTGCCACCGGCCTCTACCTCTGGTGGCCTCGGGGAACTGGCGTTCTACAATCTTTGGCACCAAATCTAGCCTTGCGTGGGCGCCCCCTATGGAAGTCACTCCATGTCACCATGGGTGTTTGGACATCGCTGATCTTGGTAGTTTTCCTGATTACCGGTCTGTCATGGGCCGGTGTTTGGGGCAGCAAATTCGTACAGCCATGGAACACCTTCCCAGCTGAGAAATGGGATAATGTTCCCCTGTCTGATTTGACCCATGCCAGCCTAAACCATGGCGTCATCAGCGAGGTTCCATGGGCGCTAGAGCAAACCCCGATGCCAGCATCGGGATCTCAAGCCGGATTGGCTGGCATACCAGCGGGGACCCCAGTTACCCTCGATAATGTAGTTGGGTTTGCGCATCAGATTGGTTTTGACCAACGCTTCCAATTGCATTTCCCACGCGGGGAGACCGGTGTGTGGACCATTGCCCGCGATTCCATGAGCAATGACAGCGATGACCCCTACTCCGATCGCACTGTGCATATTGACCGTTACACCGGCAATGTTCTCGCTGATGTGTCGTTTGCGGATTACTCGGTTTACGCAAAAGCGATGGCCGTTGGGGTCGCATTCCATGTTGGCTTCATGGGCATTTGGAACCTGATCCTGAACACCCTGTTTTGCCTGTTGATCATATTCGTCTGCGTCAGCGGTGTGGTCATGTGGTGGATGCGTCGGCCCGCCAGCGCGGGGCGCCTGGTGGCCCCATCACTGCCTGCCAATATGCCACTTTGGCAGGGGGCGGTTCTGGTCGGTTTGATCCTGTCCCTGGCCTTCCCACTCGCGGGCTTAACACTCATCGCCGTGCTGGCACTTGATCTGCTGATCTTGTCCCGCATTCCGGTGTTGAAGCGGGCCTTCTCATAAACTGGCGATACAGTCCGGCCCCTACGACAGTAACGGGCCGGGCTAACCAGCCACCGCCTCTTCATGCACCGCCTCGATATCGAAGGCGGCCTTGATCAGGGCGCGGGTGTAGTCGGTTTGCGGGGCCTCAAAGATTTGTTCGACGGGGCCCTGCTCGACCACCTTGCCATCCTTCATCACGATGACCGAGTTGGAGAGCGCGCGGACGACCTTGAGGTCGTGGCTGATGAAGAGGTAGGCGAGGTCATGCTTGGCCTGTAGGTCACGCAGCAAGTCGACAATCTGCGCCTGCACCGACATGTCGAGGGCCGAGGTTGGCTCATCCAACACCACGAATTTCGGCTTTAAGATCATGGCCCGGGCGATGGAGATACGCTGGCGTTGCCCGCCGGAGAATTCATGCGGGTAGCGGTGCCGGGTTTCCGGGTCCAACCCCACCTCATTCAGCACATCGGCGATCATCTGATCTTCTTCCGCCTTAGAGCTTGCGAGCTTATGCAGGCGCACGCCCTCGGCAATGATCTCAGAAACCGAAAGACGCGGTGACAGGCTGCCATAGGGGTCCTGGAAGACCACTTGCATCTCACTGCGCAGGGGGCGAACCTCTGACCGGCTGAGGCCTTGAATATCCTTGCTCTGGAAGCGGATCGGCCCATCGCTATCAACCAGGCGTAACAGCCCCTGGCCTAGGGTGGTTTTGCCAGACCCGCTCTCCCCCACCACGCCAACGGTTTCACCCGGACGTACAGTGACTGGAATGCCGTCGACCGCCTTCACATGCCCCACAGTGCGTTTGATCACCCCTTTACGGATCGGGAAGTAAACCTTGAGGTTATCGGCTTCCATGATCGGGTTCTGATCACCATTGAAGGCGAGCGCCTGGCCCTTAGGCTCCGCGTCCAGCAGGCGGCGAGTGTATTCATGGGATGGACTGTCGAAGGTCTCGGGCAGCTTACCGCTCTCAACGATTAGCCCTTGGTTCATGACGCAGACCCGGTCGGCAACCTTACGCACCACGCCCAGATCGTGAGTGATCAGTAGCATGGCCATGCCGAGGCGCTTTTGCAGATCCTTCATCAGGCTCAACACCTGAGCCTGTACCGTCACATCGAGCGCGGTGGTCGGCTCATCCGCGATGAGCAGATCGGGCTCATTGGCGAGTGCCATGGCGATCATCACCCGCTGACGCTGCCCGCCGGAGAGTTCGTGCGGATAGGCACCGAGGCGTTTGGTGAGGTTGGGGAGGCCAACCAGCTCAAGCAGCTCAATCACCCGGGCGCGGGCCGCCACCTTATCAAGGCCCTTATGGATGAACAGCGCCTCAGAGATTTGCTTCTCGATATTATGGAGCGGGTTGAGCGAGGTCATCGGCTCCTGAAAGATCATGGAGATCTGATTGCCGCGCACATCGCGAAGGGTGTTTTGATCAGCGCCGATCAACTCCCGCCCGCGATACTTGATCGAGCCCGCAGGATGGCGTGCCACGGGATAGGGCAACAGCTGCAGGATTGAGAGGGCGGTAACCGATTTGCCCGAGCCACTCTCGCCCACCAGGGCCAGGGTCTCGCCGGGATGGATGTCGAAATCCACATCCCGCACGGCATCGGTTGCGCCAAAGCTGACCGCCAGATCCTTGATTGAGAGCAGCGGTTCGCCCGTCGCCTGGGTTGGCCGGTCTTCTGTCATCACGTCACTCATTGGGCCGGCACCTCGGCGGTCTTATCGGTCTTCGCGGCCTTTTCCTGAGCCAGACGCTTGGCTTCTGGGCCAACGGTCTTGGGCGGTGGTGGGGCCGCCTTACGCGGGTCAAACGCATCGCGCACGGCCTCCCCGACAAAGGTCAACAGGATCAGAATGATGGCGAGCGAGAAAAAGGCGGAGAAGCCAAGCCAGGGGGCCTGCAGGTTGTTCTTACCCTGGGCCACCAACTCACCCAGCGATGGTGAGCCTGGCGGCAGGCCAAAGCCTAGGAAGTCCAGGCTGGTCAGCGCCGTAATCGCACCCGAGAGGATGAAGGGCATAAAGGTGATCGTCGCGACCATGGCGTTGGGCAGAACGTGGCGGACCATAATGGTTAGGTCACCAACGCCCAGTGCCCGCGCCGCCTTCACATGATCAAAGTTACGGGCGCGCAGGAACTCCGCCCGCACCACATCGATCAGGGATAGCCAGGCAAACAGGGCCATGGCGATCAGCAAGCTCCAGAAACTAGGCGCCAAGAAGCTGGTTAGGATGATGAGCGCATAGAGGCTGGGGATGGAGCGCCAAATCTCGACAATCCGTTGTCCGATCAGATCAGTCAGGCCACCGAAATAGCCCATGGCCGCACCGACCAGCACACCAACGATAGAACCAATGATGGTCAGCACCACGCCAAAGACGACAGAGAGGCGGAAGCCATAAATAACCCGGGCCATCACATCCCGGCCCTGATCATCAGTGCCCAGCCAGTTTTCGGCCGAGGGGCCGGAGGGCACAGGCCCCTGAATGTCGTAGTTGATCGTATCGTAGGAGAAGCGGATCGGCGGCCAGATCATCCAGCCATTCTCATTGATCAGGTCGGCGATATAGGGGTCGCGATAATCCGCCTCAATCTCGAACTCACCGCCAAAGGTCGTCTCGGTATAGACGTTGAAAACGGGGGTGTAGAAGCCCCCATCAAACTGGATCAAGAGCGGCCGGTCATTGGCCACCCCCTCGGCAAACAGGCAGACCAGAAACAGAATGGTGAACAGGATCGACGACCAGTAGCCGCGTTTATTGGCCTTGAAATTGTGCCAGCGCCGCTTGACAATCGGGCTTTTGAAGATGCGATCTGAGAGGGCCATGACCTACCGCCCCTCAAAATCGATACGGGGGTCGACCAGGGTGTAGGTCAGATCACTGATCAGCTGGATGACCAGACCAAGCAGGGAGAAGAAGTAGAGTGTCGCAAAGACGATCGGGTAGTCCCGGTTCACAATCGCCTCAAAGCCCAACAGGCCGAGACCGTCGAGGGAGAAAATCACCTCAATCAGCAGGGCGCCGGTGAACAAGATGCCAATGAAGGCGCCTGGGAAACCAGCGATCACAATCAGCATGGCGTTGCGGAACACATGGCCGTAAAGGACCCGGTTCTCAACCAACCCCTTAGCCCGCGCGGTGATCACATATTGCTTGCCGATCTCATCCAGGAACGAGTTCTTGGTCAGCATGGTCAGGCTGGCAAAGCCGCCAATGACGAGCGCCAGAAGCGGCAGGGTCATGTGCCAGAAATAGTCGACCACCTTGCCCCATAGGCTCAACTCATCCCAATTGGGCGAGGTTAATCCCCTTAACGGGAACAGGTCGAAATACTGCCCACCGGCGAACAGGATGATCAGCAGAATGGCGAATAGGAAGCTCGGTATCGCATAGCCGACAATGATTACCGCGCTCGACCAGATATCGAAGCGGCTGCCATCACGCACCGCTTTGGCAACGCCCAGCGGGATACAAACCAGATAGGTGATCAGCGTCGTCCAAAGGCCGAGGGAGATTGAGACGGGCAGTTTCTCAATCACCAGATCGACAACCTGGCGATCTCGGAAGAAGCTCTCCCCGAAATCAAACACAGCGTAGCGGCCCAGCATCAGGAAAAACCGCTCCAACGGCGGTTTATCAAAGCCGTACTCCGCTTCCAGCTGCGCGATCAGTTCTGGGGGCAGGCCACGGGCACCACGGTAAAGCTGGTTACCCTCCCCGGCTTGCGCCTGGGTGCCGAGATCGGTGGTCGCCTCACCCGATACGCGGGCGGTGGCGCCAACCGCCGTGCCCTCAAGCTGGGCGGCCAGTTGTTCAATTGGGCCACCCGGCAAGAATTGGGTCATCAGGAAGCTGACCGCCATAATCCCGAACAGGGTTATGGGGATCAGCGCCAAACGCCGGATGATGTAATCGAGCATGGGTGGGGGAACCCTTTAGCGCTTCAAGTCAGTCTGAATTGTTGCGGCCTTGTCAGCGTCGATCCACCAGCGGGTCAGCAGACCCGGATCGCCGTAACGCGGCTGTTGGACAGGATGGCCGAACCGGCTCCAATAGGCGATGCGAAACGCCGCCAGGTGCCAGGCTGGGATATTGTAGTGGTTCGCTAGCAGCACCCGATCCATGGCCCGCGTCCGGGTAATCAGCTCTTCCCGGTTCGGCGCGGTGATCACCTTATCGATCAGCTTATCAACCGCCGGGTTTTTGATGCCAGGCAGGTTACGACTGCCGGGGGTGTCAGCGGCGGTCGTGCCCCAGAACTCCAGTTGTTCATTGCCTGGTGACAGGGACTGACCAAAGACGGTTGAGATCATGTCGAAATCAAACTCATCGACCAGACGCTGATAGGTGGCGGTGTCGACGACACGCACGGTCAGCTCAACCCCAACCCGTTCCAGCGTCTGTTTGTAGGCCAGGACGATCCGCTCAAAGGATGGAGAGTTGATCAGCATCTCAAAGGATAGCTGTTCACCCGTGCTGCCATTGATCAGCTTGCCCTCTTGCAGCTCAAAACCCGCCTGTTTGAACAGGCCAAGGGCGCGCCGGGTCATCCGACGATCACGGCCCGAACCATCGCTAACCGGCGCCGCATAGGGCCCCTCAAACACGCTGGCAGGCACGAACTCTGGGAACTCCTCGCGCAGGGGCTCAAGGATGGCGAGTTCTGCCGCGCTCGGCTTATCAACCGAGGCAAGTTCGGAGTTCTCAAAATAGCTGTCAGTTCGGGTGTAGCTGTCGAAGAAGATGGTGCGGTTCATCCACTCGAAATCGAACAGCTCAATCAGGGCCTGGCGGACCAGCGGGTCCTGGAACTTCTCGCGCCGCAGGTTGAAGGTGAAGGCCTGCATACCCTGGGGCAGGTCATGCTCAATCTCTTCCTTGATGATATCGCCACGCTCAACCGCCGGGATGTCATAGGCATTGGCCCAGTTGCGCGCCGTGTTCTCAATCCGGAAGTCCAAGGCGCCACCCTTGAACGCTTCCAGGATCACGGTCGCGTCGCGGTAATACTCAATCTCGATCCGATCGAAATTGTACTGGCCCTTAAAGGCGGGCAAATCAGCGGCCCACCAATCCTGAACCCGCTCCATCGCGATTGTTCGGGGGCTATCAACCTCGGCAACACGATACGGGCCACTGCCAAGCGGGGCTTCCAGCGTTGTATCGCCCAGGGTACGACCCTCGGCGGTCCAGTAATGCTCTGGCAGGATCGGCAGCTGGCCCAAGATCAGCGGCAGCTCGGTGTTACCGGCCCTCACGAAGTTGAAGGTGACGCGCTTCTCGCTCTCCGCCACCACATCTTCCACATCGGCGTAGTAATTGGCGTAAAGCGGGTGCCCGACCTCTCGCAGGGTGTTGAAGGTCCAGACCACATCGCTGGCGGTGATCGCCTTGCCGTCATGCCAAACCGCATCTGGATGCAGCTCAAAACTCACCCGGCTGTAGTCTTTCGGGAACTCGATGGTTTCGGCGAGGCCACCATATTGGGTGAACACCTCATCATCGCCCCGCTCCATCAACGCCATATAGAGGAAGCCAGTGCCCAGAAGGCGGCTAATGCCGGCGGCCTGGCCCTTGATGATGAACGGGTTGAGGCTATCAAAGCCACCAACGGCGCCCAGCTTGACTGTCCCGCCCTTCGGCGCATCGGGGTTCACATACTCAAAATGGGTGAAGTCAGGGCCATAGGCCGGGTCACCGGATTTGGCCGCGGCATGGCCACGGTAAACCTCGGCACCATCGGCGGCGATGGCAGGGCTGGCGAAACTGAACAGGGCAAGCGCGAGGGCTGCAGCAAGAAGGCGGGGCATGGACCATCCCGTCATGTCATGGCTCGAATTGAGCGGCGTGAACACCACCCATCAGACATAATGAATGGGGCAATGGAACGGCAAGGACAGCCGCCATAAATTTCGCGTCAGAGACAAGAAATCAGTGGTTAAGCCTGCAGAATAGCGCAGGCACCCTCATGCACGCCCTTATCACCGGCGGCGAGGATACGACCGTCGCTTTCCATGGTAAGTGGCTTACCGGCCCAATCGGTGACCATGCCACCGGCACCCTCAACCACCGGCACCAGCGCCATGAAATCATGGGGCTTCATACTGGCCTCAACCACGAGGTCCACAAAACCGGCGGCCAGCAGGCCATAATTCACCGCATCGCCACCGTAGGAGGTCACACCAGTCGCCTGGCTGAGGCGGTAGAAATGGGCCATATCGGCGCCCTGGAACATCTCAGGTGAGGTGGCCCGCATATGGGCGCGGTCCAGGCTGCGACAGCGGCGGGTCACGCCACGCTGTCCATTAAACAGGGTCGTACGACCAGCGGCACCCAGCCAGCGATCACCGGTAATCGGCTGATCAATCAGGCCCAGCACCGGCTTGCCCTTATGAAGGGCTGCAATCAGCGTTGCGAAGGTTGGCAGGCCAGCAATAAACGCCTTGGTCCCATCAATTGGGTCAATCACCCAAACCCATTCAGCATCAAGCCGTTCAGAGCCATGCTCTTCACCCAAGATGCCATCCTGGGGGCGTTCAGCGGCCAGCATCTCACGCAGGGCAGCTTCAATCGCCTTATCCGCCTGGGTTACGGGGCTGTCATCCGGCTTGTACTCGGTTGCGAGTGCGGCACTCCGCCAATAGGGCGCAATCACCTCACGTGCACGCTCAGCCATGTTCTCGGCGAGCGCCACAATATGGGCAGAGCAGGTTTCGATCTGCGCAGACATAAGCCGGTCTATCGCTTGTCAGCTAGTGGGAGAGGCACCGACACGAACTAAAGATTACTGAGACTGATCGTCGGAGGTGACGTCATCAATCGCATCACCCACAGCATCAATCACGGTATCAACGCCATCACTGACGGCATCCACCGCATCCTGTGCGGCATCTTCAATCGCTTCAGCGGTCGCATCACCGAGGTTCTCTTCGGCTGCCTCAGCAACATCATAGCCAAGGTCAACAATCTCTGCCTGAATACGTGCCTCATCTGGCAAGGCCACTGGGCTGCCGGACAGGGAACGCATATAGGCGATAAGATTGGCGCGATCCTCTGGGTCTTTGAGGCCGACATAGTTCATCTTGGTGCCCGGCACATAATCCTTCGGACGATAAAAGAACTTGTTCAGCGCCTCATAGGTCCATTCCCCCTCAAACGCCGCGAGGGCGGAGGAGTAGGAGTAGTTGTCCAGATGCGCCTTGGAGGCATTCACCACGTTGTAGAGGTTCGGACCAACCCGGTTCGGGCCACCCTCATCAAAGCTGTGGCAGGCAGCACAAGCACGGGCAACACCGGCACCGGCGTCAACATCGGCGGTTGCCAGCATGGCCAAGATTGGCTCTGGACCGGTGGGGCCAGATGCAACCACCGCTGTCTCAACACCGCTGATTTCAAGCGCCGTCTCATGCGGGGCTTCCGGGTGCACGATCTTGCGCGAGATAAAGCTGGCCATCATTGCCACGAGGCCGGCCATGATTAGCGCGCCAAAGATTTTGTTGTTTTCCAAGCTGCCCATGACAGTCGCCCATGAACCTAGAGTAAGTGCAAACGGCGAGCGGATGGTGCATCGCCGAAGATATGTCACCGGGGAAATTAGCGACGCGCCAACGGCTTGTCGATGGTCAAGAATGTCCCGGGTAAAAAAGCTTAGCCGCCTTTTGATAAGGATCAATAAATCCCCAGTTTTCCGCGGATAGCTAGATCAGAAACGCGCAAACCAGCGATGCGTCTTATCCAGCAGCGCCGATAAGGCCGCCGGGTTGGTGAAGCAATGATCGGAATCAGGGATCAACTCGCGGCGGTTTTCCGGGTGCCCGGCACTATGCCAAGAGCGGGGATCCTGCTGATAAACCTCAAACTCATCCCCCTCGGCGGCGCTTAACACCTGAACCGGCACATGCAGCTGCTGGGATAGGACGAGGCAGTTCTCAGCGTTATAGGCGGGGCCTGTTCCCTCGGCCACCATCGCCTGACCGACCACAACCTCAACACCGCCGAAGTTTAGGAGCGCGACGTCACCGCGATCCTCCACTGCCATCTGTTGCCAAATGGCCGGCAGGTTGAAGGAAGGATCCCAAAGGCAAATCGCCCGGGCCTTTTGTGGCTGGGCCCGCATGACGGTTGGCCCGCCATAGCTATGACCGATGATAAACAGCTGCTCATAACCCGCAGCGGGGCCTTCCAGAACCGCGCGTACATCCTGTGCATGGGTATCGAGGGTACAGTGGCGAAGTGGGAAGTCTTGTGACTGCAGGTTAAAACGCAGCACATCGTAACCAAGCGCGACAAAGTAGGGCGTGGCCTGCTGGTGCAGATGCTCATCCATCGAACCGGTAAGGCCATGAACGATAACAATCGCCGGGCGTGGCGCCGTGTGATCCGAACTGAAATCCGTCCGCCCGGCAATCTTATGACCGGTTTCAGACGTTATGGACCAATGTTTCGTTGTGATGTCGGACACCCGATACCTCGCTCCTATTGCTAGCATTTATGCAGCAGCATTTGACGGGCGGCATGCCACACTATTAAGCCTGCCTCCACCGCAAATTCTGCGGCCAACCCGCTATCCAGTGCTGACCCGTCATGTCCTCACCTGACCAAACACCAGAACAAACCATCGCCTTCCAGGGTGCCAGCGGCGCCTATTCTGACCTGGCCTGCCGGAACCGATTTCCGGAAATGACCACCCTACCCTGCCGGTCATTTGAGGATTTGTTTGGTGCAGTCACCAGCGGCAAGGCCAAGCTGGCCATGATCCCAATTGAGAACTCACTGGCGGGCCGGGTTGCCGATATTCACCGGCTGATCCCGGATAGTGGGCTGAAGATCATTGGTGAGCATTTTGCCCGTGTGCACCACCAACTGCTTGTGATGCCTGGGGTTAAGCGTGAAGACATCAAATCCGTGCACAGCCATGTTCACGCCCTCGGCCAATGCCGCAAGATCATCGGTGAGCTAAACGCCAGTTCAGTTGTTGAGGCGGATACGGCTGGCTCAGCTGCGGATCTGGCCAAGCATCAGCAACGCGACCGGGCGGTCATCGCCTCAAGCCTGGCAGCAGAGATCTACGGCTTAGAAGTGTTGGCCAAAGATGTAGAGGATGCGGACCATAACACCACCCGCTTCGTCATCATGACCCATGAGGAAGATCGCCCCGCCGCCGACCCCAGTAAGGACATTACCCCCAATACGGTAACCAGCTTTGTCTTCCGTGTGCGCAACATTCCAGCCGCCCTCTATAAGGCGATGGGCGGTTTTGCCACAAACGGCGTCAACATGACCAAGCTTGAGAGCTACATGCTCGGCGGCGATTTCCACGCCACCCAGTTCTATGCCGATATTGAGGGGCACCCGGACGACCGCTTGGTCGCCCTAGCGCTGGAAGAGCTGGCGTTCTTCGCCGCTGAGCTCAACATCATGGGCGTCTATCCGGCCCATCCCTATCGCTACGAGAACCGGGATTAAAACTGCCCGTTAGAAGGGCCGCTTATAGACATCGAAGCCCAGAATGACGACGGTCTGATCGCTCTCATTCTTCCACCAGTGATGCAGGCCATCAAACTCTGGTGAGACATCGCCAGGGCCTAGGGTATGGGGCTCCGTTTCGTCAGAGCGATACTCAACAATCTCGCCTTCAATCACCACGGCAATGGCCGGGCGACCATCATGATTGTGAAGCGGAATTACACCGCCTGGCGCCACCTCAAACCGGCGCAAACGCACCGAGTGGCCTTCAACGGATGGGATCTCGCCATCAAGCTTCCCCTCGGTTAACGGCATGACCTTAAGACCCTTGGCGCGCCGCTCACCGTCTGTGGCGGCACCCAGATCGTGACCCGGATCGGCCAAAGCCTGGCCAGTGAAGAAGAGGCCAAGCACCAAGGTAACGGCGGCAAGACGAAGGGTGAGGTTGGAAATCTGCATGTTCGGCGCTCCCAGGGCAGATCAGCGGGTTTGAACTCGCCAGATCGAATACCCGCAGCCAAGGATCAGGTAAATTCACCACTGAACACGGCTTTAAGAGCGGGCGTGAGCAAGCACCATCATGGTGGCGGTCATGATCGCCATGGGCTTGTCAGCCTGGCCCGGCGCATAGAGCGACCCTTGGGTCACGATCAGCTGACGTCCGGGTTTTAGAACCTTTCCCTCTGCCACAAACTGTTCCCCCGCTGCAGGGCTCAGCAGGTTCACCTTAAACTCAGCCGTGAGCATCAGGGCGTGGTCGGGGATCAGCGAGATCGCAGCAAACCCGCAGGCGCTATCCATCGCCGTTGTCGTCACCCCACCATGGACATAGCCATTCTGCTGGGTCACCGCCGATGACATGGGAAACCCAATAACCACCCGGCCAGGCTCAAGGGTCGTCAGGGTCATGCCTAAGGCGGCCATGGCACCCTGGGCGTCAAACTCCGCCTGCACACGGGCGGCATAGTCCGGATCCTTGGGCTCAAACACCGTCATGGGTTCACCTTACCGTCCAGCCAATCGTCGAGCAGGCGGCGCGCGATAGAATCCTCACGCGGTACGGAGAACTCGGGTGGGTTCTCAACATCAAAATCGGCGCCATTCTCTTTCAGCCAATCGCGGCTGTACCAATCGGCGCTGGCCATTTCTTCCGGGTCGAGGGTGATGTCAAAATCCGTCGCCCTGGCATAGAAGCCGAGCATGATCGATCCGGGAAAGGGCCAGGGTTGTGAGGAGTGGTAGCGGATATCCGTCACCGTCACGCCAACCTCTTCCATAACCTCGCGCGCGACCGCATCCTCAAGGCTTTCCCCAGGCTCAACAAAGCCAGCCAGGGTCGAATGCAACCCGGGTGGCAAACGGTGGCCACGGCCCAGCAAGCAGCGATCAGCGCCATCGGTCACCAACATAATCACCGCCGGATCGGTGCGCGGGTGATGATGGGTTGGGCCCTCAGGCGTGCAGTCAGGGTTGAGGCAAGCACGGACAAATCCAGCCTCACGCAGCGCCGTTGGCCCACCACAAACCCCGCAGAACTTATGCTTTTCATGCCAGGTGATCATGCCACGGGCATAGGCCATCAAGGCCGCCTCACCCGCATTGAGCAATGGCCCAATTCGGCGCAGATCGACAAAGGCGCCAAGCTTGTTCAGCGGCTCAAACTCTTTGGGATCAGGGATCTGCGACAGGTCGATCGCAAAATAGGTGTAGGGCTCTAACGGGCCATCGCCATCCGGGTCAGGGGACTCGCCCAACAGTATCGGCGCGCTCGCCGTGTATTCAGGCCACCAATCAACCTGGGGCGAGATATAGACTGGCTTCGGCTCACCGCGTTTTTCGGCGGGCTGGCGCTCAATCAAATGCTTGCCACGCCAAACCGGCACAAAGCGCGTGTTGGGCGCGTAAAGCCGTTCGGCATAAAACTGTGGGTCCCGCCGCTTAATCGACAGGCGATCAAGGTTCGGGTGGCTGTACCAATTTCCACCATTTAAGGGCGCATCTCTAAGCATCTGCGTGGCTTAGCAGAGGGTTGTTCAAGCCGCCACCCCCAAGCTGTCAGCCCAGCCCAAACAAAGATGACGGGGAAAAGGGATAAAAACCCCCTTGTTTTTGCCGCCGTGAGCGCCTCTATTGAGGGGTGGAAGGCTGGCGGCGGGCGGTGCCCTCGCCAACCCGGTCAGGTCCGGAAGGAAGCAGCCGTAACGAGTTCGCTCCGGGTCGCCTGTCCAGTCTTCCACTCTAATTCTTGAAGCCAGTTTCGCCCCTGGATAGCCCTCTTATGGACTCTGCCCTGCCCGGTCTCGATATACCGGCCGCTGAAGATGCGGCAGGCTACCGCGTGTTGGCGCGGAAGTACCGGCCCCAGAGCTTTGACACGCTAATCGGGCAAGAGGCGCTGGTCCGCACACTACGCAATGCGATTGCCTCTGGCCGTATCCACCATGGCTATATGCTGACCGGTGTGCGCGGTGTCGGTAAGACCACGACCGCCCGGCTGATTGCCCGCGCGCTGAACTATGTGGGCCCCGACGGCACGGGTGAGGCGACGGTCGGTGCGACCGATGATTGCCCGGTTTGCCAGGCCATTGCCGAAGGCCGCCATGTCGATGTGATCGAGATGGATGCCGCCTCAAACACTGGTGTCGATGACATCCGTGAGGTGATCGATGGCGCCCGCTACGCCCCGACCGAAGCGCGGTACAAAGTCTACATCATCGATGAAGTGCACATGCTCTCTAAGAACGCCTTCAACGCCCTGTTGAAGACGTTGGAAGAGCCGCCACCGAGCGTGATCTTCATCTTTGCCACCACCGAGATCCGCAAGGTGCCGGTGACGGTACTGTCGCGCTGCATGCGTTTTGACCTGCGCCGGGTGCCAGCCGAGCTACTGCTCGAACATTTTGCCAGCATCGCCGAGAAGGAAGCGGTGTCGGTTGAGGCCGAGGCCCTCGCCCTGATCGCCCGCGCTGCCGATGGCTCCGTCCGTGATGGTTTGAGCCTGCTTGACCAAGCGATTGCCCTTGGTGATGGCAAGTCGGTCAGCGCTGAAGAAGTGCGCGATATGCTGGGCCTGGCCGACCGTCAGCTGATCTTTGATCTGATGGAAGCGGCCGTCGCAGGTGATGCTGAGAAGGCGTTGGAAACCTACGGCATGTTGCATAATGCCGGGGCCGAAGGTGTCACCGTCATCCAAGACATGCTGGAGCTGGTGCATTTCATCACCCGCTGCGCCCTGGTGCCAACCGCCGCCAAGGGCGCTGACGTGCCCGAGGCAGAAGCCACCCGCGCCGCCGGAATGGCAGAGCAATTGGCCATGCCAGCCCTGACCCGCATGTGGCAAATCCTGATGACCGGCCTGGGCGAGGTTCAACGGGCACCGGAGCCGCATATGGCTGCCGAGATGGTGATCCTGCGCCTCTGCCACAGCGCTGGCCTGCCCGACCCATCTGATCTGATTAAGCGCCTAACCGATGGTGAGCTGACCACTGGTCGCGCCACGCCTGCCGGTGCGGGTGCTGCCAGCGGGCCAACAGCCAACCAGAACGCACCGCAGCCAATGGGCGCCCCGCCCCAGCGGGTTAGCAATGGCAACACCGCCCTTAAGCTGGCGCCAACACCGGCACAACCAGCGCCGCAGCCAGTAACACCACAGGCCTTGCCTGGCCCTGACAGCTTTGCCGCCGCAGTTGCCCTGCTTGGCGCGCATAATGAGCTGCGCCTTGAGGCAGAGTTTAAGCTCGATGCCCGGCTGGTGTCCTTTAGCGAGGGACGGATTGAGCTGGAAGAGAACGGCCTGATCAACAGCAATCAGGCACTTCGCTTTGCCCGGTTTTTGAGTGATACGACCGGCTCCCCCTGGGCGGTGGAGCTGGTGGACCAGCCCGGCCTCGACCCGCTGCGCGCGAATGAGAAGGCCGCTGAAGAAGCTGAGATGGAGGCGATCAGGCAGCATCCGCTGGTCGCCGCTGTGCTGGAAGCCTTCCCCGATGCCAAGATTGAACGCCGGGAAATTGCCGATGAGGCTGACGATGCGGCCCCGCTGGCCAGCGAGGACGCCATGCCCGGCGACCCAGACCTAGACATGACCGAAGCCCCGTTTGATCCAGATGATCCCGGCTTCGATGATGATTACGACTTCTAATCCCTACAATCTGATCAAGCCCAAGAGGCCTTAAGCGTGATGAAGAACCTTCAGCAAATGATGAAGCAGGCCCAAGAGGCCCAGACCAAGATTGCCGCGATACAAGCTGAGATCGAAGCAATGGAGATCACAGGTGAGGCCGGCGGCGGCGCCGTTAAAGTTGTAATGACCGGTAAGGGCATGGCGCGTTCGGTTGAGATCGATAAATCCATGATTGATCCCGAAGACAAAGAGATGCTGGAAGACCTGCTGGTCGCTGCGATCAACCAGGCTCGCACCAAGGCTGAGGAAGAAACCCAGCAACGCATGGCCAGCTTTGCCCAAAGCATGGGCCTGCCACCCGGCATGAACCTGCCGTTCTGATCCTGCCCGATACAGACTTTAAGCACTGATGGCCGGACCGGCACTCGACAATCTGATCCAAATCTTGGGCCGCTTGCCTGGGCTTGGCCCACGCTCAGCCCGTCGTGTTGCGCTCGCCCTTCTGCAGAAGCGTGACAGCTTGATGCGCCCGCTAGGCCAGGCGATCTTGTCCGCCGCCGATAGCATTCGCGACTGTCAGATTTGCGGCAATATCGACATCTCAGACCCCTGCTCGATCTGCAGCAATCCCGAACGGGATAACGGCCAGATTTGTGTTGTTGCCAGGGTTAGTGACCTTTGGGCGATTGAACGCACTGGTGCGTTTAAGGGCCGCTATGCCGTGCTGGGCGGCACGCTCTCCGCACTTGATGGCATTGGCCCCGATCAGCTGGGCATTCCTAAGCTGATCGCCAGGGCCTCAGACCCGGCAGTCACGGAGGTCATCCTAGGCCTTAACGCCACCGTCGATGGTCAGACCACCGCCCACTATATCGCCGAGCAATTGGCCGATAGCGGCGCCGAGGTTACCCGCCTCGCCCACGGCATGCCGGTGGGTGGTGAGATGGATTATTTGGATGACGGCACCTTGACGACGGCGCTTAAAGCCCGACGTCGTCAGTAGTCCTTCATCACCGCCTGGCCATCATGACCAACCAATTCGACCATATCGATACCTGGGTCTTCGACCTGGATAACACCCTGTACTCCGCACGCGATGGCGTCTTCGTCCAGGTGCACCGGCGCATGGGTCAGTTCATTGAGGATCGATTTGGCCTAGACCGCGATGCCGCCAAGGCGATGCAGCGCGACTATTTCCATAAGCATGGCACAACCTTGCGTGGCTTGATGACCGAGAAGGGCATTAACCCGCATGATTATCTGGATTTCGTCCATGACATCGATCTGTCAGTGATCGACATGGCGCCGAGCTTAAACGAGGCACTGCAAGAACTGCCTGGCCGTAAGATCATCTACACCAACGCCACCACGCCTTATGCCAGCCGCATTCTGGAGCGGTTGACCATCGACCATCACTTCGACGGTATCTTTGATATCGTGGCAGCGGATTTCGCACCAAAGCCAGATGGCAATGCCTTCGATCAGTTCCTGCGCGATCATAAGGTGACGGCAGGCAGCGCCTGCATGGTTGAGGATATGGCCGTTAATCTTGGCCCGGCAGCTGAGCGGGGTATGACCACGGTCTGGCTGCGTGAAGATCACGGCGATGCCCATCACCACCACATGCCGGGCAAGGGTGAGGTGCCAGCCTATGTCCACCATGTCATCGATGATTTGGAAGTCTGGCTAGCGAAGGTGATTGGCGAGAAACCACATGAGATGGCCGCCAATAGCTAAGCTTATGGGCGAACATATCAGACCGTTTGCAACCGGCTGTTGACTTGGCCCACCCGGCCCGGCACATCTCTCACCAACTATCTGAAACCGATACCGCTTTTAGGGCTATCCCCATGTCTACCGACCAATTGAAGCAGGCGATTGAATCCGCCTGGGACCGCCGCACCACGATCAATGCCGACACCCAGGGCCCCGACCGCACCGCGGTTGAGGATGCGCTGGATGCCATGGATAACGGCACCATCCGCGTGGCCGAACCCGCTGGCACCACCGCCGGTGGCAACTGGCAGGTGAATGAGTGGGTGAAGAAGGCCGTCCTGCTGTCATTCCGCCTGAACCCAACCACCACAATCGGTGGCGGCCCTGGCAATGCCCAGTGGTTTGATAAGGTCCCCTCAAAGTTCGACAACTGGGATCAGGCTAAGTTCACCGAGGCTGGTTTCCGGGCCGTTCCTGGCGCTATCGTCCGCCACGGTTCCTTCATCGATAAGGACACGGTGCTGATGCCCAGCTTCGTGAATATCGGCGCCCATGTTGGCTCTGCCGCGATGATTGATACCTGGGCCACCGTCGGATCCTGCGCCCAGGTTGGTAAGAATGTGCACCTCTCCGGCGGTGCCGGTCTGGGCGGGGTTTTGGAGCCGCTGCAAGCCACCCCGGTGATCATTGAGGATGATTGCTTCATCGGCGCACGCGCCGAGGTTGTTGAAGGCGTGATTGTTGGCCGTGGTGCTGTCGTCTCCATGGGTGTGTTCCTTGGCGCCTCGACCAAGATTGTCGACCGCGCCACCGGCCAGGTGCACCGTGGCCGCGTGCCGCCATACTCCGTCGTTGTGCCCGGCAGCTTGCCTGGCAAGCCACTGCCCGACGGCACACCAGGTCCCGGCCTGTACTGCGCCGTGATCGTCAAAACCGTGGATGAACAAACCCGCGCGAAGACGGCGATCAACGAACTGCTGCGTGGCATCGACTAAGCAATGATCCCCTCCCAGATCGCCGATCAGCTTGATCTTACCGATCCACTGGCGCTGACCCAGGCGCTGATCCGTTGCCGGTCGGTGACCCCGACGGATGACGGTGCGATTGATCTGGTCGCCGGCCTGTTAACGCGTCTTGGCTTCACCTGCCACACCATGACCTTCGGTGAGGGGACTGAGGGAACCAACGCAGCGATCCGCAATCTCTACGCCCGGCGTGATGGCAGTAAGGCCGAAGAGGGCCAATGCTTCGCCTTTGCCGGTCACACCGATGTGGTGCCACCGGGTGATGAGGCCGCTTGGCGCATCCCGCCATTTGATGCGAGCGTGACCGAGGATGGCTGGCTGATCGGCCGAGGTTCCGCAGATATGAAGGGCAATATCGCTGCGTTTATCAGTGCGACCGCCGCCGCTGTTGCCGATGGTACTGCAGATAAAGGCGCCCTTAGCTTCATCATCACAGGTGATGAGGAAGGCCCAGCACTAAACGGCACGACCAAGATCCTCGATTGGATGGCCGACCGGGGTGAGCAGTTCGACCTCTGCTTGGTTGGTGAGCCAACTGGCGTTGAAAAGCTGGGCGATACGATCAAGATCGGCCGTCGCGGATCCTTTACCGCCAAGCTGACGGTGACCGGTGTCCAAGGCCATGTGGCTTACCCCCACCGGGCGGATAACCCGCTGCACCCGCTGGTGCGCATGCTGAACACCCTGGTCGCTGAGCCATTGGATGACGGAACCGAGCATTTCGAGTCCTCAACACTGCAGATCACCACGATCGATGTGGACAATCCGGCCCATAACGTGATCCCCAGCACTGGCACCGCAACCTTCAACAGCCGGTTTAACGACCTACACACAGCAGAGAGCTTGGAAGCAGAAATTCGCCGGCGCCTCGATAGCGTTGGCGTGCCCTATGACCTCTCAATCCGCGTCTCGGCGCACCCATTTCTGACCCAACCTAATGAAGCGATTGCCGCGGTTGTTGGGGCAATTGAAGAGAGCACGGGCTTGCGACCAGAGATGACCACTGGTGGCGGCACTTCTGATGCGCGGTTTATCACCCGTATGGGCCCAGTTTTTGAGTTTGGCCTGATCGGTGACACCATTCATCAGGTTGACGAACGGGTGCCGGCGCACGATCTGCAACGACTAAGTGATGCCTATTACCGGATTATTGAGCGCTTCTTCGCGCTTCCCGCCAACTGACAACCCCGGATAACCAACCCCATGTCCACCAGCACCATCGCTGAGAGTATCCAAGGCGCCTTAATGCTAGCGCGCTTCGACCGGCGTGGGTTGGGCGCCTTTGATGGGTCGAATGCCAGCGCCCGCGCCTCGTTCAATGTGGCGTGGTTCATCATCGGGCTATACGCAATTTCGGCGATCCTGATCAGCGCCACGGTTGTCGACGGCGCCCAGACCATGTCTGAGGTTGCGAGCGCCGAGATTGGTAGTGAGGTTGAGGCACCACCATCCGATCTGTTGATCCGCTTTGGCGCCGTCATGGTGCTGGCCCAGATTGTTGGCTGGCTAACCCTGCTTAGCTTTATGTACGGCTTCCTTGGCAAGGGTGGCTTACAGCATCGCTATGCCACCGCGGTTGCCGCCTATAACTGGACCCTGTTATGGCGCCGGGCGGTTGAGCTTCTGCCGATCATGATGGGGGTTGCCGGGCTTGGCGGCAGTATTGGCCTGATCTACCTCGCCGTTAGCGCTTACAGCATCTACTACCTCTACTTCACCCTGAAGGCCGCGCTGGAAGAGCACGGTTTTGAGGCCGCCATGATTGTGCTGGCCGAGATTGGCCTGAACCTGGTGATGCCCGCCGCCGCCCTGCTTGCCCTAAGCCTCGCCTATT
This sequence comes from Alphaproteobacteria bacterium SS10, assembly GCA_019192455.1. Taxonomy (NCBI): domain Bacteria; kingdom Pseudomonadati; phylum Pseudomonadota; class Alphaproteobacteria; species Alphaproteobacteria bacterium SS10. The sequence continues at coordinate 381,543 of JAHCML010000006.1, forward strand.
TCGGCACCTCAGATGTTCAGCAGCTGTTTGAAGCCTTGCCGCGCACCGGGATGGATGTTGGACCGGGTGTCCCCTCAATGCTTGATGATCCAGGGCAAAGCGGCACGGGTAACTAGGCTCTGACGCCTAGTCAGCGTAGTATCAAAGCCATGCAACATGATGGCGAAGCACGACTATCCCTGCTTGGTGCGCTAAGGCTGCTGCGGTTCAAATCCGATGGTATTGGCCTGTTTAGCGGCACGCCAGAGGCTGCCCGCCGATCCTTCCGACAAACGCTCCCATTACTGCTGATGGGCATGATCGCCCTTGCCATGCTGCGCCCGGTCGATATCGCGCCCGTAACGGCGAGTGAGGCAGAGCTCGTGCTGGCCTTCACCGCAACGGAGGCGGCCAGGGGCACCCATCTGGGCCATTGGATTGGCACCTGGATCGCTGCCGAATTGATGAAGTGGTTTGGCTTCCTCGTCGCCGTTCATGCCCTGATGCGGGTGATGGATCACGGCACCCACTTCCCACGCTTCGTCCAGGTCTTTAATTGGATGATGGTGGTCCGGCTAATGGTTCTGCTGGTCCCGCAATTCCTAGTACTGGCGGGTGTTTTCGCGCTTGAGGAAGGGCGCGGCGGCGTGGTGATCGTCTACTTCCTCGCCCTTGCCTATCAATGGTTTGGCTATCGAACAGCGCTGGAAATCCCCGGCTCGCTGGCTATCGCCCTGATCATCGTTGAGACGGTGATGTCGGTCTATATCGGCAGCTACGCCTACAGCATCCTGCTCACCTATCGCTAGGCGCTATCCAAGCCCGGCGGGATCAGCACGAAGTTGCCCATGTGCTTTTTCTCTAAGAACTCACGCTGGGCATCGGCGATGTCGGCAAGCGGGAAGGTCTTGGCCAGCAGGGGCTTAATCTCCCCCCGCTCGATATAGCCAACCAGATCGGGAAAAACGGGTTCATCCCAGCCAGTGCTGCCGAAAAGCGTGATGTCCTTCAGGTACATATCGCGCATATCGAGATCGACGATCGGCCCGGCAATGGCACCGGAGGAGGCATAACGCCCACCGCGTGCCAGGACTTTGAGCATGGCGGGAAAGCCCGGCCCGGCCACATTGTCGATGACCACACTGACGCTTTGCTCGCCCAGTTCGGCAACCAAATCAGCGCCACGCTCGATAACATGATCCGCCCCGATTGCACGCACCGCCTCAAGCTTTGACGCACCGGCGATTGCCGTCACCTTGGCGCCGCGACGTTTAGCCAGCTGTACGGTGGCCGACCCCACGCCGCCAGAGGCACCAGCCACCAACACATGATCATCCCCACCAACCGACGCACGGTGTAGCATCGTCTCAGCCGTGCCATAGGCGCATGGGATCGTGGCCAACTCGGCATCCGACCAATCACACTCAACGGCAAATACCTCGCTCGCTGGTACCTTCACATACTGGGCGAAGGCACCATCGAAGTCAGAGGCCATCCAGATATTGTCAAAGCTGTCGAAGCCGTTGGGGCGCATGCAGGCACGAACAATCACCCGCTTGCCCAACAGGTTTGGATTACCGGCATCGCCCACCTGCTCAACTAGACCACAGCAATCGGTGCCCTGAATAATCGGGAAGGGTGTCGCCTCATTCCAACCGCCATCACCATCGACCGTTGGTGCATCACTGGATGCCTCATCGGTGCTGCCGGTAACGCTGGATGAGTACCAACCAAGACGGGTGTTGATCTCAGTGTTATTCACCCCGGCGGCCAGCACCTTTAGCAGCACCTCATGCGGTTCAATGACCGGGACGGGAACCTGCTTGGCATCAAGCTTTTCGTAGCCACCATTGCCAGTGGTCACGATGGCAAACATCGTCTCTGGGATCGTCATCAATACATCGCCCTGACAAAGTAGAGACCGTCAGAAGGGGCGGTTTGACCGGCCGCACTGCGATCCTTCGCCCCCAGGATTTTCTTCATCTCCGCAGGCTGAAAACGACCGGTACCGAAGTCCCGGAGTGTACCGACCATGTTGCGGACCTGATGATGCAGGAACGAGCGGGCCTCTGCCTCAATCCAGATCTCCTCACCCCGCTTTGACACGTCCAATCGGTCCAATGTCTTCTCAGGCGATTTTGCCTGGCAGTGGGTTGCCCGGAAGCTGGTGAAATCATGATGGCCAATCAGATGTTTTGCCGCCTCAACCATCGCCTCAACATCAAGCGGAGCACCCAGATGCCAGACCCGGCCCACATCCAGGCCCGGCGGGGCGCGGCGGTTTAGGATGCGATATTGATAGGCACGTCCCTTGGCGGATAGGCGGGCATGAAACGCGTCATCAACCTGCTCTGCCGTCAGTACGGCAATCGGTGCCTCACCCAGATGGAAGTTGGTGGCATCACGCACAGCCTTGGCATCATAGCGGGGGGGCAAATCCACATGCGCCACCTGCCCCAGCGCATGAACCCCGGCATCAGTACGCCCACACACATAGAGATCTGGCGCCTCGCCACTGACGAATTTCGCCATGGCGGCCTCAAGCTCACCCTGGATGCTGGGTCCGTGTTCTTGCCGCTGCCAGCCGAGGTAGTTGCCACCATCATATTCAATGGTCAGCTTCCATCGCTGTAACGGCTCTGATGGCTCTGACGGCTCTTCGGCACTCATGATAGGCGGTCGCCGACGGTCAGGGTCTTCATACCGTTCCAGAAGGCGGCACCATCAACCGCCGCCTTGCCGGGGCGTTGTAGTTGATCAAGCTGCAGGGCGGTGCCGTCAGCGCAGGCGACCACCGGTGCTTTATCCAGGATCGTGCCCGGTTCAGCACCCGCCTTACCATCGGCGAGGCTAGCAGCCAGGACCTTGACCCCCTTCTCACCGATCGTGGCCTTACTACCCGGCCAGGGGCGGAAGGCACGGATGCGGCGCTCAATCTCTTTGGCCGGTAGGGACCAATCGATCTCGCTCTCCGCCTTCTCCAGCTTGGCGGCATAGGTTACGCCGTCATCCGGTTGCGGCGTATGGATCAAGCGGTTGGCATTCAAAAGCTCCAACCCCTCAACCATCATTTTGGCACCCATGGCCGATAGGCGATCATGGAGTGTGCCCGCATCATCATCGAGGGTGATCGGCGTGGCCTCGACCATCAGCATGGCGCCGGTGTCCAGCCCCTCATCCATCTGCATGATGGTGATGCCGGTTTCCGTATCACCGGCCTCAATCGCCCGCTGGATCGGGGCGGCCCCACGCCAACGCGGCAGTAGCGAGGCATGAATGTTAAAGCAGCCGTGTTTCGGCGCCTCTAAAATCTCCTTGGGCAGGATCAGGCCATAGGCGACCACCACTGCCGCATCCAGGTTCAGGGCGGCAAACTCAGCCTGGGCCTCTTCATTGCGCAAGCTGACCGGCGTGCGCACTTCAATCCCCGCCCCCAACGCTGCCGCATGAACCGGGGACGGTTGTTCCTTATGCCCACGGCCAGATTTACGTGGCGGCTGGGAGTAAACACAGGCCACATCGTGTTTGGCATTGATCAGGGCGCGGAGGGCCGTGACGGAGAAGTCCGGCGTACCCATGAAAGCGATGCGCATGTGATGTCCCTATTGGTTGGGTTAACCGCCAGCCTTAGCCTTCGGCGTACTCATCACTTGGATGCGTCTTCATGTATTTCTGCGCCTTCTTGATCAGCATGTTCTTGCGCAGCTTTGACAGGTAATCGACGAACAGCACACCGTCGAGGTGGTCCATCTCATGCTGGATGATCGTGGCCAGCATGCCCTCACATTCGATCTCGTGGCTCTTGCCCTCTTCATCGAGGAACTTGACCGCGACCTTGGCCGGGCGTTCGATCTCGGCATATTGCTCAGGGATGGAGAGGCAGCCTTCATTGAAGCTGCTCTTTGCCTCTGATGCCCAGACGATCTCTGGATTAATGATCTTGAAGGGCTGGGGCTCTTCCCCCTCATCGGCGGGGTCGAGGACCAGAATACGCTCCATAATCCCAACCTGCGGACCAGCAAGGCCAATGCCTGGCGCCTTGTACATGGTGTCGAGCATATTCTCGAGCTGCTGGCGATGTTCATCCGTGACATCAGCAACAGGCTTACATCTCTCGCGCAGGCGACGGTCGGGAACGGTAACAATCGGAAGAAGGGCCATGGCTCAAAGCTAGCTGGTGTGAAAACCTAGCCAACACCTAACGTTTTCGGGCGTCAGGTCAAGATTGGTTCGCGGCGATTCCGGTCTCGGTGAACTCTTCCGCCTGCAGGTCGCGGGGTGTTGCCTCAATCTGCTCGATGGCCAGCGGCTGTTCATGCTGATCTTCTACCAGCCCCTGAAGCTCACCCATCTTACGGGCGGCGGGCATCACGCTGCGGTCGAGCGAGCCGACCATGGCGTTGTAATCCTTCACCGCACCATCGAGGCGCTTACCGACCTTGTTTACATGCCCCGCCATGGTGCCGAGACGGTCATAAAGGACCTTACCCTGGGCTGCGATCTCCCGCGCGCTCTCGGCCAACTGCTCTTGCCGCCAGCCAAAATGGACGGCGCGTAGTAGGGCCAGAAGCGTGGTTGGGGTCGCAATGATCACCTGCTGCTCCATGCCCTCGGCGATCAGCTCGGGCTTATGGTCGAGCGCGATCGAGAAGTAATGCTCACCAGGCACAAACATGACGACGAATTCCGGGCTGAAATCGAGGGCATTCCAATACGCCTTCTTGCCCAGATCCTTCACATGCTTGGCCACCGCATTGGCATGGGCTGCGTAATAGCTCTCACGGGTCGCTTCTTCCGAATGCTCGGCGGCGTTTAGGAACGCCTCCAACGGCACCTTGGCATCGACGGCAATGCGTTGCCCACCGGGTAGGCGGATAACCATATCGGGCTGCTGGCGCCCCGCCTCGGTCTCCATCGAGGTTTGCTCGTGGAAATCGACATGGGAGAGCATGCCCGCCATCTCAACCACACGTTTGAGCTGCAGCTCACCCCAGGCGCCACGGGCCTTGGGTGCGCGCAGCGCCGTGGTCAGTTTCCGGGTCTCGTCACGTAAAACCTGGTGCTGCTCGCCCATCGCGGTGACCTGCTGGCGGAGGGACTGGTAGGCACCCTCCCGCTCTTTCTCGAGCTGGGTCAGCTGGTCCCGCATTTGGGACAGGTTTTCCTGCACTGGTTTTACGAGAGCGGCGATAGCTTCCTGCCGCTTATCGAGGTCGTTGCCGCCCTCGCTCTGCAATTGCTTGAACCGTTGCTCGGCGACCTTGAGGAACTCATCGGTGCTGCCCTTGAGCGCCTTACCGGCCAGGGCTTCAAAGGTGGAGGTCATGTTGCGCTGGGCCATGTCGAAGGCCTTTTGCTGCGCCTCCGCCTCAGCGCCCAGCTTGGCATTGCGGGCTTCAAGCTGGCTGATATTGGTCTTCAGGCTGTCGTTCTCGCCCGTCAGCTTATCCCGCTCAACCGAGACAGCCTCCGCCTGTCGCTCCAATTCCCCATGCCGCGCCTTCCAACGCGAGGTTGCGGCATAGGCCACCAGACCGCCAGCGGCCAAACCGGCACCGAGGCCAACCAGTACGGAAATCAGATCGACATCCAGCTCCATCAATCCCTCACAATTAGCGTTCCGGAACCACCTTCGGTGAAAATCTCTAGCAACAGCGTGTGCGGCGTGCGGCCATCCAGGATCACGGCGGCCTCACCACCTGCCTCAATTGAGGCGATGCAAGTTTCGATCTTGGGGATCATGCCGCCAGAGATCGTGCCATCCTTGATGTAGCTGCGGGCCTCACTGATGGTCATTTGCTTGATCAGCTTCTTATCCTGATCGAGCACACCCGGCACATCGGTCAGCAGCAGCAGGCGCGCGGCACCAATCGCACCCGCAACAGCACCGGCCGCCGTATCGGCATTGATGTTTAGGGTCTCACCCTCTGGCCCGATACCAATCGGTGCGATCACCGGGATCAGGTTTGAGCGCTCAAAGATTGAGAGGATTTCCGGGTCGACCTGGGCTGGCTCACCCACGAAGCCCAGATCCATGATCTTCTCAATATTACTGTCGGTGTCGCGAGTGGTGCGGCGCAGGCGCTCGGCCCGGATCATGGTGCCGTCCTTACCGCAGATGCCGACAGCCTTACCGCCCGCGGCATTAATCGAGGCCACCACCTGCTTGTTGATGGAACCGGCCAGGACCATCTCGACCACATCAACGGCGGCCTTATCGGTGACCCGCAGGCCATCGACGAACTCACTCTCAATTCCGACACGGTCGAGCATCTTGCCGATCTGTGGGCCACCGCCATGGACCACCACCGGGTGGATGCCGATCTGCTTCAGCAGGACGATATCTCGGGCGAACTGATCGCCCAGCTCCACATCGCCCATGGTGCTGCCGCCATATTTGACGACGAAGGTCCGCTTGGCGTAGCGGCGCATATAGGGCAGCGCCTCGGAGAGCACGCGTGCCTTGGCAAGTGGGTCCATGTCTTTCATCGCCGCTTCTTTGGCTGCGGCAAGCTTGTCATCATCGGTCATCGTATTGGCCACGCATCTGTTGGCGTCGGGTTGAGCCAGCCACCAACCTACAAGCCGGTAAGCGGCGGCGGCAAACATGGGCTGAATAGCTGGGTTGCGAGCACCGATCTATGGGCGTTCCAGGATGGCGGCTATGCTGCGCTTAGAAATCAGCACCCGGATTTCAAAGATTTTGAAGCTGCGATTCGGGGGTAAGCGAGACTTAAGGCTGGATGACATGACGAAGACACCAATCAAAACAATCGGCGTCATTGGCGGGATGAGCTGGGAAAGCACCGTCACCTATTACCAGCACCTCAACCGCCTAGTTCGCGAACGCCTCGGCGGCCTCCACTCCGCGAGCGTGATCCTAAACTCGCTCGAGTTTAAAGAGATCGCGGACTATCAAATGGCTGGCGATTGGGACAACGCGACCCGCCTGATGGTCGAGGCAGCGCAGAGCCTTGAGCGTGCTGGCGCCGACTGCCTGATCATCGCCACCAACACGATGCACAAGAGTGCGGATGCCGTGACGGCGGCGGTCAACATCCCGCTGATCCACATCGCCGATGTGACCGCAGCCGCGATTAAACAAGCGGGGTGTAAGCGTCCACTCCTCCTCGCCACCCGGTTTACGATGGAGCAGGACTTCTATCGCGGTCATCTGCGCGACCATCACGGGATTGAGGTTGCCGTGCCGAATGAGGCCGACCGTGAGACCGTGCACCGAATTATTTATGAAGAACTTTGCCAGGGGGTGGTCGAAACTTTCTCACGCGATGCCTATCTGCAGGTCATCAATCGCGAAATCGCGGCTGGCGCTGACGGCGTCATTTTTGGCTGCACTGAGATCGGCCTCCTCCTGTCCCCTCAAGATCTCCCTGGGGACCCACCCGTCACCGCCTTTGATACCACCCGCCTCCATGCCGAGGCCGCCGTGGAATTTGCCCTCGATTTCGCCCATAAAAACCGAAGCTCGAAAGCAATTTCCGCATGAATGATTATCTGAAAACCCTCGGCAAAAAAAGCAATTTCCGCATGAATGATTATCTGAAAACCCTCGGCAAAAAGAGCTTAAGCACCTTCTGGGCGCTGGCCAAAATCATGCTGCCCGTCATGGTTCTGGTCCGTATCGGCGAGCAGCTTGGCGCCACCGAATGGCTGGGTGAGGTACTGGTCCCCGTGGTTGGGTTGGTCGGCCTGCCAGCAGAGGCTGGGCTGATCTGGGCCATCACCCTGTTAACCGGCACCTATGGTGGGATGGGGGCTTATCTGACCCTTATGCCCGGCATGGATATGACCGTGGCCCAGCACAGTATCCTCTGCGCCATGATGTTGATCGCACACGCCATCCCGGTTGAGGCGGCGATCATCCAGCGAGCCGGGGCAAACTTCCTCGTCACCTCCTTCATTCGCATTTTTGGCGCCCTGCTCTTTGGCTTCATCACCTGGCAGATCTGTCAGGCGACCGGCTGGCTCGCTGAGCCGTTCATGCTGACCTGGGTGCCAGAGATTGGCGGCAGTGTCGGCTGGGTTGAGTGGGCGATTGGTACCGTCAGCTCCATGGCAACGATCCTGGGCATTATCGTCGTGCTGTTCATCCTGCTGGATGTGTTGGAGAAGATCGGCGTGATCGGTTGGTTCACCCGCAGCCTTGAGCCCCTGCTCAAGATCATCGGCATTGATCCGCGACTAGCGCCGGCAACCACCATCGGCCTGATGCTTGGCATTACCTATGGCGGTGGGCTGCTGATCCAGGCCGCGCAGGAGCACCCGGTGGGACCGCGGGCAAAGCTGCTGGCCATGTCCCTACTCTGTCTTTCCCACGGCATTATTGAGGACACGCTGTTCTTCCTCGCCTTTGGGGCGGACATCTGGATCATCTTGGTTGGGCGGGTTGCCTTTACCCTGGTGTTCATCGCCTTCATGGCCTGGATGCTACGTATCTGGCCAACCCCGCAGGGGCAGCTAGCCACCGAACAACCGGGCGCTTAAACGGCTTTGAAAATCTTTCAACAGCGGGCCTTGTTTATCCTTGGCGCCTGCCAAAATGTTATCATACAACAACTGTTACATTATAACATTTTGCGACGTTGGGACGGCTTGGCATGACGGATTCACGGCTACCGGTAACGGTTCTCTCTGGCTTTTTGGGTGCCGGTAAAACCACGCTGATGAACCATATCCTGAACAATCGTGAGGGCCTGCGGGTCGCCGTGATTGTCAACGATATGAGCGAGGTGAATATCGACGCCAACCTGATCAAGGAAGGCGGCGCCAACCTCTCCCGGACCGAAGAAACCCTGGTTGAGATGTCGAATGGCTGTATCTGCTGCACCCTCCGCGATGATCTTCTGGCTGAGGTGACCCGCCTGGCTGAAGAGAAGCGCTTCGATTACCTGCTGATTGAGAGCACCGGTATTTCCGAGCCACTGCCAGTGGCCACCACCTTTGATTTCCGTGATGAGGATGGTGTTAGCCTAGCCGATGTCTCACGCCTCGACACCATGGTGACCGTGGTGGATGCGGTGAACCTGCTGAACGATTTCGGCTCTACCGATTTCCTCGCTGATCGGGGTGAGAATTTGGGTGAGGAGGATGACCGCACCCTGGTTGATCTGCTCGTCGATCAGATTGAGTTCGCCGATGTCATCATCCTGAACAAGATCGACACCGCGACGGAAGAGCAGCGGGATGCCGCCCTCAAAATCATCGCCTCCCTGAACCCATCGGCGAAGCTGATCCAAACCAGCCAGAGCCAGGTGAACCTGAAAGAGGTCTTGGACACCGGTAAGTTCGACCTTGAAAAGGCGCAAGAGCACCCGCTCTGGTTCAAAGAGCTCTATGGCTTTGCCGACCACGTGCCGGAGACGGAAGAGTATGGGATCGGCAGCTTTGTCTACCGCGCCCGCCGCCCGTTTGACCCGCAGCGCTTTTTTGACTTCCTGCAGAAGGATTGGCCCGGCGTTATCCGTGCCAAGGGGCTTTTCTGGCTCGCGACCCGTGATGCCTTTGTCGGCGATCTAAGCTGGGCCGGCGCCATTGTTCGGCATGAGCCCATGGGCTTCTGGTGGGCGGCCGTGCCAATGAACCGCTGGCCACAGGATGAGGGCTGGAAGCGCACCATCTCCCAGTATTGGGACCCAATCTATGGTGACCGCCGACAAGAGCTGGTGTTTATCGGCAGCGGCATTGATCAAGAAGAAATCACCGCCGCGTTGGATGCCTGCCTCGTCGATGTTGAAGATGCGATGAAGTTCGACCCAGAAGACTGGAAAGACCTCAAAGACCCATTCCCGCGTTGGGTCCTTGGACAACAGGCAGCCTAAGCCATGTCCGCATCAGCCATCGCGTTTGAGGCCGCTAACTCATCAATAGCCCCGACCCGCGAGGTGGCGATTGATAAGGACCCGTCCGTCTTACGGTCGATTAACCACCCCCGAACCAGCATGGCGGTTTGGGAACGATCACACGATCTAAGTGTTGCCGGGCTCGGCCGCCAGTTGCGTGCCTTAGCGGCGGAGCAGACGCCCCATGGCCGCTTTGTCGCCCGGGCTGATGAGATCGGCATGATGCTGGAGGAATGCTATCAGCAACCCGCTGACAGCGATGAGGCAACGCAAACACGCCAGGCGCTAGCCAATGACATGACCCATCTCGCCGAGATGTTTCAGGGCATTACGAAATCTAAGTTTCTGGATGTGCGCATTCAGCTGGTGCGCAGTGATGCCTGCCGGTTTTGGCACCGCGATAGTGTCGATTATCGCCTGCTCTGCACCTATTACGGTCCAGGCACCCAATGGGTGAACCCAGAGCTAGGCGCCGAGGTGTTGGCCGAACGGGATAGTTGGAGTGGCCCCTGCCACGACATGATGGCAGGTGACGTCAGCCTGTTCGCCGGATCCTGTGCCATGGGTAAGACCGGCATCGTCCATCGCTCCCCACCGATTAAGGCGCAAGGCAAGACCCGCCTTGTCCTGTGCATCAATACCCGCTCAGACGGTTAAACAGCCAACATCGTGAGACTGGCCCGAATATCATCGAGGCCGATGCCCTTCTCTGAGCTGGTGGCAATCACCTCAGGATGCGCAGCCGGGTGCTTCACCAGGCGCGTCTTGGTCTGCTCTAGGCACTTCTCAAGCTCGCTCGCTTTGATCTTATCGATCTTGGTCAGGATTACCTGATACGGCACGGCGGATTGGTCGAGCAGTTTGAGGATGTCGGTGTCCCGATCCTTAATCCCATGGCGGCTATCGATCAGAACGCAAACCCGGCGCAGTGGCACGCGGCCCCGCAGATACTCTTTCAGCATCGCGGTCCAGGCCTCAACCACCGGCTTCGGCACCTTGGCATAGCCATAGCCCGGCATATCAACCAGCCGCAGCTGGCCACCCAAATCGAAGAAGTTCAGCGACTGGGTCCGGCCCGGTGTGTTTGAGGTGCGGGCAATCGTGCTGCGCCCGGTCAGCGCATTGATCAGGCTGGATTTGCCCACATTGGAGCGGCCAGCAAAGGCAATCTCTGGCAGGCTTTCGGCCGGTAGCTGATCGAGGGACACCACGCTCAACATAAAGTCGCAAGGCCCGGCAAACAGCTTACGGCCCGTGGCCTTTGCCTCGTCCTCGGCACCGGCGGTCAGGGATGGGGTGATGTCTTTCGTCACGGGCTTACAATCAACAAAAGGGGACGTTCAAAGCTTACTCAGCGCTTGCTCAATCTCGGTGACGCACTCTTCGCAGGACAGGCGCGCCGTGTCCAGCACCAGGCGTTTGCCCGCTGCGCGTTCGGACCAGGGTTCGTACTCCCGGTCCAACACCTCCTGCCAGGTTGGGAGCTTATGCCCCTGAATGTCCGCCACCCGTTCCTCAACCCGGCGGCGATGCTCAACCTGGTCTGAGCAGACCACCTCAACTTCTAAGAACTTGGCGTTGGCCTTGGTGGCGACGGCGACCCAATCATCCCGGGTTAGGGCGATGGGATTAACGCTGTCAGCAATGACGATACGGTCACCACGAAGGTTGTCACCGGCAACACCGTAGGCCGCGAGATAGCCCGCATCCTCAACCTGATCCACCTTTAGGACGGATCGTTGGATGGCCTGTTCAATCGTATCGATGCGCAAATGGAACGCGTCCAGGTGATCAGCCAGTGCCCGGGCCGTGGTGGTTTTACCGCTGCCGGGCAGACCGCCAAAGATCACCAGGACCGGGCCCGTGGTCACTCTGCCGTATCCGGCTTGTCCTTACCGAAGAACGTCACCTTCACACCCATGCGGTGCATGATCACCGATTGCTGGATGATCGACAGCACGTTGTTCCAGGTCCAGTAGATCACTAGGCCAGCCGGGAAGGTGGCGAGCAGGAAGGTGAAGATGATCGGCATGAACATGAACACCTTCTGCTGGATCGGGTCCGGGGGTGTTGGGTTCAGGCGCATCTGCAGCCACATGGTGATGCCCATCAGGATTGGCCAAATGCCAACAGCGAGGAAACCGGGGCTATCAATCGGTAGCAGACCAAACAGGTTCCAATGGCTGGTGGGGTCCGGCACCGATAGATCGGTGATCCAGCCATAGAACGGCGCATGCCGCATCTCAATCGTGACGAACAGCACCTTATAAAGGGCGAAGAAGACCGGGATCTGGATCAGGATCGGCAAGCAACCAGAAAGCGGGTTTACCCCCTCTTCCTTGTAGAGCTTCATCATCTCCTGCTGCAGACGCATCTTGTCGTCTTCATACTTCTCCCGCAGCTCCAGCATCCGTGGCTGGATTTGACGCAGCTTGCTCATCGACTTGTAAGATTTGTTGGCAAGCGGGAAGAATACCAGCTTCAGCAGGACGGTGAAGCCGAGGATCGCCAAACCGAAATTACCCAACAGATCGAACAGGAAGTCGAGGCCATAGAAGAACGGCTTGGTCAGGAAGTAGAACCAGCCAAAATCAACCGCGCGGTCAAAGCGTGGGATGCCATAGACCTCGCTATAGCGATCCAACAACGTCACCTCTTTCGCACCGGCGAAAATGTGGGAGGTTACGCTGACCGTCTCACCAGCAGCGATCTCACGGCCCTGGCCAAGCAGGTCCACCTGAAACTGATCGCGGGTGTCGCGGTAGTTGATGCGACCGGTGATCCGGGCATTGGTATCGGGGATCAGGCTGACCAGCCAGTACTTATCGGTGATGCCGATCCAGCCGCCATCACTCTCAAACCGTTCACTAACCCGGCCATTGCCGTCGAACGCCTCATCACGCAGGGCGTCATAGCCGCGTTCGGTCAGCTTGCCATCGAAGACGCCGAGCGGGCCTTCATGCAGGATGAAAAGCTGCGTGGCCGCAGGCAGGTTGCGGCGGGCCGCCAATGAGTATGGGAACAGGGTGACGGCCGCATCGGTGGTGTTGATCACCGATTGCTCAACGGTGAAGAGGTAATCTTCATCAACCGAGATGCGACGCTCAAAAGTAAGGCCAGCGCCATTATACCATTGCAGGGTAATCGGCGTGTCTGGGGTCAGTTCGGTGCCACTGTCGCCGACAACGGTCCAAACACTGTCATCATCAGGGACGGTTACCCCGTCATCCTGGGTAATCCAGCCAAGATTGGCGTAATAGGGCTGATCGCTACCCGCTGGGGACAGCAGTGCCACCTCCCGCTTACGCTCCACCGTCTCGTGGTAATCGGCGAGTGTCAGGTCATCAATACGACCACCGACCAGGTTGATTGAGCCGTGCAGCCGGGCAGTATTGATCTTCAGCCGGGCATCGGTCTCGGCAATCACTTCGGTACGGTCGCGAACTGCACCGGCGGCAATGGTTTCAGAAACAGGGGCGACATCATCCGGGGTCGGCAGGTCGCCATCGCTTAACACGCGCTGCTGCTGTTCCTGCTGCAGCTCAGCCTCAGCGGCCATCCGCTCCTGCTGGGCTTGAATGGCCTCGCGGCGGGGCTGCTCATAGAAGAAGTGAAAGCCCAGGATCACCAACACCGACAAAACGACGGCGAGGATCAGATTGCGTTGATCGGGCATTTCATGTTGCGGGCGCATGGGCGTTAGGCCTGTTTCAAGGTCGTTTGGTGAGCGTGTTGAGAAGTCGTCTTACTTAGCCGCTGATTTTCCATGCCCATTACAGCAGGAATGGGCACCCGGGACCGGGTCGTAACCGTGGCTACCCCAGGGGTGGCACTTGCTTATCCGTTTGACGGTTAGCCAGGTGCCTTTCACGGGGCCGTGCAGCTTTAAAGCATCGAGAGCATATTCGGAACAGGTAGGTTGGAACCGGCAGCTGGGTCCAATTAGTGGCGAGATCACATAGCGGTAAAAATAGACTAGCGCCAGCAATGGCAGCGTCAGCACACGGATGAGTCCGTTTGGCCTAGATGCGCCTGGTTTTGCTGGTGTTTCCCCACTCATGAGAGGGCCGTTCCTTTAACTTGCCGCCTGATCAGATCTGGCGCCCAACTTGTCCAGCGCACGAACCAGATCATCATGCAGATCGGTATAGGCTCGCGTCAGGCTGGCTGGGCGCCCGATCAGTACGAAATCGTGCCCTGGCTTGGCAAGCACAGGCAGCACATCCGAGGCAACGGCGCGCAGGCGTCGCTTCACCCGGTTACGAACAACCGCGCCACCAAGCTTCTTGGTTGCGGTAAAGCCAACCCGGATTACCGGGTCTGACCCGTTATCGGCTGGTTCACTGTCGGGCGATATGCTGCGTGCTGCCTGCAATACCAGACCTGGCATGGCTGCACGTTTTCCACGACGATTAAGGCGGACGAAATCCGCCCGCCTTTTCAAGGTCTTCAGGTGATATGTTCGGCCGGTCATGCGGTTAGGCATCCTGGCCGGTTGCCGCTATCGCTGGGCGATTATGCCGACAGCTTCTTACGGCCCTTGGCACGACGGCGCGAAAGCACCATCCGACCGGCCTTGGTGGCCATGCGGGCGCGGAAACCGTGGCGGCGCTTGCGCACCAGATTGCTTGGCTGAAACGTGCGTTTCACAGCACGAACTCCTTAACTAAAGAGAAGGTCAAAAAATTCAGTCGTCTTGCGAAGCGCGGTATATAGGGTGCGAGCGCGGCCCGAGTCAACAGCAGCCCGCTTTCTTATCTGCCAAACACTGTCATTCACAGCCACCTCACGGCGTGATCAACGCAACGTCAAGCGTTTGTCACTGGCGCGTGATCGACCTGGCGGTACATGACTGGGTGCGTTGACATTGTAATGGAACCACCGCGTTATGCCCGCCGACACCACCATGGAACCGACCATGACTGACCCTGAAGGCCAGACCACCTTGGCAACCAACTCCGCTGACCCAGCGGTTGAGGAGACCAGCAAGGCAAAGCCGCTTTGGCAGCGTTTGTTGCCGCTGGCCGTTATTGTTGCCGGTGCGGTGGCCGTCTATCTGACCGGTGCCCATCAATATCTGTCGTTCCAGGCCCTGTCTGATCATCGCGAGACCCTGACATCCTTCGTTCAGGAGCATTTCATTGTCGCGATCAGCCTCTACGTTCTGGCCTATGCGGTTTCCGTCGCCCTATCCCTGCCCGGTGCTGTGTTTTTGACCATCGCGGGCGGCTTTATGTTTGGCCTCATCACCGGCACGCTGGCCACCGTGGTTGGCGCAACCATTGGTGCGGTTGCGGTGTTCATCGCGGCCAAGACCGCGCTCGGCGATACCCTACGGGGCAAGGTTGGCCCCTGGCTCACCAAGTTTGAACAAGGGTTCAGTGAGAATGCGCTGTCCTATCTACTGGTGCTCCGCCTGGTCCCCCTCTTCCCATTTTGGTTGGTCAACCTGGTCCCGGCCTTCCTCGGGGTGAAGCTTCGCACCTACGCGCTTGCCACCTTCTTCGGCATCATGCCAGGCAGCTTTGTCTTCGTCTCAGTTGGCAACGGCCTTGGCGCTGTGTTTGAGCGGGGGGAGACCCCAGACCTATCCATCATCTTCAGCCCCAGCGTGCTGATCCCAATTCTTGGCCTTGCCGTGCTGTCACTGATCCCAGTGGCCTATAAGAAGCTGCGCGCCGGTAAAGCCACCCAAAACTAACGCACCCACTGCTACCCCTTAGGAACCAAGATCATGGCCCACGACGTTAAAACAGACATTCTGGTGATTGGTGCTGGCTCTGGCGGCCTATCGGTTGCCGCTGGCGCTTCCCAACTCGGCGTTGATGTCACCCTGCTTGAGGGCGGTGAGATGGGCGGTGACTGCCTTAACTATGGCTGTGTCCCGTCCAAGGCCCTACTGCGGGCAGCGAAGGCCGCGCAAGAGGTGCGCACCTCTGGCCAGTTTGGCGTGAATGGCCATGAACCAGAGATCGACTTCGCGAAGGTCAAAGGTCATGTGAAAAGCGTGATTGCCGGCATCGCCCCAATGGACAGCGTTGAGCGCTTTGAAGGTCTCGGCGTGCGGGTGATCAAAGAATACGGCCAGTTCGTTGATGAGAACACGGTCAGCGCTGGCAACTACCGCATTAAGGCCAAGAAGATTGTGGTCGCCACTGGCTCCCATGCCGCGGTGCCACCAATCCCTGGCTTAGATGAGGTTACCTATTTCACCAATGAGACGATCTTCGAGCAGCTGGAACGGCCAGAGCATCTGATCGTGATCGGTGCCGGCCCCATTGGGGTTGAGATGGGCCAAGCCCACCGCCGCCTCGGCTCGGCTGTGACAATCGTGGATATGGGCAAGATCATGCCCAATGACGATCCCGAATTGGTCGACGTGATCCGGCAAAAGCTGATCAAAGAAGGCGTTGAGCTCAAAGAGCAGATCGCCGTTGAGCGGGTTGAGCAAAGCGGCAATGGCATCGCCGTCATCATCACCAAGGACGGTGTTGAGGAACGGATTGAAGGCACGGACCTGCTGATCGCAGCTGGCCGTCGCCCCAATGTCGGTAAGCTGAACCTGGAAGCCGCCGGTATCACCTTCGATCGCCGTGGCATCACCGTCGATGATCGTCTGCGCAGCAGCAACCGTAAGGTCTATGCGATTGGTGACGTGGCCGGTGGCCCGCAATTCACCCATATCGCCGGGTACCATGCTGGGGTGATCATCAAAAACCTGCTGTTCAAGATGCCAGCCAAGGTGGACTACACGGCCCTGCCTTGGGTCACCTATGTTGAGCCAGAGCTGGCCCATGTCGGGATGAGTGAGAAGCAAGCCCGCGAGCAGTTTGGCGATGGCGGTTTTGAAATCGCCCGCTGGTCCTTCCATGAGAATGACCGCGCCTCGGCCGAGGCGAAGGGCGATGGCATGGTGAAGGTGATCATCCGCAAAGGCCGCGTCTATGGCGCCTCAGTCGTTGGGCCAAATGCCGGTGAAATCATTCAACTTTGGTGCTATGCCGTCCAAGAACGGGTGAAACTGTCCAAGCTCGCCAGCATGATTGTTCCCTATCCGACCCTAGCGGAAGTGAACAAGCGGGCAGCCGGGTCCTACTTCACGCCGAAGCTGTTCAGCGCCCGCACCCGTAAGATTGTTAAGTTTCTGCAGATGTTTGGCTGATTTCTGCCTCTACGCACCGCCTGGGAACCGATGTTACTGAAACCGATAGCGCGCAGCCTCTCTTTGAAGCTGCTGGTCCTAACCGTTCTGTTCGTCCTTCTGGCCGAGGTGCTTATCTTTGCGCCGTCGATCGGCCGCTACCGCCTGGTCTACTTCCAAGAGCGGTTGGACCAATCCTATCTGGCGACACTGGTGCTTGAGGCCGACGCCGACGGCATGTTGCCCGAGGTAATGCAGGCAGAGCTTTTGGGCACCGTTGGTGCGCACCAGATCATGCGTAAGGTGGATGGCCAGCAGGATGTCGAGCTTGCGGCCATCATCTCCGTCGGCAGCGATCAGACCTACGATCTTCGCGAGGCGGGGTTCGTAACCCTCATCCTTGATGCCTTTGCCACCCTGGCCACAACCGATGATCGGGTCATCGATGTCATTGGTGAACCCACCAATGCTGAGGGTGTAACGCTAAAAATCCGGATGGATGAGGCACCGCTCAGGCAGCAGATGATCGACTTCTCAGTCCGTATCTTCTGGTTATCCCTATTCATCTCAATCATGGCGGCGTTACTGGTCTTCCTGGCACTACGCGGCCTGTTGGTGACCCCGCTGCAAGACATGGTGCGCTCCATGATCGCCTTCCGCGATGCGCCGGAAAGCGATGCCAGCACGGTGAACCAAAGCGGCCGAATTGATGAGATGGGCCTCGCCGAGCGAGAGCTCGCGGTTATGCAAGATGCGGTCAGGCAGGCCCTGCGGCAGAAGACTAGGCTGGCGCTGCTAGGCACCGCCGTTGCCAAGATTAACCATGACCTACGCAATATCCTGTCCACGGCGGCGTTGCTCTCAGAACGCCTCAGCAACAGCCAGGATGAACAGGTGGCCAAGGTCGCCCCCCGGCTTGAGACCTCAATCAACCGGGCAATCGACCTCTGTAGTGAGACACTCAAATTCTCCCAAGAGGGCTCAATGCCCGTGCGGCGTCAGCCGTTCCAGTTGATGCCCTTGCTGGATGAGATTGGTGAGGAGCTGGTCGCCTTCGCCCCGGAAGGCCAGGACTGGTATTGGAACAACACGATTGAAGGCGACTTAAACCTCAATGCCGACCGTGAGCAGCTTTACCGCGTGATTGCCAATCTTGGGCGCAATGCTTTTGAGGCCGGCGCCGTAACGGTCAGTCTCTCGCTGGCCATGCTGGATAGTGAGAAAGAAATCGCGGTTGAGATTGAGGATGATGGCCCCGGCCTACCACCGCGCGCGAAAGACAACCTTTTCGTGCCATTTGCCGGCTCAACCCGGGGTGGTGGCACCGGCCTTGGCCTAACGATTGCCCGCGAAATTGTTCGTGCCCATGGCGGTGACCTAACGCTTGAGAAGACCGACGGCGCCGGCACCCGGTTCCGCATCCGCCTGCCCAACCCACGGCAAGCTGCCAGCAACCGTGCAACACCCTCCGCCTCTGCCGCCGAGTAAGCCCGGCAAGGCTAGTGATCTACAGCCAGATCAGCGATTCTGATGGTTCGACACCGTATTGAAGGATCGCGGCAATGCGCCTGCTTCATCGTTTGGCATGCCTCTCAATCGGCGCTGTGACAGCGCTGACCCTGACACTGACACTGACCAGCGCCATCGCCTTAGCTGGGCAGAAGTCTAAGCTTATTGATGAGCATTGGTTGGCCCATGAGCCCAGCTCCAAGGTCACGCTTGAGCATGATGACTGGCAAGCAATGCTGGATATCTATCTTGAGGTGGCCGACCCGTTTGATGGCAGCCTTGAAACGATCCGCTCCAACGAGCGCCGGAACAATCGGCATTTTGCAAATTACGAGATCCACGATCAGTTTGAAGTGGTCGGTAAGCACCATGGCCGCCGCGAACACTTATCCCGCTTTGATTATGGCGCTGTACGCCCATCGGACCGGCAGCGGCTGGATGATTACCTGACCCGCATGCAGGCGGTGACCGTCACCGACCTCAACCGGGATGAACAGCGTGCCTATTGGTTAAACCTCTATAACGCGCTGATCATGAAGATCATTCTGGACCACTACCCGGTGGCCAGCATCCTGGACATTGACCTGTCCGACGACCCGGTGCGACGGGGTCCCTGGACCGCACGACTGGTCAGTGTGGAAGGCCGGGCGCTTAGCCTGGACAATATCGCCCACGGCATTTTGCGCCCAATTTGGGAAGATCCACGCCTACTTTACGGTCTCAGCTGCGGTGCTTTGGGCTGCCCAGAGCCAAGCCCAACCGCTTTTCGGGCCGATAGCGTTGATAAATTGCTGGATGAGGCGGCAATTCGTTTCATCAACCACACAAGGGGCGCGTCGATCCGTGAAATCGGCAAACGGAAGGATGCGCTTGAGGGGGATCGACGGCTTCACGTTTCCAGCCTATATGATTGGTACGCCGAGGATTTTGGCCGGAAAAGCGGGGATATTGCGGTGATTAACCACCTGCGGAAATACGCCAAAGACCCGCTCGACCCTATGCTGACCGGCGCCAGCGAGATCGACAGCACCACCTTCAATTGGAAGCTGAACGATATCGAAGACTAGGCCCTTAAATTGGGTATCATATAATTAATGCGCGAAATCCTCCCGCAAACGTAAGTTTTGCTTGGACAAACGCCCGTTCTGCCCTATCGTTTAGTGGGAAGTGAAAGGGGTGTTTATGACTGCATTGGTGGCTGAAGCGAGGGATCGGTTAGATACCTATCGCACCATGCAATCTCTAAAAGCTGAGGCTGATGGGTCAAAACTGGCGCATTCAGCACTCTCTGACGTACCTGAGGCATCGACGCGAGGCCTGACAGGTTCCGCCGTTCGTAACGCGGGTAAGGGCATTGGCACGGTCAATGGTTCTTCAGCCTTCACGAAGGGCGGTAACGACGATTTCTCCGATGTTGATGTGGGTCCGCGCGATAAGGCGCCAGCCACCCCGGCTTGGGAACAGCCCGGCGGGGTCAGCATCGCGGCACCGATTATGGGTGCCGGTGCCGCGACCTTGAATGCACATGCAAAAGCGTTCAGCGAGGAAGGCCCAACCGCAGGTCCAAACCGCTACCGCGACGTTCAGTTGAGCGAGAGCCACCATGGCGAAGCTGGCGGCGTCACCATGATGACTGGCCTTGGCGAGCAGAGCGAACGCTCAACCCTTGAGACCCTGCCGGATGATGGCAATGCCAAGCGTGTTGCCGCTGAAAGCCGGATGGCAAAATCCATGGGTATGGAAGGTGAAGGCCCAGCAGGCGGTATCGATACCGCGGCGATGCTGAGCAAACTGCAAGAGCGGCGCGAGATGGGCCAACCATTCGGCGCCCCGACACCAGCCACACCAGCACCAGCGGCGATGCAGCCACCAGTGCAAGAACGCCGGTTGGCCATGTAATCAAACGGTCCAATGGACACTAGATCAAAACCGCGGCAGCATCGCTCAGCCGCGGTTTTTGTTTGGGCTGCCACCAAGCCTTAGCCCGGCCTCTTCAAGGGGCCGCAGATGGCGGGCAACAGCATCGGGGCAAAATGCCCCGAAATAGCCGGTGCTCGTTTGCGAGCTTGGCATGGATACCGCATACTGATGGATAGTGTTTCGCTTCCTAGTTGATGGAGTTCCCCCGCTGATGTTTCGGCCTAGTCGTCGAGGGCGTCTGACCAAACGCCTCCAGCATGCCGCTGCCGCCGTTGTTGCGCTATCGGCGTGGGTTTTCGTTCTTGGCAGCACCGCCTCGGCACAGCCCGTGTCGGTGATCACGCCATCACGCTGGACACCGGCACCCGATGCCCGGTTTGACCTTCAATTCTCAACCCCAATGCAGTTGCAGCGGGTCGTTGACTTCCTAGTCCTCGATCTAAAGGACGCGCTACCGGATGAGATTAATTCGATCCGTGCTGGTGGTGCGGCGGCGGTCTGCTATTTCGACGGTGGCACAATCGCTGAGAATGCAGACGACTTTGGCTCGGTTCCACCACTGACCGTTGGCCGTCGAGTTGAGAGCCAACCAAACCAGCGCTGGCTCGATATCCGGGATATCGACGCCATTGCACCCATGATCCAGGGCCGCCTCGATCGCTGCCGGGATAAGGGTTTTGACGGTGCCCTGGTTGGCAATCTTGAGAATTA
Source organism: Alphaproteobacteria bacterium SS10 (assembly GCA_019192455.1). Taxonomy (NCBI): domain Bacteria; kingdom Pseudomonadati; phylum Pseudomonadota; class Alphaproteobacteria; species Alphaproteobacteria bacterium SS10. The sequence continues at coordinate 402,663 of JAHCML010000006.1, forward strand.
CCTATTCCGTACCGGCTTCCCGATTGGCGAGCGCCAGCAACAGGCCTTTAACCGCTGGATTGCTGATCAGGCCCATCAACGTGGATTAAGCATTGGCCTGTGGAATAGCCGTTCCCAGATCGCGCCGCTCTCCATGGATTATGATTTCGTGGTTTTGAGCGGCTGCTTTGAGGATGGTTGGTGCAATGAGAGCCAACCATTCCTGGATCAGACCAAACCCGCCTTCCTGGTGGAGTTTGCTGAGTCCAGCCGGTCAGATTTAGAGTTTTGCCGCGCGGCGCAGAGTTTCGGCGCCATGGGCATTATCAAGCGGCAGGTGCTTGATGGTTGGCTGCGGCTATGCCCGCCGCCAGATATCGAATAAGATAATGATTATATGCGGGTACCTGATGCCATAGGCCGTCAACCGGTCGGCGTTTGGTGAACAGGTAGGCGGGAGCAATAAACATGGCAGTAGATCAGCAGCCCCAGCAGGGTGCGCAGGTACCCGAGCCTATGCAGGCGGAGATTATCCGGCTGCTTGAGGATGCGGTGAAGGCCGGTGCCTCCGACGTCCATATCGCGATTGAGAATAAACGGGCTGTCGTCCAATTCCGCGTCCATGGCGTGGTTATTGAGTTCAGCCAGATGGAACCCGGCATGTGTCAGGAACTGATGCAGGCTGTCTTCAACATGTCTGACACCAGTGACGCGACCTACAACGCGTTTGGTTATTCCTCCGGTCGTATCTCTCAGGGCGCCTTGAAGCTGCCGCAGCAGGTTGAAACCGTCCGTCTGCAGTTTAACCCGCTGGCCAATTATGGCCGCTATCTGGTGATGCGGTTGCTTTACCGTAGCCCACCATTTGGCGCCCGCGACCTATCGCGTTTTGGCTTCACCAAGTATCAGCAGCGCCAGATGCGCCGCCTGCGGGCAACGCCGACCGGGCTGATTATCCTCGCTGGCCCAACCGGTTCGGGTAAAAGCACCAGTACCCGCATCAATCTTGAGATGCTGTTCCAAGAACGACGGGGCGAGCAAACGGTTCTTTCTGTTGAGGATCCACCGGAGGCGCCCATCCGTGGCGTGCGCCAGATCCCCGTAACCAGCGCCCGTGGCGCGGAGGATCGCCGAACCAAGTTCGATGAGGCGATCATCGCCGCACTACGCTCCGACCCTGATGTCATCATGATTGGTGAGATCCGGGATTATGAGTCAGGCAACCTCGCTACCCAGGCAGCCATGACCGGCCACCAAGTTTGGTCGACCCTGCACGCACTTGATGCCATGTCGATCCCGAACCGCCTCCGCGATTTGGGCATCGATCCGTATAAGATTTATGACCCGTCGATCATGACCGGCATGTGGGCCCAGCGCCTGGTTAAGAAGCTTTGCCCCCATTGCCGTATCCCGTTTAAGCAAGCGGTGGCCGAGGGGAAGTATGACCCTGACTTCGTCAACATGGTCACAACCATCCTCAACCCGAATGAGTATGAGCTATACGCCCGTGGCCCCGGCTGTGTGAAGTGTACGCGCGGCGTAACCGGACGCATCCCTGTTGCTGAAATTATCATGCCTGATCAACGGCTTATGAATTATCTGCGCGATGGGGACACCGGTACCGCACGGGCCTATTGGACGCAGAAGTTGAGTGGCTTCACCATGCATGACCACGCGCTAACCCATGTGGCGCGCGGGATCATCGCACCGGAAGAGTATGAGGCCCTGCTTGGCCCCATGCGGCCACCAAGCAACCCCGCCTTCATCGCGAAGCTGAAGAAGACCAAGGGCACACCGGACGCCAAACCAGCCGCTGAAAAAGCGGCCGAGCAGGCCGATAGCGATGGTGAGGCCGTTACCGAACCAGCTGAGTAATTATTGCCAAGCAGCCCGCCCTAACCTACCAATTGCCGGGCTGATCACCTGCGTTGCATTGAGATCCTGTCATGAGTAGAGGCGCCGGAAAACGCGGCCATATTGAAGGCCGTTACGATTTCGTTCTGGAACCGGATGGCCGGTTATGGATTGCCATCATGGCCCGCGACACTGATGTCGATCGCCCGATGATGGCGATGAATGACGATGGCACGCTAACCCTTAAGCGGCGCCCCGGTGACCTCGTTCAGCTTACCGATATCCACCCTGAAGCTTTAAAACGCCTACCCAATATGGGTGAGATTGAGGTGGTTGAGGTGGATGAGGAAGACGGCCCAATCCGGACTTACAAAACCGTTATTCGCCGCCGCTAGACGCCTAGTCTTTGGCGCTTTCATCGTTGCGCATCATAAACCTGATTCACGATACCAATGCATCAGGGGATGATGATCGATGAGCACTGCACTACCGAGCGGCCCACGCCGCGATGACCGCACAGAGATTGGCCCTGCTGAGGGCCTTTGGGAATGGGCTAAACGTCGGCCGGGCTTGGCAGGCGCGGCAGTCGGCTTCTTCGCTGGCGGTGTTGGTGCAGTGCCCGGTTTCATTGTTGGCTCATTGGCACCCAGCTTTTCAAAAGACCTTCGCGTCATGCGCGATACGGCCCGGGCCCATTACCATGATCGGCAAGCCAACCGCTTTAGCGAGATGGGCAATGAGCGCCAAGCAGTAAACGCGAACAAGCAAGGCGACAAATATCGTCGGCGCCTAGCTCGGATGTAATTCGATTCAGCTACAAGACAGATAAAAGAGGGCAGTGGTAACAGACCACTGCCCCTTTTCTTTTATAGCCCCCGCTCCATCACCCGCGAGAAGCGGCTGGCGAATGCAGCGGGATCGGGGATCGTCTCGCCCTCCAAAATGCGGGCCTGATCAAGCAGTAGATGGGCGGCATCATTCAGTGCATTGGCCGCATCATCGCCGGCCGCCTGGGCCTGCTCAACGAGCTTTTTAATCAGGGCGTGATCTGGGTTCACTTCCAACACCCGCAATGGATTTTGGTTCAGCTGATTATTCGCCTTCAGCATACGGGCGATGTTCAAATCCAAATCGCCATCATCAGAGACGAGGCAAACCGGGCTATCGGTTAATCGCTTGGAGGCACGCACATCCTTAACCGCCTCACCCAGCGCAACCTTCAGCGTGGCCGCTAGCAGATCGACGGCGCCATCTGTTTTGGTCTCCTCGGCTGGCTTCTCCGCTTCACCCTCTTTCTTCTCAGCATTGATCTGATCAAGATCAGCGCCGGCACGGGTGACCGATTTAAAGGCCTTGTCTTGATACTGAATGACTGTGGGAATCCAGAACTCATCAATCGGATCGGTCATCAACAGCACTTCGACACCCTTGGCATTGAAGCCTTCAAGCTGTGGCGAGCGGCGCAGCGCGTCGTCGTCATCACCGCCGATATAGAAGATGTGATCCTGACCCGGTTTCATCGCATCGATGTAATCCTGGATCGAAATCAGCCCGTCACGAGTGGAAGAGCGGAAGCGCACCGTCTTCATAATCTCGTCGCGGTATTCGGCATCTTCGTAGAGACCTTCTTTCAGGACCGCGCCGAACTGCTCCCAGAACTTTGCGTACTCCTCCGGCTCCTTCTCCGCCTTCTTGGCGAGCTCGCTCAGAATGCGTTTGGTCAGGCCATTGCGGATGCGTTTGACCAATGGGTTGGTCTGCAGCATTTCACGGCTGACATTGAGCGGCAGATCAGCGCTATCCACGATCCCGCGGGTGAAGCGCAGATACGGGGCAACCAGCCCCTCGCAATTGTCGGTGATGAAAACGCGTTTAACGAACAGCTTCACCCGCTGTTCACGCGCCGGGTCGAAGAGGTCATGGGGCCGCGCGGTCGGCACAAAGACCAGCGCGTCATACTCAATCATCCCCTCGGCCTTGTAATGCAAGCGCATCCAAGGCTCATCAAAGGCATGGGAGACGTGGCGATAGAACTCCACATAGTCCGTATCCGAAATCTCAGACTTTGGACGGGTCCAGAGGGCTGACGCCTTATTGACCGTTTCGACCTCTTCAGGTGTGGCGCCATCCTTTGCCATGCCAAGGCGGATTGGTAGGGCGATGTGATCTGAGTATTTGTGGATGATCTCGCGAATACGGGCGTCTTCGGCGAACTCCTCCGCATCCTCACGCAGGGTTAGGGTGATGCGGGTGCCGCGCGGGGTGTCGGTGGCTTCCTTACCGGTCAGCGCTTCTGTCGTGTACTCACCCCGACCATCGGAGACCCAGCGCCAGACCTCATCGCTACCAGCGCGGCGGGACACCACCGCAACCTCTGATGCGACCATGAAGGCAGAGTAGAAACCAACGCCGAATTGTCCGATCAGATTGACGGCAGCATCCTTGTCATCCGCCTTACCGGCAACTTCCTTCATGAAGGCACCGGAGCCAGAGCGGGCAATCGTGCCCAGATTATCGATCAACTCATCCCGGCCCATACCAATGCCGTTATCGGCAATGGTCAGCTGCTGTTGCCCCTTATCAATCGTTACATGGATCTGCAGTTCGGTTTCCTGCCCCAGCAAGCTCTGATCGGTGATGGCCAGATAGCGAAGTCGGTCGCAGGCATCGGCTGCGTTGGAGATCAACTCGCGCAGAAACACCTCACGCTCGGAATAGAGCGAGTGGGCAACGATATCGAGTAGGCGGCTAACCTCCGCCTGGAAGCTATGGGTTTCGGTCGCTTCGGAGGAAGCATCATTCTGTTTTGTGGATGCGGTCATGGTTCAAAATTGGTTTCTATGATCGTCAGTAATGGCGTCCATGGCTTGGCCACAAACTGCCACGGGCGCTCAAAGGCGCCCGTTCGCTGATATGGTTAGATTGTTGGGGAATGCAATTCCAGCAGTAAGCCAGTTTGTAGCGCCTACTGATCCCCAGATGATGGAATGGTCAGCAATGTGGCCAGCAAGGAAGAGATGTTCTGGCGGTTGATGGTCACCCGACCATTGCTCTCAACCTCTAGATTATACTCGCGCGCACTTCGCCCGCCGATCGGGTCACCAACCTCACCCAGACTTTGAATCGTCCGAAGGCCAAGAATGATTGCTTGGCCCAAAGGATCATTGGTGCTGCTCTGCGCAACGCGGTTTAGCATCTCATCCATACCAATCAGGCGGACGTTAGCAGCGGCAACCATCTTATAATCTGCGCCATTATCAAAAAGCGCTGAGCCGGTCGTGCGGAGGTCCATCTCTTGAGAGTCGAGATAACCCTTATTCAAAACGATCTCTGTGCTCGCCTGAGCCAGGGCGTGCCATAGCTTCTCAACGCTGTAATTCACACCAGGCTGATTGCCATAGAGCGACATGTCTTTCGGAATGCCGGTGATGTGTTGCCAAAGCTCAGCATTGGGGATGTTATTCACCTCAATATCAAAAGAGGCGAGACGCGGCGTAACGTCGGGGCCGGAGGGCTCAGGCAAGACGCTGAAACCAGAATGCTCGTAGCCGATCTGAAGACGGCCAACATCTTGGTTAAAATTGCGCCCAACGATTGAGTAGATCAGCTGGTCGAATGAGAAGCCGGTGCTGATTGTCGGGTCATTGCCGACAACATTGTTAAGCGTCACGGCCATCGCGGCATCACCCACCAATGCGGGCAACGCCTGAAGCTCAACCTGCAGCGTGTTCAGCAGGAAATCTGAGGTATTGCGGTCTGGTAGCTCACCATCCGGGCCAGGTAAAAACGCCTCTGCCAGCCCCTGAAACTTTCGGCCAAAATTGTTGTAGGCGACCATATCGAAGCTGCGGACTTCAGATTCCACAAGACCCCGGCCGATGTAGAACAGGCGATTGCCGTTGAAGTCCTTCTGCTCAAACTCTTCAATCGTGATCACCGTTGGGCCGCTAGCGCGAAGCTGCTCATCAAGGGTCATCTGACCGGCTACAGTGATGCTGCCTAGGTTCATCACATCGATAAGCTGCTCACCTTGGTCCACACCGCCAACCATCGATGGCAGCATCCGCAACGCGATGTCTGTGACGCTATAATCCATATCCACCATGCTCTGCAGGCGGGTATCGAACACACCGCGTAGACGCTGGCGACCCAGATCAAGCTCACCAACCGTGCTGCCCTCATCATTCACCATCCGCAGCGGCTCAGGCAGCCTCAAGGCAACCCGATAGGTGACAGGCGTAACTGGTTCTAGGGACAGCGTGATCACACCAATGGGGAGGTACAGCCCCTCCGCCAGGGTCACGATGATGTCCGGCAGGGTAACGGCGAAGCGCTCACCCACCGGCTCAACCACAACCTGACCCTCCAGATAAACCACCTCAGAAAGCGGGCTGCCTGGCGGGATGTAGTCGAGTAGCCATTGCTCAACACCCTGGCGGATGCGGACGGCTTCAGCTTCAGTTGGGGTGGCCACGGCACCGGCGCCGCCAAGCTGCGCTGGAATTAGGCGCGCCTCTTGGGCCCGCGCATCCAAGGTCAGGGCCGACCATGACATGGCCACACCTAGGGCGATGGCACCGGCCCAGCGGCCAAACCGATTGATGATGAGTTGCTGCGAAACGCTCACGCCCGCTCTCCCATACTCGACAGTTGGTTTAATTCTCTTCAATACTGCTTAGCACCAGCATAGCGATAACGCCCATAGCAGTGCCAACAGGCATAATCATGGCGATTGGTATCGCATCCCAGCCCGTTGAGCCTATTTTATAGGGTAGAAGCCGCATTTTTATGCGCTAACCCCGCCGATTTGAGCCCGAAACCCGCCAAACTATGCCGATTTACGACGATCTGGCCAAAATAACCGCGGTATTGGGACCGACCAATACAGGTAAGACGCATTTCGCCATCGAACGCTTGGTTGCACACCACAGTGGGATGATTGGCTTCCCCCTGCGCCTGTTAGCGCGCGAAAACTACGACCGAGTCTGTGAGTTGAAAGGGCGCGCCGCCACCGCCCTGATCACGGGTGAGGAACGGATTATCCCACCTGGGGCCCGCTATTTCCTCTGCACCACTGAATCAATGCCGGTTGATAAACAGCTGGCCTTCGTCGCGCTCGATGAGGTTCAGCTCTGCGCCGATCCGGAGCGGGGGCATATCTTCACCGACCGCCTGCTGCATTGCCGGGGAACAGAGGAAACGATGCTACTGGGTGCCGACACCATGGCCGGCATCATCCGGACCCTGATACCAGATGCAGAGATCATTGGCCGCCCCCGCTTCTCCACCCTGACCCATAGCGGGTTTCAGAAGGTCACCCGCCTGCCCCGCCGGTCAGCGGCGGTCGCCTTCTCAGCCAATGATGTCTACGCGCTAGCCGAGCTGGTGAGACGCCATCGTGGCGGCACGGCAGTGGTCCTCGGCGCCCTTAGCCCACGCACCCGCAACGCCCAGGTTGAGATGTATCAGTCCGGCGAGGTGGATTACCTGGTCGCCACCGACGCGATTGGTATGGGCCTCAACATGGATGTCACCCATGTGGCTTTTGCCAGCCTGCATAAGTTTGATGGGCGGGGCCGACGGCGCCTGCACAATCATGAGATTGCCCAAATTGCCGGCCGTGCCGGGCGCCACATCACTGATGGCACCTTCGGCACCACGGCAAATGCCAAGCCGTTTGAGGAAGAGCAGGTAGAGGCGATTGAGAACCACCGCTTTGACCCCGTGCGCAAGATTGTCTGGCGCAACAACGACCTCGATTTCCGCACCACGGACCGGCTGCTGGCCAGCCTAGACCGCCCAGCCCAGGATGATGTGCTGATCCGCATGCGGGACGCAGAGGATCACCTTGCCCTGAAATCTTTGTCACAAGATAAAGAGATCGCGGATATCGCCTGCGACCCCGAACGGGTTAAGCAGCTTTGGGATGTTTGCCAGATCCCAGATTTCCGAAAAATTATGTCGGATGCCCATCTGCGGCTGTTGGCGCAGGTGTACCGGCATCTGAACGGCCCCGGACATCGGCTGCCCCATGATTGGGTGGCGGATCATTTGAGCAAGCTTGAGCGGACGGATGGCGATATCGATGCGCTAATGTCGCGTATTTCACATGTCCGCACCTGGACCTATATCTCCCACCGGGAGCAATGGTTGGACGATCCGGCACACTGGCAAGGCCGCAGCCGGGCGTTAGAGGACCAGCTCTCAGATGCATTACATGAACGTTTAACCCAACGATTCGTTGATAAACGGTCCGCATCTCTATTACGACACCTGCAATCGGGCGCGCCACTCACCGGCGCGGTCAGGCAAAATGGCGAGGTTATCGTGGAAGGCGAATTCGTCGGAGAGCTGAAAGGCTTCCGCTTCATTGAGGATCAAACGGCCGCGGGTGGTGATGCCCCTGCGATCCAAACCGCTGCGCGCCGGGCATTGACCGATGAGATCCAGCGCCGGGTTCAGGCCTGCGAGAACGATATCGACGGCATGTTCGCCCTCGCCCCCGATGGGTACCTAAGTTGGCGCCAGGCACCGGTTGCCAAGCTGGTTGCCGGTGAGCACGCGCTGAAGCCCAAGATTGAGCTGCTGCCGACCGAGCTGCTCGACGGTGGTCAGCGCGACAAGGTTCAACAGCGCCTTGAGAAGTTCCTCAAGACCCATATCGAAGAAATCCTCGGCCCACTGCTTGCCTGTGAGAGCCTAGAGGGCACCGGCCCTGCCCGCGGTATTGCATTCCAGGTCTTTGAAGGCCTGGGCGCCCAGCCACGCCACCGGGTTGAAGAACTGCTCGGCGGGATGGAGAAGGATGACCGCCGCGCCCTGCATAAGGCTGGCATCCGCCTTGGCCCGCTGCATGTCTTCTTGCCTAAGCTTGGCAAAACCCATGCGGTTAATCTGCGCGCCCTGCTTTGGTCGCTGCATCNGGGCCGCAACCTGCNGGCACCAACCCCCGCTAATGGCCGCACATCGTTGAAGCCGGAAGAGGGCGTGCCGCATGTCTTCTACAACATGATCGGCTACCCCGTTGTTGGCCCACTGGCAGTGCGGATGGAGATCCTGGACCGGGTTATCTCCAACATGCATGACGGCGCCACCGGTGCAGTTGTGACCATGGATAACGCCTGGGCCGAACTGCTTGGCTGCTCGCTCGACGATCTAAAGGCTGTTCTGACCGCACTTGGCTATCAAGAACTGCCACCAGAGACGGAAACACCCGAAGCAGGCGCAGCAGAAGAAGCGGCGGCAACTGAAGCAGCAGCGGCTGAAACCCCGGCCGAGCCCGCCGCCGAAACCCCTGCTGAAACGCCCGCCGAAACGCCTGAAGAAAACACTGGCGAGACCAAAGCTGACGAAGCCGCTGAAGCATCAGCAGAACCCGCCGCTGAGCCAGCCGCAGAACCAACCCCAGAGGTTGCGGCAGAAGAAAAGGCAGAACCAGCGGAGCCCAAAGCACCGCCGGTGCGCTTCCGCCTTACCAAGCCACGCCTCGGCGGAAAACCAAGCCAACGCCGCCAGGGCGGTAGCAAGCCACGGCAGGGCCATGGCAGCGGTGGTCGCCCCGACCAGAAAGCCGGTGGTAAACCCAATAAGGTCAAACGCCGGGATCAGAAGTTCCAAGGCGGTAAGGGTGGTCAACGGCAAGCTGGCGGCGGTAAAGGCGGTAGTAAGGGCGGCGACAGCGCCCCGCTCACCCACTCACCATTTGAGAAGCTGCGCGCCCTTCAGCAACAGACCGGGGACGAGTAAGCCTTGCCCAAGGCAACTGAAGAGCAGGCGCGCATGCGCCTGGATAAATGGCTGTGGCACACCCGCTTTTTTAAGACGCGCAGCCTGGCGGCCAAGCTTTGCCAGGGCGGTAAAGTTCGGGTGAATGGCACCGCCACTAATAAGGCCCATAGCCAGATCACAATCGGTGACACCCTGACCTTTGCCCAAGGGCACCACATCCGTGTGGTGAAGGTGCTAGAGCTGCCGCCAAGACGCGGCCCGGCACCAGAGGCGCAAGCCTGTTACGAGGACCTTGATCCCCCCTCGAAAGAAACGCGACTGCCAAGCGACCGAATTAGCGCTAGAATGCCCAAGGAAACCGCGGCACCACGACCCGAGGGGCGGCCTTCGGCAAAGGATCGAAGGGCTTTGCAGAAATTGCGCGGAAAAGACTGATTTTCCACTTCTGTTCCGCCTTCTATCAGCGCCCGATAATATCTGGTAATGTTACTGAAAAAGAACGAAAAAATTACGATTAGGCCGAACAACTTTCATCATTCGTTCCCATATGCAGGACATGGAAAGAAAAATCGGATGAAAGAAGGAGTAAAACACCGATGGCAAAATACTCGTATTTGGTGAACCGGGTTCGCCAACATGCCCTGCGCGATGCACGGGTAGGCGAGTTTGAGGACACCCAAATGGCCTCAGCTATCCTGTTGGTGAACGCAGCAAAGATGGATGGCCGGATGAGTGAGGCTGAGCGTCAAGCGGTGCTCGGCAATCTGCGGATTAAGTTTGGACTGCAAAAAGATGGCGCCGAACAGCTCATGGGCGCTGCTGAGAAGAAGACTGAGGACCATGTGAACCTCTACGACGTGGCGGACACATTGGAAGAGGGCATGAGCCTACGTCAGCGCCAGGAGCTGATGGCCATGATGCGCGATGTCGTCTTGAGCGACGGCCACTTGGACCCGCTTGAGCAGGCCTTGCTGGCCCAGATGGGCAACATGCTCAATGTGCCTAAGGGCAACCCAGCCCTCGCCCGTCAGCGGGTTGCGGCCGCACTTGGCATCACCCGTATGGCCCAAGACCACCAGAAAGACGTGGAAGCTGAGAAAGAGCTTGAGGAAGAGCAGCGCCTTGCCGCTCAACAAGAGCAGAAGAACCAGCGCAATATGGGGAACACCCTAAACGCCTAAAAACCACGGCCTTAACTGGGTCAGATTGGCCCGCTTCACCTCGAAATCGGCTGAAGCGGGTTGATCACACGCGAAAATATCGGTAACCGCTCCCTCTCAATGAGTTAAAGCCCTCCAAGAATGCGGCGGGCACCCTATATGGGTGATCGCAAGCAACCTTTACCGATTTTGCCCAGACGAGTTTGATCGATGACCTATGTGGTGACCGAAGCCTGCATCAAATGCAAATACACCGATTGCGTGGAAGTTTGCCCGGTGGATTGCTTCTATGAAGGCGAGAATATGCTCGTCATCAGCCCTGATGAATGTATCGATTGCGGTGTCTGCGAACCAGAATGCCCAGCGGAAGCCATCCTGCCCGATACCGATGATAAGGCAGAGCAGTGGCTTGAGCTGAACCGCGAGTATTCTGAGAAATGGCCAAACATCACTGGCCAGAAATCGCCACCTGCTGACGCTGACGAAATGCAGGGCGTCGCGGATAAGTTTAAAAAATTCTTCAGCGATAAGCCTGGTGACGGCGACTAGGGGGCGACTAAAGGCCCACTAGGGAAAGCCCCCGTCACACCGGTTGACGTGCCTAGCCTACGCATTGCACTGCACACATGGCTGGCATGAGCTTTCATTTGTGTTTCAGACTAGTTTCGCACTTTCGGGAAAATCTGCGATTATTAGAACATGGAGTTGGGCGGAAACGCCCGGTTCGCCTGGTCTAGACGCATGGACGGGCGTTGTCATTTTTTTGTAAAAAGCGTATATTCAATTCTGCTTTGGGATTGAAAGAACGTCTGCGAAGGAAGCAACGAACGAATCGTGTCCATGCTGCAGCCTGGTCCATTACCAGCCCTGGTAATCACCACCTGCCCGACCGATGCGAGCCGATCGCGCGTTCAAAGCCGATGCCCATCGCCTAATCGTTTCCAAGCTGGGACGACTGCCGTGACCGATTGATAATCGGACCTAACAAGGTCTTGTCACGACATTCATGCCGGTCTTTTGCGAGAACGCAAGATAGAGACGACGACCGTTATCGCGTGCCGCTAGGCAGTATGCTTAGGCCCCCATTTAGCACGCTCGGTCGACACGGGTTTCGCTTTTCAGCGATGCGCCTTCATGCGCGCAAATGCTGGGAAAAAGCGGGTGGATTAACGGGATGAGGCCCCCATATAGGGGTCGGTGTTGAGCGAGAGAGTTTTAAAATGAGCCAAGATCAAGAATTCAATCAGGGTGATATGGTTGTCTACCCTGCCCACGGCGTCGGTAAGGTCGAGGGTATTGAGACCACCACCATCGGCGGTGAAGCCCTGTCGCTGTACACCATCTCCTTCAAGCAAGAGCGCATGCGCCTCAAGCTTCCAGTGCAGAAGGCCAAAAACTCTGGCCTCCGTCGCCTGAGCTCTAAAGAGCGCCTGAAGACTGCTCTCTCCACCCTGCAAGGTCGCACCCGCGTCCGTCGCACCATGTGGAGCCGTCGTGCCCAGGAGTACGAAGCGAAGATCAACTCTGGCGACCCAGTGTCCATCGCAGAAGTTCTGCGCGACCTGCGCCGCAACGATGATCAGGGCGAGCAGTCCTACAGCGAGCGTCAAATCTATCAAGCAGCACTTGAGCGTCTTGCTCGTGAGCTGGCAGCGGTTGAGCAAATCGACGAAGAAGCTGCAGCGACCAAGCTTGAAAAAGTGCTGATGAAGGCCGCTGCGTAAGCACGACCAAGCGCTTTTAAGCCTAATATTGCCGATACGGCCTGTGAACCTGGGGTGACACCACCCCAGGTTTTCTTGTTTTAGGCTTGCGTGTTTTGCTTGGTCGACTCGCCACCCGTAAACTTAAAGCACTGGCAGAGAAGGTGCGCGGCAGAACCGCCGTGCACTCGCGTGGCGGCGCCGTTTTTCCGTTACGCATCAATGCTTTGGTCGTAAGGGGCACGGCTCTGGGTTTTATGGCAGGTACCGAACGAATCGCACGACTCGGGCGCCCAAAACGTATTTGGGCCATCCCCGCCATTCATGGCGCGGTCGATCGGCTGACCGCGCTACATACCGACCTGGCCGATTGGTTCCAGGCTGGCGACCGCATTGTCTATCTTGGCAATATGATTGGCCAACGCGATGAGAGCGGCCAGGACACCATCGCGACCATCAATGAATTACTGCGCTTCCGCCGCGAGATGATGGCCAAACCCGCCATCTTCAGCACCGACCTCGTTTATCTGCGTGGCGCCCAGGAAGAGATCTGGCACCGGCTGCTGCAGCTTCAGTTCGCCGCCGCACCGAGTGATGTGCTCGAATGGATGTTGAGCCATGGGGCCGCCCCGCTGGTCACCGCCTATGGCAGCGATATCCACGCTGGCCGTAATGCCGCCCGTTGCGGCGCTCAGGCCATCACCCGCTGGACCAATGGCCTGCGCCAAAGCATTGCCCGCCATGATGGCCACCGGCCCCTGCTCTCGGCAATCCAACGCGCTGCGGTGACTGAGTATCCCCATGTAAAGGGCCTGAACACGGTTCTGGTCAGCGCCGGCATCTGCCCCACAACCCCACTTGAAGAGCAAGCTGAGACCCTTTGGTTTGGTGGTCAGCGGTTCGACCAGCTTGATGCGCCGGTCCATGGCTATGGCCGCATTGTTCGCGGCTGGCGCCCACGCCGTGGGTTGGGTGAGCAAGTGTTCCAGCCGGAGATTGGTAAAGTTACGGCCTGCCTCGATGGTGGAAAGACCCTCAATCTCGCGGTGATTGGGCCGGATGGCAAAATCGAGATCGCTGGCCAATACCAAAGCGTGGCGGCCATCCAAGAGCAAAGCGTCGGTCAGCTGACCGCCTAACCGCCATCACCCTCGGTGACCGGCCCTGGCTGATCTGATGCCCGGCGCCCGCCCTGCCCCTCAGGCGACAGACGATCACTCTCCCGACGTGGCCCTTGGCGGCGATCCGGCATATCCGGGGACCAGCCAGCTTGGTCCGCACCCGCCGGCATAGTATCGGCCATCACCTCACTGTCGGCCGTCTTATCATCCCCACGATTAACGAAGTGCCCAATCATCGGTGAGTTGCGCATCAGGGCAACGAAGCGCTGACGTAAGAACACAGGCACCGCATCGCGAACCCGCATCCGCGCCACGACGAAGGCGATGAAGAATAGGTGCAGGACGCCGGTGTAGATAAAGAACACATGCGGTCCGAACATGTTGATCAGGCCAGCAGCGATCAGCGGTCCAATCGCCGCCATCGCACTGAACACCAGAATGAAACCGGCGCTAAGTCGGATGTAATCCTCAGGCTTCGCGAAGTCATAAGCATGGGCGACGGAGAGCGGGTAGAGCGGCATCGCAAACCCGCCAAAGAAGAACACCGCGATCAACGCCCATTCGGCGCTGACAAAGGACATGGTGATACTGGCAATGCCCGCCCCAGCGGTGGCGAACAGCAAGACGTTACGCCGGTCCCCCCGGTCTGAGTACCAGCCAAGCGGATACTGGAAGATTGCCCCGGCCAAGATCGCGGCTGAGATGAAGGAGGCGATGCCGGCGGCACCCAGGCCAATCGCCTCAGCGTAGAGTGGGCCAACGGTCCGGAACGCGCCATTCACCAACGCCACCACCGCCACACCGGTGATCGCCACCGGTGACAGCTTCCAAAGCCAACCGGGCGTGACCATGGCCACCTCAGGTGCCGGTGGGTTGATCAAGCGGGAAAGGGCCAGGGGTACCAGGGCCAAACTGAACAGCATCGCATTGATGATGAAGATATTGGCGCCGGTGGTGCCAAAGATGGGCAGCAGGAACTGCACCCCGGTGATCGAGCCCAGATCGGCAATCCTGTAGATGCTCATCAGGCGGCCACGCTTACCCGGCGTCACGGCCCCCATCATCCAGCTCTCAATCGTCATGGCGATGCCGCCAACGGCAACACCAGCCACCACCCGCATCGCGGCCCACATGATAGGGCTGTCGCTAAGCGCCATTACCATCAGGGAGATAGCGCCGCAGGAGGCAAGCCCAGCAAAGATCCGGATATGCCCGGAATACTTAAACATCGGTGGAATAACGAAGGCAGAGATGAACTGCCCGCTGTAATAGGCCGTGCCCATCAGGCCGATCAGCGTGGCGTCATACCCGGCAGAGATGCCGCCAACCGATGTCAGGGTTAGGGATAAGCCATTGCCCCCCGCCACAAGCGCGGCAGAGATCAGGATCAGGGCAAGGGTAGAAAAGCCGGACATATCCCCGGGGTGTGTTTCGCCACCGCAAAAGCGCAGCGGCACCCAATGACTATGAACCCAGTTTACAGATCGGGGAAGTGTAAGCCTTTGCTAATTAAGCATGGCAGACCGGTGTGGCATTACCGGCCCGACCTACCAATCAGTTGGCGAGATGGCTGGCGAAGTCGCCGACCAGCTTTGCGATCAGGTCCGGCCGCTCAATCTGTGGGAAGTGGGCGAGGCCCGGTAGTTCCTGATACTGCGCACCGGCGATTGCATCAGCGATGGCGCGGGCACCCTCTGGCGGGGTCGCCGGATCCTCGGAGCCGTTGAGCACGAGCGTCGGTAGGGTAAGGCCGCTGGTTGAGGCGGTGAGGTCCGTATCACGCAAAACCTCACAGCAGCCGACATAGCCATCAATTGGACAGCGCAGCAGCATGTTAATCCAGCCGCGCACCGTCTCCGGGCTCTTGGCCTTAAACTCATCAGAGAACCAGCGCTCGGCAGAGGCTTCAGCAACAGCGGCAATACCACCTTCACGCACCATATCGATGCGCTGCTGCCAGAAATCATGGCTGCCGATCCTCATACCTGTGCCGACCAGAACCAGACCAGAGAGCGCACCCGGATGCCGCGCCGCGAAGGATTGGGCAATCAGCCCACCGATTGAGAGGCCGCAAACAAGCGGACGGGTCAGCGCCATGGATTGGATGATTGAGGCGAGATCATCGGCCAGCCCCTCAATCGTGTAAGGGCCCATGGGAACATCGCTCAACCCATGGCCGCGATTATCAAAGCGGACAATGTGGAACCGGTCCTCAAGATACCGGGCGGTGCGGTTCCAAATCCGAAGGTCGGAGCCAAGGGCATTTACAAACACAATGGGCCGCGCCTCGGTAGGTCCGGCCGACATGGTGTTGAACAGGGTGCCGTCGCAATCAATGAATGTAGAGCTGCGCATGGTTAAACTCGGTTTGCCCTTGGTTTTGATCCCTAAACGGCCCGATTGATCACGCGCCGCTGATAATTATTTGTGGCGGCAATCTGGACCAGCGCTGACAAAATGTTAAGACGCATTGCGCATCGAACCCGCGAGCCTTGCCTTATCCATGCTGTTCTTTACCGAATTAACCCAGTCTGACTGGCCCTTAGCCGACGGCACTGTCGCCATCCTCCCGCTCGCCGCGGTTGAGGCACATGGCCCGCATCTGCCGCTCGGCACCGATCAGATGATCGCTGAGGGCATCGTCGATAAGGCGGCACTCGCCCTTGAGCTGATGGACCGGGACCGCGCGGCGGTTATGTTGCCAACCCTATGGCTTGGTGCCTCAGCAGAGCATGGCGATAAGCCCGGCACCCTGTCACAAGACCCGGAGCAGATGGCTGCCCAGATCGTATCGGTGGGCATCAGCCTGGCACAGGCTGGCATCGACAGGCTTGTTCTATTCAGCGCCCATGGCGGCAATCGGGCGGCGGCTGAGATTGCCAGCCTGCGCCTACGGACCGAGGCCGGGATGCTTGTGGCAACCCCGCATTGGTCAAATTTTGGCCTGCCCGAGGGCCTGAACCCACCGGCACCGAAGGCAGGTGACGTCCATGGCGGCTGGCAGGAAACCTCGATCATGCTGGCCCTGCGCCCGGATTTGGTTCAGATGGACAAAGCAGCGGACTTCACCGGTGCGCCACCGGCAAGCCCTCTCTTCCCCGCTGGCCCCATCGGCTGGGGTTGGATGACCAGCGATATCAACGAGACCGGCGCCATTGGCCGCGCTGATCTTGGTACACCGATGTTGGGGGCGGCCCTACTCGACTATTTCGGCCCGCAACTCGCGGATCTGATCGTCGCCATGGCGGATGCAGATTGGAATGGCGAGGCCGTTGAGCCGTGACCCAGCTGGAACAGGATTGGGCACAGCTGATCGATGATATGGCGGATGGCGGGGTTAAAGACGCTAGCGCCTATCCCGGCCTGGAGAGCCTATCGGCATTGATTGATGCCAAGCGTCGGGATGCACCCTTTGTCATTGGGCAACTAGGCCAGTCACTGGATGGCCGGGTCGCAACCGCCAGTGGTGATTCCCATTACATCAACGGCCCGGCAGCGTTAGAGCATCTGCACCGCTTACGCGCCCTGGTCGATGCGGTGATTGTTGGCGCTGGCACAGTGATCAGCGATGACCCGCAGCTGACCGTACGTCGGGTGCCGGGCCCCTCCCCCAGCCGGGTTGTCATCGACCCAAACAACCGAACCCCAAGCGATAGCCGTTGGCGCACCGATGATGGTTGCGGGCATCTGCAGCTGATCCGAGAAGATGATGGTGTTGAGGGGTGTGAGGTCACGATCCCAATTGGCTGTGATGATGATGGCCAGATATCTGTGCCTAAGATCATTGAAGCACTGGGCCAGCGGGGCATGACGCGGTTACTGATTGAGGGTGGCGCCATGACTGTCAGTCATTGGATGCAGGCCGGCGCGATGGATCGGCTGCACCTACTGGTCAGCCCAATCATCTTAGGTGACGGACCTGTCGGCCTAAGCCTTAACCCAAAGGGTGATCGGATCGCCGATGCCTGGCAATTAAACACCCGGCACTTCCCGCTGCCTGGCGGGGACTACCTGATCGATTGTGAGCTGAAGCGAGCCTAAGCCGGATAGGCGAACAGGTCGGTATGGCCGACCGAGAGCAGATCATCCGCCGTCCAATGGGCCTCACGCCAAGCATCAATCACCTGCGCTTCAACGCCCATCTCCGTAGCGACACCGGCCCAACCGGTGATCATCTCATGCCGCATCTGGGTGAAGCCCGGATCTAAATGCCAGGTGCTATCCCCCTCAACCAGCCTATACCCCGCATCAGTCAACCGATCCGACAGATAACGAGCGGCATTCGGGCCAAGCGCTGGACCAAACCCCTTATCCGTCTGTTGGTGTTGGTTAAAGGCATCGATTAGTACCTGATCGCCAGGATGTGCAGGTTCAAAACCCAATCGCCCATCATAGGTCAGCAACGCCAAAAGCGGCTTACCGCTGGCGGTCAGCGCCCCGATGAACTGGTCCAGCCATGCAGCCGATACCAAGTCGAATAGGGCTGACGCGGTGACGAAATCGGTATCCGCAGACCAAGGTGTCGGCTCGGACACCAAATCAGCGGTTCGCATTGAGAGTTCGATACTTGCAGCCACAGCCCCACCGGATTGCCAGGCCGCGGTGCGGTTGGCGGCGACATCCAAATGTGCCTGGTCCTGATCAACCAACACCCATGATTGGTGAGCGGGAAGGTAGGGCGCCACACCGCGCAGGGTTGCGCCGGTGCCAGCACCAAGGTCGGTCACCGAAATGCGCTCACGATCAGTGAAGAAATGCCGAACCGCCTCCAGCACGGGAAGGGAACGCGCGGCCTGATCCGCCGGCGCTCGCAGGTCGAGCCATTCGGTACTGAACTCACTCACATCGCCACCACTTTGTTGAGGACAGCTGCAACCTGGATGGCCGTCTCTGGCCATGTACTGAAACCCTGCCCCCGGGACCAGGCGGCATCGGCCAACTCTTCGCGTTGACTCTGATTATCAAGCAGTGTGGCCAGCGCCTGGGACAGGCCAGAGATATCGCCATCGGCAACCAACAGGCCCCCTGCCCCCACCGTGTCGCCGACAGCCCCGGCCCGGTAACCAATAACAGGCAGGCCGCACCGGACCGCCTCGGCAAAGGCCATCCCGAACCCCTCATATCTGGCGGGTAAGGCGAAGAGATAGGCGCGCTGATAGAGATCTGCCAACGCGTCGGCATCCATAATCCCGCCGAAGCTGAAGCGGTCATCCAGGCCAGCCTCCGAGAGCTGGGCCTGAACCTCAGCGAAATAGTTGGGATCGCGCGCGGTATCACCGCACCAAACAACCTGCCATGCCCGATCTTTTAGGGGCGACAGGGCGGCGATCAGATGGTCCACCGCCTTCCGACGCGTAACCGTGCCAACGGCCAGTATCAGTGGCAACTCACCATCCGGTCGGTTACGGGGTAGCGCCGGGATGCCAGGTTCCGCCACGGTGATTACCCCCGCATCAACACCGTAATCTGTCTCTAGAATGCTAGCCGTATGCGGGCTGGTGGCGATAACCGCCTCGGCGGCCGATAGGGCAACCCGCTCTTGCTCCCGATGCCTCGCCACAGACTCAGTCGATAGCCCCGTCTCTAAAGCCAGGGGATGGTGGACCAGGGCGATGATGGGGGCGACAATAGCGTCGGTTAAAGCCTTTGGAAATGCCCCATAGGCAAGCCCATCAACAATTAACGGCACATCGCCCGGTAAGCTGGAAAGCTTAGCCTGGGTCGCCGCTAGGGCCGTGTCGCTGGGGGTTGGGAAACTGCCATCCAGGGCAATCACCTCGGGCACCCAGCCAGCACCCGGCAATTGATCCAGCAGATGGCGGGCATAGGCATAGCCGCCGGTCTGGCTGTTCAAATCACCGGGGATGGCGACGTAGACATTTGGGGGCATGGGCGGGCTCAGGCCTATTGCGGCACTGGCGCTTCAAACCAACCACGGGCCACATGGCTTTCATTCATGGTGACGCGGATGCGCTCAATACCGCTCGCGTCTTCACCCAGCTTGCCCGCTTTAATCGCGGCACAAAGCTTATCGAACACCCATTTGGCAAGCTTCTCGGTCGTTGAACGACGATCAGTGAAATCCGGATGTTGGTCCAAATCCTGGTAATTGATCTCAGCCAGGATTGCCTTCAACTCATCGCTGGCAAGGCCGATATCGACCACGATGTCATTCTCGGTCAGCTCTGGCCGGAAGAAGGTGGCATCAACAACAAAGGTGGCGCCATGGGTCTTCTGCGCGGGGCCAAAGGCTTCACCGGCGAGGCTATGGGCAATCATGATGTGGTCGCGAACTTCAAGCGCGTACATAAGCAACTCTCAAGCGTTACGGTGGGTTTCAGCTGCCGTAATCGATAACGGTCATCAAGCCGGCGGTATCGCCGGTTAACAGCTGCGGTAGTTCGTTTGGGGCGGCGTCGAATAGCAGATCACCGGTGATCAGGCTATCGAAACGCTCATCAAGCAGCAGGCTCATCGCCTTGGCGATACGGCGGCTGTAGTCCCAGCGTGGGGCACGACCCGGCGGCAGGCTGCCCACCTGTGAGCTAACAATCTGCAATCGCTGGCTGTGGAAGGCGCCGCCGAGGGTAATCGGCACGGCCTTATCGCCGTACCAGCTGGCCTCAACCACCCTTGCTTCTTTACCGGCGAGAGAAAGCGCGGTTTCAAGACCGGCCGGAACCCCGCTGGTATGGATCACCACATCCTGCCCACCCAATGCATCATCTGGTGTTGCGAAGGCGGCGCCGAACAGCTTGGCCATGTTTGCCCGGTCAGTATTCACATCAACCAAGCTGACCTCAGCACCCGGCAGTTGGCTGGCTAATGAGAGCACCAACAACCCAACAACCCCGCCACCGACAACGGTAATCCGATCACCGGCCGAGGCACCGCTGTCCCAGAGAATGTTGAGCGCCGTCTCCATATTCGCTGTCAGGCAGGCACGGCGCGGCGGCAAGCCCGGAGGCAGCGGATTTAGATTATTGGCCGCGACCCGGATTGTAGTTTGGTGCGGGTGGAGCAGGAAGCCGTGCTGGCCAACCAGGTTATCCGGGCCCTCAACGCATTCCGCTACCATGCAGTAGCCATATTTAACCGCCTCACCAAACGCGCCCTCCTGATGCAGGCAGCGCATACGCTCATGCTCGCTGGCCGGTACTTGATTGTTCAGAACCAGCCGCTCGGTGCCCCGGCTGATACCGGAATAGCGTGCCTTCAGCAGTACCTCACCGGCGTTTAAATGGCTTTCCTTCACAGCGACTGAGCCATCGGGCTGATACCAAATCGCCTGGGCCGTGAGGTTAGATTTGCCCGCTAAGCCATTCATCACATTTGCTTTAATTCTACGTGAGGCGCTTGCCGAACCATTAGCAGCGGCGCATGTTACTCAAGATATTTTGCTCTGCACAATTTTTGCGGTATGCCGTCGCCGCCCAGCACGGTAAACCCGCGCGCTCAATCGCTGCCTGGCATTGCTTGATTTGGCCTAACACCCTCGCGGCGCTGAGATTATTGAGATTAGAGAAGCTTTGACAGACCTTTCATCCCGAGAAGCCGGGTCCAGCACAACAGCTGGTACTGCCAAGACAGAGAATGCACCCGTGGTAACCGCCGCTGATTATCGGCGGCGCCGGGTGCTGTTTACCCTTATCAACCTGGTCAGCATGGGCTTGCTGATCACTGCCATGGCCATCCTGCTCAACACGGGCGGGTGGCATTGGACAGATATGGTGATGCTGGGTGCATTCACCCTGACCCTGCCTTGGCTAACCATTGGCTTCTGGAATGCCATGATCGGCTTCGGCCTAACGGTGTTTACCCGTGACCCTGTCGCCCATGTTTCCCCCAGCCTGCTCGTGGATGATGCGACGCGGGTTAAGAGCCGCACCGCAATCGTCATGACCGTGCGGAATGAGGATGCGCAGCGCGCACTGGACCGGTTCCGGGCGGTTCAGCAAAGCGTTGCCCGCACCCAGTTTGCCAACCTGTTTGATTTCCACCTGCTCTCTGACACCGATCAGCCTGAGATTGCGGCTGAGGAAGAGCTGTTGGTTGAGCAATGGCGCGCGACCACCGGGCAGGATGTGGCGATCCACTACCGACGCCGGGACAACAACACCGGCTTTAAGGCCGGCAACGTCATGGCATTCGCGCAAGATTGGCGCGGGAAGTATGACTTCTTTATCCCGCTGGACGCAGACAGCCTGATGTCCGGCGATGCCATCATCCGGCTAGTTCGCAAGATTGAGGCGAACCCACAGATCGGCATCCTGCAAGGCCTGGTGGTTGGCATGCCATCGGATAGTGCCTTTGCCCGCCTGTTCCAGTTTGGCATGCGTCATGGCATGCGCGCCTACACCATGGGTTCGGCCTGGTGGCATGGCGATTGCGGCCCGTTCTGGGGGCATAACGCTGTCGTCCGGATGTCTAGTTTTGTCGACCATGGTGAGATGCCAATACTGCCCGGCAAGGCACCCCTGGGCGGCCATATCCTTAGCCATGATCAGGTTGAGGCAGCCCTGATCCGCCGTGGCGGTTTTGAAGTTCGCGTTTGGCCAATTGAGGATGCGAGCTTTGAGGAAAACCCACCCAGCCTGCCGGATTTCATCAAGCGCGATATCCGCTGGTGTCAGGGCAATATGCAGTATTGGCGGCTGCTTGGCCTGCCAGGGCTTAAGCCAACCAGCCGTGTTCAGCTCGCCCTCGCGATCCAGATGTTCCTGGGCGCCCCGGCTTGGATGTTGTTCGTTCTAACGGGCGCCTATCAGGTGGCGTTTGTTCCAGGCTTTGGCATCTATCCGGTTAATCTGGGCATCGGCCTGTTCTTCACCATCTTGTTCACCAATATGGCGCCGCAAATCATGGGCACGGCCAGCGTGCTATGCAGCCGAGTGCGGCGCGAGCAGTATGGCGGCGGCTGGCGGGTTGCCCTCGGCACCTTCGCGGTCTTCATCGTTATGACCCTATTGGCGCCGATCATCGCCCTGACCCAAACCGTGTTCCAGGCCGGTCTACCCTTTGGTCGAATGATCAAATGGGAAGCGCAGCGCCGCGACGGCCGCCAGGTTAGCTGGCGCGAGGCCACCATCAATTACTGGCCGCATATGCTATTCGGCCTCGCCATTGGTGCGGTCATCGCCTTTAACAATCCGGGCATCCTGCCCTGGGCGGCACCAATGCTGCTCGGCTTCTCCCTCGTCATCCCAATGACCGTGATCACGGCAGCGCCCGCGCTTGGGGCCTGGTGCGTTAAGCATGGTGCCTTTGACATCCCGGAAGACCGGGACATGCCGCATATCCTGCGTACGGTCCGGTGCCGGGGCCGCTCAACACCTGCCCTGGTTCAAGACAGCGATATCGGCGGCATGGTGGAACCCGGCCTAAAACCGAAGACAGAGGCGGCGTAAGCACCGCCTTACCAGCTCATCCTCTTTCGGGTTTTTGCTGCGGCCATCCGCCGGGCTTGCTAGGTTGCGCCTAAGCCCAATATGGCATTGCAACCATTTGCCCGAGAGAGATTTGCCCCATGTCTGCCGTTCCTGAGAGCGCCCCAACCCTCAACACCGTTAAGCCAAGCGACAATGTCCGCCCTGATTTTCAGTGGGAGGACGCGCTTCGCCTCGACGAGCAATTGAGTGAAGAGGAGCGCATGGTGCGTGATAGCGCCCATGCCTACTGTCAGGACAAGCTGATGACCCGCGTGCTGGAAGCAAACCGGCATGAGGTGTTCCACCGCGAAATCATGAATGAGATGGGTGAGCTTGGCTTACTCGGCTGCACCCTGCCTGAGGAGTATGGCGGCGCTGGCCTGAACTATGTCAGCTATGGCCTCGTCGCCCGTGAGGTTGAGCGGGTGGATAGCGGCTATCGCTCGGCCATGTCTGTGCAGTCCTCCCTCGTCATGTACCCAATCCATGCCTATGGCACCGAGGCGGTGAAACGCCGCCTGCTGCCGAAGCTGGCGAGCGGCGAATATGTTGGCTGTTTCGGCCTGACCGAGCCGGATGCCGGTTCTGATCCTGCGGCCATGACCACCCGCGCCCGTAAGGTTGACGGCGGCTACGTTCTCAAAGGCGCGAAGATGTGGATCACCAACTCACCCATCGCTGATGTGTTTGTGGTCTGGGCCAAGGATGATGAGGGCCAGATCCGCGGCTTCGTGCTTGAGAAAGGCATGAAGGGCCTCACCGCCCCGAAGATTGAGGGTAAATTCTCCCTCCGCGCCTCCATCACCGGTGAGATCGTGATGGATGATGTTGAGATCCCAGAAGAAAACGCGTTTCCAGAAGTGCGAGGGCTAAAGGGCCCGTTCTCCTGCCTCAATAACGCCCGCTATGGCATTGCCTGGGGTGCGATGGGTGCGGCGGAATTCTGCTGGCATGCCGCCCGCCAATACGCGATGGAACGTACCATGTTCGGTAAGCCGTTGGCACAAACCCAGCTTATCCAAAAGAAACTCGCCGATATGCAGACCGAGATCGCGCTTGGCTTGCAAGGTGCCCTCCAGCTTGGCCGGATGAAGGATGCCGGCGCTGGCGCGCCAGAGGCGATCAGCCTGATGAAACGGAACAATTGCGGTAAGGCGCTTGATATCGCCCGTGTTGCCCGTGACATCCATGGCGGCAACGGCATCGCAGACGAGTATCACGTGATCCGCCATGTGATGAATTTGGAAGCCGTGAACACCTATGAGGGTACCCACGATATCCATGCCCTGATCCTAGGCCGTGCCCAAACCGGCCTGCAGGCATTTAGCTAAGCCCCGTATCCGCTTGTCCCGGGGCCTTTGACTTACTGCGCCCCTTGGTGCCCAGGCCCATTTCCCGAACCCGCCAGGGGTTTGGGTGACCGCTATCAAGTTCCTTGTGACGGCGTGAGCGGGTGGGCGGCGTGTAGTCGAAATCGATGCCCATCTGGGTTTGGATCGTCTTAACCCGCTGATCGATCGGTGGATGGGTTGAGAACAGCCCCATGAACCGCTTGCTGTTATCAAACAGCATCATCCGCATCTCATCATCGAAATCAGCGATATGGGAGCGGGCCGAAATCTTGCGCAAGGCGCGGATCATCGGCTCACCCTTTTTGGTTAGCTGCACCGCACCGGCATCGGCCATGTACTCCCGGCGACGGGAGATCATCATGCGCAATAAGACCGATAAGAGGTAACCGACCCAAAGCACCACCAAGATGGCCAGGATGGCGGCACCCGCGCCACCCCCACCGCTGCTACTGCTACGGGAACTTCCACGAGAGCGGCTGAGACCGGCCGCCCTACGCACGCGGCGCTGGGGGCGCATCATGGAGCGGCTAAACCCCTCGGCCAGCAGTGCCAGAATGCCGGTGAAGATCGCCGCAATCATCATCAGGCGAACATCGCGATTGATGATATGCGAGAGCTCATGGGCCAGCACGGCCTCCAGCTCCTCATCATCCAGGACCTTCATCAGGCCGCTGGTCAATGTGATGCGAAATGTCTTAGGCGTTAGACCACTGGCGAAAGCATTCAGCTTGCCACTCTCAATCAACCCAAGCTTGGGCATTGGCAGGCCGCGCGAGATGCAAAGGTTTTCAAGCAGGTTATAGGCGCGGGGAAACTCCTTCCGCGTCATTGGCCTGGCATTGGCAAAGCTATCGACCAACCGCTCCTGGAAGAAGAAGGCGAAGATGTACCAAATGGTAACGAGGGCAAACACACCGGCCGCGACGCGTAAGGCCAGAACCTCAAACGCCGTCGGCAGCCCATCGGTCAGGACCTCCACCGGCCCCGGAATTCGCAAGCGCTGACCATCGATCAACAACTCGTTCCAACCGAGGAACTGGGCCCCAACAATCGCAACGATGAACAGCACCACATAGATCAGCACCGGGAACATCAGAAGCATCGCAAAGCTGCGAAGATTGTTGTTCCAGATCGCGGTTTGTAAGCCGACGGTTTGCATGGGTTCCGCTCGCTAGCCTTAGCTAAACGATACCTCGGGCGGCTTGTCGTATTCGGCGCGGCTATCCTCCGGCAGTTCAAAGAACTCGCGCTTGTGGAAGCCAAAGCTCGCGGCAAACAGGACAGCGGGGAATACCTCAACCGCCGTGTTGAATTCAGCCGTCGCGTTGTTGAAGAAGCGGCGGGCAGCGGCGATCTTGTTCTCGATATCGCTCAGCTCATCCTGCAGCTTTTGGAAATTCTCATCCGCCTTCAAATCTGGATAGGCCTCTGCCACGGCCTTAAGGTCGAACAGTGCCCGGCTGACCTGGGCTTCAGCAGCCATTTGCTTCTCCAGGCTGCCACCAGCCATGGCGGCGGCACGGGCCTCGGTCACGCTTTGCAGCACCTTCTCCTCATGCCCGGCATAGCCCTGCACCGTATTCACCAGATTAGGGATCAGATCGCGCCGCTGCTTCAGCTGCACATCAATATCGGCAAAGGCATTCTCACAATTCTGCCGAAGGGCAACCAACCGGTTGTAGATACCGATAACGATAAACGCCAACAGGCCAAGCACGCCGAGCGTGATTAAGATTTCCATGCGATTTATCCCCTAAAAACAAGCACCTAGGAAAGGATGCGGTAAGACTATAAACCTTTCGCATCACCCCATCACCGATGCGCTGGCCGGATGATTTTCCGGCGCGGATCACGGTGCGGATCAGGTACAGTGCCAAGATCACTTGCTAATATGACGTCAAACAGACCATGACTCTTGGCTATGAAGCTGGGGCGGACAGCACAAACCGCTATAACGACAGCCAAATCAAACCGCGTATGGGCCGCAGTTTCTGGGGCGTCTCCCTCTCACGTCACGATTTCGATGTGACTAAGAACGGGGAGCGCATGACCCTGAAGGGCAATGTGTTTGGCACCCTGGCGCTTGGCCTGTTTATGGCCGCATTCCTGGCCTTTCCCGGCTTCATGCATCTGGACCAGATCATGACGAGCGAGGGCAAAGATGGTGCCATCCTCTTCATCTTGCCCGCCATTATCATCACGATAACCGGCATCTTTGCGACCCTTGCCGTCTTTAGACGGGCCGAGGTGACGGTCATGGATAAGGCGCTGGATATTCACTGGCGCAGCATCACGGGCAACCGCCACCGCACCATCTACTTCACAGAGTTCGCCGGCGTTTTAAGCCGGGAATATGTGGTGAAGCGGAAGAACAGCTCGACCACCTATCAGATCCTTGAGCTCGCGCATCTGGAGGAAAAATGGTCGGTGCCCATCAAGGTAAAAACCGGCCGCCGTCCCTTACGTGATGAGGCTGAGGCCCTATCCAAAGAATTGGGCATTCCCCTCCTCCGCCAGGATGGCAACAGCATCACCGCCCGGGCCAGCGACGCGCTTGACCAAACGATTAGTGAACAGGTGGCAAGCGGCGGCCTGGCCGATACTTTCGACCCCAACTCTCAACCACCTAAAGGCTTAACGGTTGAGTATGAGAGAAGCGGCGGCAAACCCCATATCAAGGTGCATGTTGAGGTCTCCCGCCTGCCGCGGGTCTTCCTCTCAATCTTCCCGGTGGTTGGGATCATCGCCGGGGGCGCCGCCCTTATGGAGGGCGATAGCGATGCCTGGTTCGCCGCTGTCTTGATGGGCGTGATGTTCGTCGCCCTGCCGATCTTCATTATGCGGATGGAAGCGAAACACTCACGCCACTTGATGATCACGCCTGAGGGGTTGGAATGGCATGATGCTGTCGGCCAGAACTTTGGGGTGAAAAGCCCTGTTGAACGGCTTCGCATGGGTGATATTGAGGAAGTGCGGGTGCTGACCGATAACTTCATGAACCCGGTCATCATCGCAGGCGATAAGGGCCAGATGAAAATCGCCCATGGCCTTAATAAAAAGGCCGCCGAATGGTTGCGTGGCTATCTAATTTCAGCGATCGCAAACGCACCGAAGGCTGAGAAATCCTAGGACCCAAGAATGAGTGAGAACGGCCTAATCATTGGTGATGACGGCAAGGCGCGGTGCTGGTGGCACGGCGGGCATGCCGATTACATCGAGTATCACGACTATGAATGGGGGCGGCCGACCACCGATGACCGCACCCTGTTTGAGAAGATCTGTCTGGAGGGGTTTCAGTCGGGCTTGAGCTGGCTAACCATCCTGCGCAAGCGGGAGAACTTCCGCGCCGCCTTCGCCAATTTTGAACCGGCTGAGGTGGCCAAGTTTGGTGATGCGGATGTTGAGCGCCTGCTTCAGGATGCCGGAATCATACGCCATCGCGGGAAGATTGAGGCGACGATCAACAACGCACAACGCGCACTTGAGTTGATTGAACAGGAAGGCTCAATCGCTGCCTATGTCTGGCGCTTTGAGCCACCGGCATCCGAACGGCCTAAGCGGTTTGACTACGCGACCCTGTCAAAGATTACCAAAACACCTGCCTCCATCGCGTTATCGAAGGACCTGAAGAAGCGCGGCTGGAAATTCTTTGGCCCCACGACGGCCTATGCCTTCATGCAGGCGATGGGGCTGGTCAATGATCACCTTGAAGGGTGCTGGTGCCGGGAGGTGGTTGAGCGGGAGCGCGCCGCGCTAAAGCGGCCAACCTAACCCTGTTTCGGCACTGTCAGCTGCTTGGCAAAACGCCAGGCAAACTTACTGCGGTGGAAGCTAAGCAGGGCGATACCGCCATAGACCCACCATAGATGGGCAAAGATCATCAGCGTCCCGAAATAGACCTTATACCGGGCTGGCAAGTGGTTATAGGACCCCATATCAACCGCGAGGCGATATCGCTCGCCTTCCCGGTGGAGGACAAACTGCTTACCCCGAAGGTCGAGATCCAGTGCGCCGACAATCTGTGCCTCGGCATGGGTGGCGGTTTCCGATTGTCCGGATTGTAAGCGACCGAAAGCCTGCACGATGGCCTGATTAATGGCGGGATCGGCATTGGCCGGGGGCGGACCCGTCATATCACCCACCACGCAGTTGGTCGCACTGACCGCACAGAGGCGCTCAAAAGTCCCCTCATCCGGCACAGTGGCAATGGCGCTCAGGTGCTGGCGATGGATCATCCGCTCTTGATCAATCGCCGTAACCAAGGCCCCGTCGAGCAGTAGCTGATGGAACAGGGTCGTCGTGCCCAGGGTCGCTGTCATGATCAGCAGCAGGAATATCCGAGAGATACTCCGGCGCGCCTTAATCAAGGCGGATACCACGAGCCCCAGATAGACGATCAGATAGGCAAAGCTGATCGGGATTTGTGAGTTCACCGCCTGGCTTGGGTCGCCGCGCCGCAGAGACAGCGGGTAGAGATCATTCTGATCTAGGAAGCGGTGCAAGATGCCATCGAAGAAGTCGAGGCTGTTCAAGCCAAAGGCAATGGCGGTGGCCAGCAGCAACATCCGCAAGCCAAGGTCGCGGGCGAACAGCGCCAGGAAGCCGAGGACTAAGGGTACGCGGAAGATGAACTCCTCCGCATAGATGACCTCGACACCCAAATCGTAAATGCTACCCGCGTGCAGGGCGCCATAAAGGCCAACCCCATGGACCGCAAAGGCATGACCGGTAATGGCGGCCAGCAGCATCAGCAGCCACGGGCTGTTCCAAACAGCGCCAAGGCTAAAGCCTGGCTTTTTCTGATCCTGGGTAAGCCCAGCAGCGGTTTCAGAGGTGACGGCCATCGCTCGTCCGACATTACGCTTCACAACAACGCTAACCTACCATGTCATCGGCGTGGTTGAGCAGCACTGCGCCGATCGGCTACAACGCGGGCATCATGCGTTGGATTGTTGCCGCCCTTTACCAGTTTACCCGGTTCGAAGACCCGGAAGCCTTACGCGCGCCTATGCTTGAGCTGTGCGAGGCAAATGGCGTCGTCGGCACGCTCTTGCTGGCGCCTGAGGGGATCAACGGCACCATCGCCGGCAGCCGGAAAGGCATCGATGCTGCCATCGCCCATATCCGCACCCTGCCCGGCTGTAATGACCTAATCTGGAAAGAGAGCGGCAGTGCCGATCAACCCTTCCACCGGATGAAGGTGCGGTTGAAGCGTGAGATCGTGACCATGGGTGTTGAGGGCGTGACCCCAGCCGCCCGGGTTGGCCACTATATCGAGCCGAAGGATTGGAACGACTTCATCGCCCAGGATGATGTGGTGCTGATCGATACCCGCAATGATTTCGAAGTCTCAATCGGCAGCTTTGACGGGGCGGTGGACCCAGACACCCAAAGCTTCCGCGAATTCCCCGATTGGTGGCGTGCCAATGCGGAGCGGTTTGAGGGTAAGAAACTCGCCATGTTCTGCACCGGCGGCATCCGGTGTGAGAAGGCGACATCCTGGCTGGTTGATGAGGGGCTCTCAGATGTCTTCCACCTAAAGGGCGGCATCCTGAAATACCTTGAGGATGTACCGGAGGATGAGAGCCGGTGGCATGGCCAATGCTTTGTCTTTGATGAGCGGGTATCCGTCGGCCAGGGGTTAGAGACCGGCGATTACGACATGTGCCGCGCGTGCCGTCGCCCGGTGTCCCAGGCCGATAAACTCCATCCAGCCTATCGGTTGGGTGTCAGCTGCCCGCGATGCATTGATGAGTTCACCGATGAAGACCGCGCACGCTTCGCTGAGCGGCAACGGCAGGTTGAGCTGGCCCAGAAGCGCGGTGATAAGCATATGGGCGTGCCAAAGCCTGATGATGCTGAATTGGCCGATACCGATGGCTAGGCGGTGCGGCTGTCCCATTGCCCTATCACTGATGCTGATCCTGGCGCTGATGCCGGTCAGCAAAGCCCGCGCCCATCCCCATGCCTTTATCGATATTAAGGTTACCGCGGTCTTTAATGCGGCAGGTGAGCTTAGTGCCCTGAAACAACTCTGGTTGTTTGACCCGGCCTATACCGCCTTTGCCCTCTTCGACCTTCGTGGCGCCAGCGCTGACGAGCAGCAGCGGGCCTTGGATGAGATCATGGGCCAAAACCTCTCAGAACTGGCGGCCTTCGACTACTTCACGGAGGTTAGTCAGGGCGACAGGCCGATTGGGATTGGTGAGGCGGTCAAAGGCCAGACCATGCTGATCAACCAGCAAATCCAGATGCAGTTTACCGTCCCGGTCACCGGCGGCGCTGCGGGCCTACCCATGACCTATAAGGTGTTTGATCCAACCTATTACATTCAGATGCGGCACAGCCTAGACGGCGATGCCATCGTGATTGAGGGCCTGGATGATCACTGCCATCACGAGTTGATTGAGCCAACCCCAACGACGGAGCAGATCCTGTTCGCCGCCAGCATCCCACCACAGGTCACCGCCCCGGAAGGCCTCGGCCGGTTGTTCACGGAGACCGTCACCATCACCTGTGACGAGGTCTAAGCGCCCATGTGGCAGGATCTTATCCTCACCGTGTTTGAAGCCCAGCGTGACCTGCATGAGCGGCTGATCGCTGGCTTTCAGCAGGTCAGTGGCGATCCCGCGGCCGCCTGGTGGGTTGTGGGCCTCAGCTTTCTCTACGGGCTTTTCCATGCCGCCGGACCCGGCCATGGCAAAGTGATCATCACCACCTATCTGGCAACCCAGCCCGCCTGGCTGGCCCGTGGTGTCTTACTCGCCAGCCTCGGCGCCATGGTGCAGGGGGCGACGGCCATCATCTTGGTTTACGGCGTCGTTCTGGTGGTTGGGTCCCTGGTTGGTTACACCGATCTCGCGGTGGATTGGAGTGAGCGGGTCAGCTTCGCACTCGTGCTCTGCCTCGGCCTCTGGCTATTGCTACGTGGTGGCCGGTCTTTACGTGGCTCCCTAGCCAAGGCGTCGCCTCACCATCACCATGGTGATGAACATCAGCATCACCACCATGATGGGTGCTGTGACCATCATCATGTCGCCGATGCGGCGCAGGTGGAGAAATCGCGCCAGGGCCTGGGCGCCATGGCACTGGTTATCCTATCCATGGGGTTACGCCCTTGCACCGGTGCCATTCTTGTCCTGGTGTTTGCCAGTGCGATTGGTCAGACAGCGCTCGGCTTCTTTGCCGTGCTCGCCATGTCCAGCGGGACTGCGATTGCGATCTCACTCTTGGCCATTGTGACCATCCTTGCCCGGGATCAAATCGGCCAGTTCGCTAGCCGCCACGGCAGTGCCAACCTCATCGGCCTTGCGAGTGCCACCCTGCTTATCGGTGGTGGCCTACTGCTCACATGGTTTGGGGGTTCGCTGCTCTACTGGTCGTTCAGCGCACCGGCACACCCGCTGCAATTGTAGCGGCCGGCTTAGGCTGGGCTCATCGCCGTTTTAGGGGCGGTGATGGTGATGCCGCGATCTTGGGTGATTGGCCGCTCAAAGCTCGTGCTGACCGTCACGTTCTGGCTGTCATAGCCGCCATGGACCACACCGGCATTACCCTCAATCGTGATGTTGTGACCTGAGGTGTAGCCAGCAATGGTCACCGCCGGGGTCGTGCTATCGGCATCGAACAGGCCTTGCGGGTTCCAATCGACGTTGGTTTGGGGACGCAAGCTGATCGTGGTGCCGCCATTCCCGTTTGGCACCGGGGTCGGCACCATAACGATCGACACGTCTTTCTCGTGAGTTTCTGGCAGGTAGCCCTCAATGGTGAGGTTGCTTGCCTCCACATCGCCGCCGATCTGCACCTGGCCACCCAGCACGCGATTGCCATCACCATAAATGCCACCATGGACAACGATGTCACCACCCAGGCTGACCTTATAGAGGTCGCCATCGATATGCTGTTTATCCAAGCCGAACTGGGTGTTCAGCGTGATGCGGTTACCATCAACCCCGCCATCAAGTGTGATGGCATGACCGTTGAAGGTCAGGTTGTTACCGGCGGCCCAACCAGCCAGGTTGATCTCACCCGCGCGCAGCTCGCTATCCGTGCCGGTTAGATCATTGGCAATATTAATCTGGGTCGTGTGGCGTGAGCCGATACGGCTATCGGTCATCTCAACCCCGCCCTCGACATCAACGGTGCCAAGCCCGGGACGTTCAACCGCGTCTTCTGGTGCTTGGCGGGCTTCCAACACCACGCCGGTGGCGTCGATTGAACCATCGACGATGATCTGGTCAGCACTTAGGCGGAAATTGTCGGTGGTGATGTCACCGGCAATGACCACAATTCCAGGATAGGCATAGCGCCCCTCTTCCAGCTGCCAACCATTGATTTGTAGGACTGCCTCCTCACCTGGCGAGGTATCAATGACCTGCTCATATCGCACCTCACCCTGCATCCAATCAGCGGCGGCCCCCGGACCAAGCTGGGTGGGGCCAAAGTTCACCGTGTTCATCAAAATGGCCAGGCCAGCAATACCGGCAACGGCACCAGCGGCGAGGCGTTGCTTGTTGCGATCAACCCAACGAAGGAAGGGAGAAGCGTAGGGGTCATCGTTCCAGCCCATGGGCAGGTTACCTTTCATATCTAAGACCTAAGGGAGGTCTGGGGGAGATTGGGAGAGTTAAGGCCCGTGGCGTTGCCCAACGGGCGGGCGGGGCGGCTTTACCGCTTAAACCGCCGCAAACCTGCGCGGTGCACCACGGTTTCTACCGTCATGCTGCCACCGGTCATGAGGCCGCTAACCGTCTTATCCAGCTCGGCCTGGCCCAGCGCATGACGGACACCATAGGTAAGCGGGTCGAGGGAGATCAGCTCAGCCTTCGCCGTTTCGCCAAAGCGATCAACGGCGACCGTGATGACGTTCTTAGCCTGGGCAATGATGTTGGCGAGAGCCCCGGTCACCGGCACTTGCTGCGGGCGTTTGCGGGGGTTGGGGTTTGCGAGTTCCAGGGTTACTGACCCGGTGACGCGATCAATATTGACCTTAGTCATCAGCTTCATATCAGCCTCATCACCGAATATGGCTGGAGTCGATCCCGGCCGCCCGACGATGTTAAATGCCATGGTCAATAAACCTCGCTGTTTCATTCGTTCGCTAAGGATTATTGAGCGCCTGTTAATTGAAAGCTGAAAGGAAACAATGAGGCCATATTGTCGATTATTATCAATTAATGCGCGCTTTCAAGCCCATCTAGAAAGCCCAATAACTAAATATTTTCAGAAAGTTACCAAAATTCGGCCATATGTTTGGGCTGGTTGAAAAAATTTTTGCGATTGATCGGGATTTTTTGGATTTCCTTAACCGTTGGGGCGGTATTTTTTGCGATTGGCACCGCCAGGTTTTGCGGCGCTTTATGGCTACTTACTGGACCTGATTGTTCTCGCTTATGGCTTGGTACCCGATCCCCTCGGATGAAACCGAACGCTTGGCCGCGCTTCGCCGTTACCGTGTTTTGGATAGTGAGGCAGAGCAATCCTTCGATCACATCGTCAACCTGGCGAGCCACCAATTCGGTGTGCCCACGGCACTGATCACCCTGGTCGATGCTGAACGGCAGTGGTTTAAGGCGCGCTGTGGTTTGGACGCGACTGAGACTGATCGCGACGTCTCCTTCTGCACCCATGCGCTGATGACTGAGGAGGTGATGGTGGTGCCGGATGCGCGGCGCGACCCACGGTTCAAGACCAACCCCTTTGTCCTGGAGGGGCTAAAGATCCGCTTCTACGCGGGCGCGCCCCTGATTGTGCCCGAGGGGCATGCCATCGGGACCCTCTGCATCATCGATGAACTGCCCCGCCCCTGCTTCAGCCCAGAAGACCGCGCCCTGCTTCGCGCCCTTGCCGATGTGGTCGTCGACTTCCTGGTCGCACGGGGTCAGTTGCTGGACGCACAAACCCTAGCCTTTGCCGCGTCATAGACGGGCGCCGGGAGGAATTTGAATAGGGAAAGTGATTGGAGCGGGTGATGGGATTCGAACCCACGACATTCAGCTTGGGAAGCTGACGCTCTACCCCTGAGCTACACCCGCTTACCGGTGCCGGTCGGCACAGCGGTTATTTAACAGCTGACCGGGGCCTTGGCCAGCTTAGGCAGTTATACACTTTTAAGTTGTATCGTGTTGACAAATTATCGCGTCATGAGAGTATTGGCGCCATGAGGATTATTTTCCTGACACTAGGTCTGGCGCTGATTTGGGTAACGAGCGCATCACAACCGGCAATCGGGGCGGAAAGCCAGATTGCGGCGCTGGTTACCCGTGTCATTGACGGCGATACGATTGAGGTTGAGGCGATGCCATGGCCCGGCATGCGCATCGACGCCCGCATTCGCCTACCGGACATCCAGGCCCCGGAGACATTCCGCCCAGCCTGTGAGGCAGAGCGTCAGCGGGGAGAGGCGGCGACACGCTGGCTGCGCGACCGGGTTGAGGGGCAGACCGTTTGGCTGACTAATGTGCGGCCCGGTAAGTATGGCGGCCGCTTCATCGCCGAGGTTCATGACGGTCGGGGCGACTTGGCCACGGCGCTGGTCACGGCCGGCATTGCCGAGCCATGGGATGGCAGAACCAGCACCAAGCCCCAGTTTTGTCAGGTATCGGCCCGCCACTTGGTGGAGTGAAGCGGCATAGCACCGGCGTGCATTCCCTTGACGTGGATCAATGTGGGGGTGCGGTGATCCGGTCATTATCCTGCCCATGATGCACCAGACACCCTCCTCACAGCCTCCCTCAACCGAGGCCACATCACCTAAGACCCCGTCGCCCGGGGCTTCTGTTGTTGAGGCGCCAAGCACCGCGCCAACGGCGGATATCGCGTCCATGGCCCGGCCCCTGCCCGCCCATTTGATGCACTATGCCGAAGCCCGGGTGCCGCGCTACACGTCCTATCCGACGGCGCCGCATTTCACCGATGCGGTGGGGCCGGACACCTATCATGAGTGGTTGGGTGCGCTGACCCAACAGGATCGGTTGTCGCTCTACCTGCATATCCCGTTTTGTAACAAGCTGTGCTGGTATTGCGGGTGCAACACCAACATCACCACCGATGAAACCCGGGTCGCCGATTACGCCGATCTGGTGACCGAAGAGATTGCCCTTGTCTACCGCACGCTCAACGAACGTGCCCGGGGGGTGGGGCCGGTGGGCCATCTGCATTTTGGCGGTGGCTCACCGAATATGCTGGCGCCGGCCGACCTTGTCTCAATCCTCCGCTGTTTGCAGCTGGGTTTTGATTTTGAGGCGGGTGCCGAGATTGCCTGTGAGTTGGACCCACGTGATCTAACCGATTGCTTCATCAGCGCCCTTGCCGTGGGTGGGATGAACCGGGTTAGTCTGGGCGTGCAGGATTTGAACCCAGCGATCCAAGAGCGGATCAATCGGGTGCAGCCACTATCCCTGATTGAGGAGTCGGTTAATCGCCTCCGCCGCGCCGGGATTAAAGCGATCAATCTCGATTTGATGTACGGCCTGCCTGGGCAAGAGGTGGCCGATGTCCTGCGCACGATTGAGCAGGTGCTGCCGTTACAGCCCGACCGGTTGGCGGTGTTCGGCTATGCCCATGTGCCGTGGTTCAAGAAGCATCAGAAACTGCTCGAAGACCCAACGGTTGAGGATAAGGGCCTGCCCGGTATCGGCGAACGCTTGAGACAGAGTGAGGCGGCACGGCTCGCCATCCTGGCTGCTGGTTATGTTGAGGTGGGGCTCGATCACTACGCCCTGCCCCATGATCCACTTGCTGAAGGTTGGAGCGCTGGTGAGCGGCAACGGAACTTCCAGGGCTATACCTCCGATCAAAGTGAGGTACTGCTCGGCTTCGGTGCGTCATCGATTAGCGCCCTACCCCAGGGTTACACCCAGCACCTCACCCATATTGGCGACTATCGGAAAGCGATCCAGAATGGCCAGCACCCAATCGCGAGAGGTGTGAAATTGNGCCCAGAGGACAAGCTGCGCCGTGGGATTATCACCGCCATTATGTGTGAGCAGACGGTGAACCTGGCCGAGCATTGCCGCAAGGCGGGCCTCGACGCCAACCACTTTGACCGGCTGCTGCCAAGCCTCGACCATTTGGCAGAGGATGGGCTGATCCTGGTCAGTGATAACTGCTTGCGCCTAACGCCAACCGGCCGCCGGTTAAGCCGGAATGTGGCCGCGGTGTTCGATGCTTATCTTGACCCCACCAAGGATAAGCACGCCCCAGCGGCTTAAGCCCTAAATCCCAGCCAGCGCCCGCAGCAGCCCCGCGCTAGCCATACCGACCAGTACGACGAGTGCGGTGTGCAGCTTGATGGCCGCGACCAACACGATGGCGGCCGCAATGGTCTCCGGCCAACCGGTGGCGAGTGCAATCGGTGCGATCACCGCGATCAGGATGGCGCCAGGCATCGCCTCAAGCGCAGTCGCAAGGCGCCCCCGGATCGGCACATATTGGATCAGCAGCACCCCACCAATCCGGGTGAGATAGGTAGCAATGGCCATCAGCAAGATGGCCGCCAGCGCCGCGGTGCTAATCGTCATGATGACACCCCCTCATCCGCAGTGGCTTTGGGCACTGGTGGTTGGATCAGGGCGACGAGTAGGCCAGCGACGGCACCCGCCGCCACATACCAGGGGCCAGGGAAAATCTGATGCACGGCGACGGCCACCAACGCGCTGGTGACCCAGGGCGCTAAACTAATCCGCGGGCCCTGCCAGAAATCCTTCAGCAGGGCGAGGAAGACCGCCGCGAGGGCGAAATCGAGGCCATAATCATGGGCCGCATTCTCCGGCAGGAAGCCACCACCAATTGCCCCGATCACGGTCAGCGCCACCCAGGCGGGACACAACACAATGGCAAGTCCAAACCAATAACCCGGGGTCAGCGTGGCGACCCGACTGCGTCGCAGGGCCAGGGCCCAAAGCTCATCCACCATCAGAAACAGGGCCAGATACCGGGTGCCGGGCGACCAGCCTTTGACCTGCGGGGCAACGGTGGCACCCATTAGAATGTGGCGAGAATTGACGAGTAGGGCCGAGAGGCCAAGCAGTAGGACGGGCAGCGGATCGGCCCAAAGCTCAAGCGCCACGAACTGTGAGCCACCGGCGATCACCAGCCCACTCATCAGCCCAACCTCAAGCGGTGACATGCCGCGATCAGCGGCCAGCGCCCCAAAGACGAGGGCAAATGGCACCAAACCGATGAGGAGGGGCGCCATATCGAGCACGCCCTTACCAAACTCTCGCCAGGTGTTCGGGCTGTCTTGGGTTGTGTTTTGCGCGTGTTGGTCTTCTGCCATTGAACCAGACCTTCAAAACCGGTGGATCATGCCGATCAGCATGTCGTCACCAGAACTTAAGGTCTTGGAAGATATTGCAGGTTATTCAGCGCGAGGCTCGGCCAGCTCGTCACCCTCATCGAGGAGGTCATCATCCCCATCCTCAGCAGCCATCATCGCGGCATCGAGGGCGGCCTCAATCTCATCCAGCAATGCGGCCTCGGTCTCATCAACCACACCGTCAGATTCCATCAGGTCATAGGCGAATTCGACTAAGCGTTCGCAAGCCTCTTCCCCGGCCTCTTCAAGCCCGGCTAGGCAATGCCCCAGCAAGGCTGCACCCGGGCGCTGACGACGGATGAACGCAAACATCGCTGCGTCATCTTCCTCACCCCAGGCCATGCGCAGTAACTCGCATTCAGAGCCAAGATAGTCGGTGATCACGTCGACTTCCCGGTCATCCATAAATCCATCGGCATGGGCAATGGCGGCCAGAATACGCCAGCCATCGGCAAAGCGGCGCCGTGCCTCAACCCCAGCGCCAGCCTTGTCCCCTGTCTCAAGATCAACCTGCAGCGCATTGCGCAGGAACTCTGGTGCGCTTGCCGCCTCTCCGGTTTTCTCAACCACCGCATCAATGGCGGAGACGGGGAAGTAGCGCGTTTCCGCCACTTCAAAACAATGGGCAACGATTACCACCCCATCATCCGGGTGGCGCAGCAGCAGCATGACCCGCACGCGGTGCTGCGCACCATCGGCGAAGCGCAGCATCATCTCCGTGCCGCAAAGGTCACCATCGGTTGCGGTCCAACCATCACTGAGTTGAACATCCACACCATTGATGCCGCACAGATCAACCGCGCCTAAATCGATTGGTGGCTCGGCATAAAGCGCGCCATCAGACATCGGTTTTGCGGCCTGTTGGCCCCAAACCGGTGGCTCATCGGTATGCCCGATTAAGGTCGTGATTTTTGACAGGATGCCCAATCTGGCCTCCAGAGCGCCCATGCTCCCTTGAACGGGCGCAGCATAGACCGAAGCGGCCAGAATACGAAATGCTGAGATTGATCGCGGGTGGCTAGAGTGCCCGATACCGGGCTGGTGTCACACCCACCCGGGCCTTAAAGGCGCGGTTCAGATGGCTTTGGTCATAGAAGCCGCAATCAGTTGCCACATCGGCCGGTGCCTCACCCGCCGCTAGACGCTTACGCGCGGCCCGCACACGGCAGTCGATCAAATAGGCATGAGGCGTAAAACCATACGCCGTCTTGAACCGGCGCAGGATCTGGTACCGGCTAACCCCGGTTGCCTGAGCTAGGTCATCCAACCCGATATCATCGGCGAAATTCGCGTCCATGTAGGCCCGCGCCGTTCGGCTTGCCTTATCTGGGTTGAAGTTTGCCTACCAATCCTCGGTCGCCATTTGCCGATCAATCAGCATGGCGAGCATCTGCTCCAAGGCCTGATCGATCGCCATGCTGTCTGGCTGTGCCTCCAGCCGTTTATGCAGTTCAACCGCGATATCGGCCAGGATTGGATCGTCGATCACCGGGTTGGCAAAGGTTGGCATGTCATCACGACCATCACGCAGCTCATAAGCGCGGTTGGTCCGCAAGCTCACCGACGGATAGAACATTCGGTAGGTGAAGCCACTATCGGCCGGGCCGCCATCATGCACCTGACCTGGATGCACCAGGCAAAGTTGCCCGGGCTTGGCCACATATTCGCGGCCATCGCACATAAATCGCTCAGTCCCCGCGGTGATCACGCCAAAGGCAAAGGTGTCATGGGTGTGCAGATCGTATTGATGATCGGTGAAGTTCGCGCTCAAGCATTCCAGATTGTCGTAATCATGCCGGCGCCAGAAATGCGCTTTCTCACCACCCTGTAGGCGATCGGTATCGACGGTCTCAGATTGAGGAACTGCTTTAGTCATCGTCACAACAGCCTGCCATGACCCGTGCTTTGGGTCTTGGATAAAATTGCACAACCAATTTTAAGAGGTGATGGACAGGGCCGAAATCAAGCGCCTAAAGTGCGCGCCAACATGTCCGACAATCGTACGCTCCAGCAATCAGGCTAGCCGCCCGCATGATTGATTTTACCCCCACCCCCGAACAGCAGGATTTGTTCGACCGTACCCGCGACTTTGTCGTGGAGAAGATCATCCCGTTTGAACGGGATGAGCGTTGGGGCCAGCACGGGCCGAGTGACGATCTACGCCGAGAGATGAATGCCCTGGCAAAACAGGCGGGACTGTTTGCCCCCCATGTCTCAAAGAAGTTTGGTGGCCTTGGCCTAAACCATCGGGGGCAGGCCCTGGTATTTGAGGCGGCGGGTTACTCCCCCCTTGGGCCGACCGCGCTGAATTGCATGGCGCCGGATGAGGGCAACATGGCGATGATGGAGAAGATCGCCACGTCAGAGCAGCAGGCAAATTACCTGAAGCCATTAGCAGCGGGTGAGCAGCGCTCAATCTTCTGCATGACTGAACCCGGCGGTGCCGGTGCCGATCCGGGCCTGCTACAGACCACCGCCGTGCCAGACGGTAATGAATGGGTGATCAACGGCCGCAAATGGTTCATCACCGGTGCTGATGGCGCCGAGATTGGCATCGTTATGGCCATGGTGCCGGAAGGGGTCGCCGACGCCCATGGCGCCACCATGTTCCTATTCGATCCAGCCGATCCGGCTTTCCGGGTTGAGCGGATCATGGATACCATCGATCGCAGCTTCACCGGCGGCCATGGCGAGGTGGTATTCGATAACCTGCGTGTTGGGCCTGAGGCCATCTTAGGTGAGTTGGGTGAGGGCTTTCGCTATGCGCAGGTGCGTCTGGCGCCCGCCCGCCTAACACATTGCATGCGTTGGTTGGGTGCCGCCCAGCGATGCCATGACATTGCCTGCGATTACGCCGCACAACGCAGTGCCTTTGGCCAGAAGCTGGCCGAGCATGGCGGCCTATCATCCCAGATTGCGGATAATGAATTAGACCTTCACCAGGCACGGTTGATGGTCTGGCACACGGCCTGGATCCTCGACCAGGATCGCAAGGGGCGACATGAGAGCAGCATGGCCAAGGTCGCGGTGTCTGAAGCGCTCTACCGCGTTACCGACCGCTCTGTGCAGATCCTTGGTGGGACCGGTGTTAGTGACGATACGGTGGTCGCCAGCATCTTCCAGGATATCCGCGCCTTCCGTATTTATGACGGCCCATCCGAGGTGCATCGCTGGGCCATTGCTAAGCGCGTTATGAAATCACGCCTAGCCGCCGCTTCCGATAAAACTGCCAACAAAAACTAGGGACAAAAACCATGGCGAGTTTTGCCAAGATCAACACGGCCCCCACCTATCGCCGCCTCTATGATGCGATTGAAGGCGAGATCATGAAGGGCCGCCTCAAGCCCGGTGCCAAGCTGCCGACCGAGACCGATTTGGCTGGTCAGTTCGGCGTTAATCGCTCCACGGTTCGTGAGGCTATCCGACTGCTGGAGCAGACCGGCCTGGTTGAGCGGGCGAGCAGCCGCCGCCTGATCGTCAGCACCCCATCGAAAGATCAACTCGCCGCCGGGATGAGCCGCGCGCTCACCATGCATCAAGTCACCTTCATGGAGCTTTGGGGCGCGATGATCACAGTGGAACCAGCGATTGCTGAAGCGGCGGCCACCAACATCTCCGACGATCAGCTGGACGCGCTGGAGGCCAATATCGAAGAGGCGCGCGCCGTGGTCAGCCAACCCAAACAGTCGATTGAGTTGGACCGCAAATTCCATGAGATCATTGGCGAGGCATCAGGCAACCGTGTCCTGATCCTAGCGCGGGAGCCGATCAATCTGATGTTCAACCCGGCGGTCAGCAAGGTGATGAGCCAACTGTCCCAGGCCACCACCCGGAACGTTGAAGCGCATGAGCACATTCTGGGCGCCATGAGACAGCGCGACCCGGGCGAGACCCGCCGCTGGATGCAGAAGCACATCGACGATTTGAAGCGTGGCTATGAACATGCCGGCTTTGACCTGCACGGCCCGGTACAGGTAAGCCGCGCCTAACCTAAAGGATCAGCCCATGACGACGCCGGATGATTATCAACCCGCTGCCCTGCCCGAGGCCCGCAACGCGGTTGAGGAGGCCATCACCTCCCGCCATTCAACCCGCGCGTTCAAATCTGATGCGGTCGATCCCGAGCTGATTAAGCACATCATTGAGGTGGCCGCCCGCTCACCCAGCGGAACCAACACCCAACCCTGGCACTTGCATGTCTGTACCGGTGCCGTGCGCGACGCCCTGGTTGCCGAGCAGCACGCCGCCCATATGGCAGGGCAGAAGCCAGATGCCCCGGAATATGCCTACTACCCCGATGAGCTGGGCGATCCCTGGAAATCCCGGCAGCGGGCGCTCGGTTGGGACCTCTATGGCCTGCTAGGCATCCAGAAGGGTGAGAAAGAGAAGATGATTGCCCAGCATGGGCGCAACTTCCTGCTGTTCGATGCGCCGGTTGGCCTATTCTTCTCAATCCACCAGAAGCTGGAATATGGCTCTTGGATTGATCTTGGCGCGTTTATGCAATCGATTATGGTGGCGGCCCGCAGCCATGGCCTCGACACTTGCCCGCAGCAAAGCTGGTGCAACTACCATTCGATTGTGAAGAAGCATTTGAGTATCTCAGCCGACCACACCTTGGCCTTCGGGATGGCCATGGGCTACGCGGATACAGATGCCATCGCGAACAGGCTGATCAGTCGACGCGAAGGGTTAGACACCTTCGCCAGCTTCCACGGGTTCGACTAGGCGCGGCCTTGATTAGGCACCGGCTCGCCGCCGCGGTATCGCGAGGCCCAGGATAAACAACGTCACCGCCGCCACCACAATGGACGGACCAGAAGGCGTGTCGAAGGTCAGGGAGGCACCAAGGCCACCGGCCACAGACAGGCACCCCAACCCCGCCGCCATCATGGCCATCATCTCAGGGCTTTTGGCGAAGGGTCGTGCCGCGGCCGCCGGGATGATCAGCAGCGATGTGATCAATAGGATGCCCACCAACTTCATGGACAGGGCGATCAAAACGGCAAGGGCCAGCACATAGACAAGTCGCGTGCGCTGGGCGGGCAACCCCTCCGCCGCCGCGACATCAGGGCAGACCGTGATGGCTAACAAGGGCCGCCACAGCTTGATCATAAGCCCCAGCAACAGCGCCGCACCGCCCCAAATGACAACAAGGTCAGACCAGGCAACAGCCAGAATATCCCCGAACAGATAGCTCAACAGATCAATCCGCAGACCCGAGAGCAGCGAGATCGCCACCAAACCAACCGCCAATGCGGAGTGGGAAAGGATACCGAGCAAGGTATCAGTTGCGATTTGCAACCGACCTTGAAGCGCGAACAAGGTCGTGGCCACAACACAGCTGGTGGCCAGAACGCCGAGGGTAAGGTCGACCTCAAGGATCAGGGCCAGACCAACCCCAAGCAGGGATGCGTGGGCGACGGTATCGCCGAAATAGGCCATGCGCCGCCAGACAACGAAACAGCCCATGGGCCCCGCCACCAGGGCAACCCCAATACCAGCCAACAAGGCGCGGATCAGAAAATCATCCATATCCGCTACTCCCCGGCCGCTGCTTGCTTTGATGGTTCATGGCCATGGTCACAGCCATCATGGTGCTGGCCTGCAATTGGCCGACCATCGGCATCATGGTGATGATCATGGGCATGCTGATAGACGGCATAGGCCTCGCGCACCCGATCACCAAACAGACGGTGATACTCGGGATGCACATTCACCTCCCGGGGCTGGCCGGAACAACAAATATGACCGTTCAGGCAGACCACCCGATTGGTTGAGGCCATGACCACATGCAGATCATGGCTAACCATTAAGATACCGCAGCCCAGCTTGTCCCGCTGTGCCCCGATCAATTGGTAGAGCGCGGCCTCCCCCGCGTAATCCACCCCCTGCACCGGTTCATCGAGGATCAGCAGCTTTGGCTTATGGACCAGAGCACGGGCAAGCAGGACCCGTTGTGTCTCACCGCCAGAGAGGGCCTGAACCGGCCGATCAATAAGGTGGGCAACATCAGTTTCGGCCAACGCCGATTCCACCTCTGCGCGGCTTGCGGGGCGCATTAGGGTCATTAGCCGCCGGACAGTAAGCGGCAGCGTCGGGTCAATGGAGAGTTTCTGCGGTACATAGCCAATGGTTAGGCCAGCCTGGCGCTCAATGCTGCCCGCATCGGGC
Source organism: Alphaproteobacteria bacterium SS10 (assembly GCA_019192455.1). Taxonomy (NCBI): domain Bacteria; kingdom Pseudomonadati; phylum Pseudomonadota; class Alphaproteobacteria; species Alphaproteobacteria bacterium SS10. The sequence goes on from JAHCML010000006.1 coordinate 446,480, forward strand.
TTCATCAGGCCCAGCAGGGCACGGATCATGGTCGTCTTACCGGCGCCGTTGGGGCCGATCACGGTGACCACTTCACCCGGTTCGATACTCACATCGATATCGTGGATCAGCCAGCGACCGGCAGCCTTGATCCCAAGGCCGGTGGCAGAGATCAACGCGTTGCTCATTACCCGGCATCCCGGCATTTCGGGCAAACGCCCATCAACTCAACCGTCGCCGACCGCATGGCAAAACCCGCGTTCTCGGCGAGGGTCGTAAGTTGCTTGCGCAGTGTGTCGCCGGTGAGTTCGGCCGCACAATTACAGCGCTCACAAATTAGGAAAGCGGTGCCATTGGCACAATCAGAGGCACAATCTTCACCACCATGATCAAGGCCACAGGCCATAAAGGCGTTGAGGCGATCAATGCGGTGCACGACGCCAAGCTCTTGTAGAAACTCAAGGGCACGATAGGCAATTGGTGGGGCTGGTGTACTGCCATCACTATCGGCCATCCGGTCCAGGATCTCATAGGCACCCAGTGGTCGATGATCGGCCAGCAAAATCTCAAGCACGCGACGGCGTTGTGGTGTGAAGCGCTGACCACGTGCCATGGCCCGCGCCTCAGCCAAAGCCATACCGTCAGCGATGCACGCCTTATGGTCGTGATCATGCGCTGGAAAGGCAGTCTGAGAGTGTTCTTGCGCCATACTAGCCGGTCCGAAACGAATTGAATTGTTACAACATAACAATTATCACAGCCGGCACCAGATACCGCCGATCCTGGCAGTAATAATTGGGGATTTAGACCATGGCCGCAGCACGTTTCACAATCACCACCGCATTGGCCTTAAGCTTAAGCGGTCTAGCCGCCACCAGCATGGCCCAGTCAGAGACGCCAAAGCTGGTGACGACCATTCCCCCGCTAGCGGCAATTGCAAGTGATGTTTTTGATGGTGTGGGTGAAACCAGCCTGCTGATCCGCAATGGTGGCTCCCCCCATGCTTATAGCCTGCGCCCATCAGATGCGGCGACCCTGGCCGATGCTGATTATGTGCTGTGGGTTGGTGAAGGCCTTGAAACCTTCCTCGCTGGCAAGCTCGACACCTTGGCGCCAACGGCGGTTCAGATTGAAGCGATGGAACTGCCGGGCCTAACCCTGCTTGAGTACCGGCCAGAGGCCCATGGGCATCACGATGACCACCATGGCGACCATGATGATCACGGGCATGACGATCATGGCCACGACGATCATAAAGACCATGATGACCATGAAAAACATGCCCACGATGACCACGGTCACAATGATCACGGGCACGACGATCATGGGCATGACGATCATGGGCATGACGATCATAAAGACCATCACGATCACGAAGAGCATGCTGGTCACGATCACCATGGCCACAACCATGCCGCCGGAGATGATGACGTCCATATCTGGACGGATCCAGAGAATGCCCTGGCCATCGCCGTGGGTCTGGCCGGTGCCGTTCGCCCAGACCTAGACGCGGATCAACAGGTCAAACTTGATGCCAATCTGGCCGCTGTCCGCGCTGCCTATACCGCACTGGATGAAGAAGTTGCGGCCAAGCTGGCGCCGGTTTCAGACAAGCCGTTCCTGACCTTCCATGATGCCTATCAGTATATGGAAGTGGCTTATGACATGAACTACCAGGGTGCGGTCACCGTCAGCCCTGAGGTGAAGCCAGGTGCCGCAAGCCTTCGCGCCCTGCGCCAGGAAGTGGCCAATGACGGCATCGTTTGCATCTTCGCCGAACCACAGTTTGAGCCGCGGGCGATTAACACCATCGCCGAGGGCCTGGAGGTCAAGAAGGGCATCCTCGACCCGCTCGGCGATGCCGAGTTCGCAACCAAGGGCGGGTATGAGAAATTCATCCGCCAGTTGGTCGCGGGCTACACCGACTGCCTAGGCTAAGAGCTAGGATCGAGATTGGGTTGGGCGTTACTGCCCAACCACCTCGGTAAAGATGCTGAAGATCGCCTTATCCATGCCCTTCAATTGCGGCAGGGTTTCAGGCAGGCGATAGGTCTCTTGGTAATAGGCTGGCTCATTGGTCAGCAGGATCGTCTGACCACTCTCATCCTCCATCACCAAGACCCGCAGAGGCAGATCAAATGCTGCCTTCTGATTGGCAATCATGATCGGCGTACCCAGCTTTGGATTGCCAAAGATGACAGTGGTGGTCGGGCGGAGAGCCTTACCCACACTCTCTGCACCCGCCGCGTGATCAATTACCGCGAACACTTTAGCGCCGCGCTTCTCAATCGCAGCCTTTAGCCGTTGCACGGTGGTTGGCACGTCATGCGGGCTGCTCATCGTCATCTGATGATGGCCATAATCCCGGTTGTGAACATCGTGATCAGCCTGGGCAGCGAGCGGCACAACCATTAGGGCAGCGGCAAGCAAAGCAGCAGAAAGCTTCATCAACTAAATCCTTTTCTAAGCGTCGTTATCGGCAAAGGGATCATTTGCCTGGGTTGTGGTGGTGACGACCGGTGTTTGCGGTCGCTCATCAACATGAAGGCGGAACACATCTGGCCGGGCGTAATGCCCAACCGCATCGAAATCATACTTACCGCGCGCAATCTCATCGAGGTCTAGCTCAGCGGTCAGGATAGTTTCAGGCTCATAAGAAGGCCCGGCGAGAACCTGACCCAGCGGCGAGATAATCATCGACCCACCACGCATCAGCACTGTTGAGGGATCATCCCCCTGGATCGCATCATAATCATCCGGGCACTGCCCACGGGTCAGATGCTGGCACGCGCTTAAGACGAAACACCGTCCCTCCAGCGCGATATGGGTCATGGTTGCGGGCCAGCTATCCCGGTCATCGGCGGTGGGGGCGCAGTAGATGTTCACGCCCTTCGCATACATCGCCATCCGCAAGAGCGGCATATAGTTTTCCCAGCAGATGACACCGCCCAGCTTGCCATGGGGGGTGTCAAACACCGGCAGGGTCGAACCATCGCCGAAACCCCAAACCAGGCGCTCAAGCGCGGTGGGCATCAGCTTCCGGTGTTTACCGAGATAAGTGCCATCGGGTCCGAAGTTTAGGATCGTGCAGTAAAGCGTGCCACCATCGCGTTCGATGACCCCCATGACCAGGTAAACGCCATTATCCTTAGCGATACCCGCCAGCCGGTCGAAATCCGGGCCAGGGACATCAATCGCACTCTCAAAATACCGGCGGAAATCCTCCCGCCCCTCAGGCAGCCGCATGCCCAGCCGAGCCCCAAAATCCAACCCCTTGGGATAGGCCGACACAAAGGCCTCAGGGAACACCACAATCTTAGCGCCCTGCCCCGCCGCCTTAGCGGTTAAATCGGCCGCTTTATCGATGGTTGCGGTTCTGTCGAAAACCACAGGTGCTGCCTGCACAACGGCGGCGGTAACTTTACCGGTAGGGAGTTGGCCAGTTGGAAGATTGGTCATCAGATTGGCTCTGTTTTCAAGTTGTTAGAGCCTATCTGCTGCCTAGCCGGTCACCAAGGGGAATTCGCCCCCGATGACGGTAATGTGGTCGGCAGGTTATCGGGCGATGGGGCCCGGGCGACGATCCGCTGCACGACCGCTTGGCGGGGTGAGGACACCTCCCCCTGCTCAAACGCCACCACTTGAAGCCGCTCACCAAAAGCGGTCAGCAACTCACCCGGCTCCAACAAATAGGCGGGGCTCGAGGGTCGGCCAATCCGTTCATGCCCGACCATGAAGGTTTCATAGATCAGGACACCGCCAGGGCTGATGACATCGATGATGTTGGGAAATAACGGACGGTGCAGATAGTTGGTGATGATCACGCCACCGAACTGTCGGCCCGCCAGCGGCCAATCACTGCCATCCTCAAGGTCGCGCTGTATCAACTCCAACGCGGGTTCACCCAGAATATCGGCAAGGCCGGTTATCCGTTTATCCAATCCCGTTGCCTTATACCCCTGACCGATCAGGAGGCGCAGATGCCGCCCCTCACCACAGGCGAGGTCGAGCACAGGCAGCGGCCCGCGGGGGATGAGTGGCAGGAAACGTTGAACCCAGGGCGAGGCAGCAGCGAACATCAGGCTAGAGCCCTAAAATCAGGCATCTTTGCGGGCGCAGAGGATGTAGTTCACATCCAGATCACGCGGGTTCTCGCTGAAGCTGCGGCTCACAGGGTTGTAGACGAGACCCGTTTTCTCAACCAAGGAGAAGCCGCGCTGGCGCAACTGGCCCACAACCTCAGATGGGCGCATGAATTTCCGCCAATCATGGGTGCCACGTGGCAGCCAGCGAAGGATGTATTCCGCCGCCACAATGCCCAGGGCAAAACCCTTCGGCGTGCGGTTCAGGGTCGACATGAAAATCAGGCCGCCCGGCTTGGTCAGTTTGGATAGGGCGTCAAAGAACAAGTCCCGGCCATCGACATGCTCAACCACCTCAAGGGCGATCACCACATCAAACTGATGACCACTACCGGCCAGGTTCTCTGCAGTGCCGCAACGGTAATCGATCTCAAGCCCCGTCTCACCCGCATGTGCGACGGCAACCTTCACCGTCTCCGGCTCTGCATCAAGGCCGGTGACCTTGGCACCCAGCCGGGTCATGGGTTCGGTGATCAAACCACCACCACAGCCGATATCGACTAGGCTCAGCCCCTTCAGCGCATCATAGGCCTGATGATCCCGGTCAAAACGATCGGCGATGAGGCGCTTAATAAAGCCAAGCCGGATTGGGTTCAGCTTATGCAGCGGGGCAAACTCGCCATTCGGGTCCCACCATTGCGCGGCGATACCGGCGAAATGGTCGATCTCACCCTTGTTGACGGTTGTTGCAGCAGGTTCGGCGATTGCGGCGGTGGCCATTGCTCATCTCATCGGAAAAAGATCAGGCATTTGGGGGTGATAGCCTATTTGCGCGCTCCACGCTTGGCGAAAATTGCCCCCGGGTATCTCTGTCACATGGGTGGTCGTGTTTGGGGTTGGAAGTTCGCCCAACCGAAAAGCATCCCAAAACTTGCGATTTTGGGGGTCACGAATACCTCAACGCATAGCTGCACACCCTTGCATCTTAAGGGTACAAGCCGCTAAACCATCGCGCTCAAGGTCTTGGCCTGGGTTTTGACCCGGCGCTGACCTTTTCACCCGTTACACCACCGCCCATAAGCACACCCGCACATGGCCCGCATCGTGATGAAATTCGGTGGCACCTCTGTCGCCGATCTAGACCGGATCGAAGCCGCCGCCGCCAAGGTTCAAGCCGAGGTTGAGCGGGGCAATCAGGTTGCCGTGACTGTGTCTGCCATGGCCGGTGTGACCAACCAGCTGGTTGAATATTGCCGGGGGGTTAGCCAACTCTTCGACGCCAGGGAGTACGACACCGTTGTCTCCACCGGTGAACAGGTGACCAGCGGCCTCCTCGCCATGGCATTGCAGGCAAGTGGCATCCCCGCCCGCTCCTGGCTTGGTTGGCAGATCCCAATCCTGACCGATGACACCCATACCAAGGCGCGCATCCTCGATATCAATACCGATGAGATGCAGAACCGAATGGAACAGGGTGAGGTTGTCGTCGTCGCCGGTTTCCAAGGGGTGACCGAGCGTAACCGCATCGCGACCCTGGGCCGGGGTGGCACCGACACCTCTGCCGTTGCCCTCGCCGCCGCATTGGAGGCTGAGCGCTGCGATATCTATACCGATGTGGATGGGGTCTACACCACCGACCCCCGCATCGTGCCTCAGGCGCAGAAGATCGATAAAATCTCGTTTGAGGAGATGCTGGAGATGGCATCCCTCGGCGCCAAGGTCCTACAGACCCGATCCGTTGAGATGGCCATGAAGCATGGCGTGCGGGTCCAAGTACTCTCCAGTTTTGAAGACGCCATCGGCAGCGATTTGCCAGGCACCCTGGTCATTGATGAGGAAGAACTCGTGGAACAGGAAATCGTCAGCGGCATCGCCTATAGCCGGGATGAGGCGAAGGTCACCCTGGTGGAAGTGCCGGACCGCCCAGGTGTCGCGGCCAGCATCTTTGGCCCCCTGGCCGAGGCATCAGTGAATGTCGATATGATCGTCCAGAACGTCTCAGATGATGGGACGCTGACCGACCTCACCTTCACCGTGAACCGCAGCGAACTGGACCGCGCCGCTGATGTGCTTGAGAAGGCAGAGCTGGGCTATAAGCGCCTGGATGCCGACGATAAGGTGGTGAAGGTCTCGATCATCGGTATGGGCATGCGCAGCCATGCCGGTGTCGCCCAGCGCATGTTTAAGGCGCTGGCCGATAAGGGCATCAATATCCAGGTGATCTCGACCTCAGAGATCAAGATTAGCGTCCTGATCGCCGAGGAATACGCCGAATTGGCGATCCGTGCCCTGCACACCGCCTATGGGCTGGATGGCGCCTAATTCAGGCCATTTCTTAAATTTATTGTGCTGATAAGCCATGCGAACAGGCCGTTCGTGCTAGAATGGCGCTGTCGCGTTCGCAACGATGAGAAGTGGAAGGGAGAGGATGACGGAAAGGTCCGATCAGTCACGGACACCGCCTTCTTCAAGCCCTGACTCTGCGAGCGACACCCCCAATACCGCCAACACGGGTGATCAGAATCAGCAGCCCGCAAATGACATGCAGGGCGGCTACATCACCTCTGCCCACGAAATGGATTGGGGCAACCGCCCGCGCGGACCGCATGGTGAGCGGCAATTGCTGGCCCGACTGCGTGATGTCATGGCGGGCAGCGGTAGCGCTGAAGAGCGCCTGAACAAGATCGTGCAGGCCATCGCCTATGAGTTGGGGGCGGAGGTTTGCTCCTGCTATGTGCGCCGGGCTGGCGATATTCTTGAACTATTCGCCACCATTGGCCTGAACCCGGATGCGGTGCGCCGCACGCGCCTGCGCATTGGTGAGGGTATTGTTGGTGAGGTGGCGGCCAGTGCCAAACCACTGGCCCTTGCGGACGCCCCAACCCACCCATCCTTCGCCTACCGACCGGAAACGGACGAGGATCCCTACCACTCAATGGTGGGGGTGCCGATCTTGCGTGGTGGCAGGGTACGCGGCGTCTTGGCCATCCAGAATGCCGAACGACGCCATTACAGCGAGGCGACGGTTGAGCTGTTAGAGACCGTGGCCATGATCCTGGCGGAGCTGATTGAGATCGGCGCCATGGTCGACCGGATGGAGGTTTCGGCCGGGGTTAGTGACGCCCTGATGCCGATGCGCCTATCCGGCCAGGCACTGGCACCTGGCATGGCCTTGGGCACGGCCGTCCTCCACAACCCACGCATTATCCCCCGTGAAGTCGTGGCCGAGGACCCAAAGAAAGAGATTGAGCGGCTTGAAGTGGCCCTGGCCCGCATGCTGACGGCCCTCGACACCATGATCGCCTGGACCCGTGATATCGCCGGCGGTGGTGAGCCGCTGGATATCATTGAGAGCTACCGGATGTTCGCCAATGACAATGGCTGGCTGCGCCGTATTCGGGAGGCGATCCAGGCTGGTCTGACCGCTGAATCCGCCGTACAGCGGGTGCAGAATGATATGCGGGTGCGCCTATCCCGGGCCACCGACCCAATCTTCCGGGAACGCCTGTCCGATCTGGATGATCTGGCCAACCGACTGCTGCAGCATCTATCCGGCCGGGACAGCAATGCCAGCACCGCGACCTTGCCCGACTTCGCCATCTTGGTGGCCAAGAATATGGGCCCTGCAGAACTGCTCGATTACGATCACAACAAACTGGTCGGCATCGTGGTTGAGGAGGCATCTGCCGCCAGCCATGTGGCCATCGTTGCCCGTGCCCTCGGCATCCCCGCCATCGGCCAGTGTCGTGGCATCACGGACAATATTGAGGCGCTCGATAACATCATCGTCGATTGCGACCATGATCAGGTGCTGCTGCGCCCGGCGGATGAGGTGCAGGAGCAATTCCTGCGCAACGTTAAGATGCGGGCCAAGCAGCGTGAGCAGCTGAAGGAAATGGCCAATCTGCCGTCGGTAAGTGCGGACGGTCAGGCGATCTCAATCCAGATGAATGCGGGCATGTTAATCGACATGCCGCACCTTCACGCCAGCGGCGCAGATGGGGTTGGCCTCTACCGCACCGAAGTGCCGTTCATGGTGCGTAATGACTACCCCAGTGCCCAGGCACAGGAAGAGATTTACCGCAACGTGCTGGACCATGCCGAGGGTCGGCCCGTTGCCTTCCGCACCCTGGATATTGGTGGCGATAAGCTGCTGCCTTACCTGCCGCCGAGTGAGGAAGATAACCCGGCCATGGGTTGGCGCGCCCTGCGCATTGGCCTGGATCGCCCGGCCATGCTGCGGGCCCAGCTACGCGCCCTGCTTCGTGCCGCGGCGGGACGTGACCTTAAAGTGATGTTCCCGTTCGTTGCGACGGTCGACGAGTTGCGGCGTGCCTGCAGCCTGTTGGATATGGAGCGTGAGAAACTCGCCGCCGCTGGTGAGGCGGTGCCAGAGAAAATTGAACGCGGCCTAATGCTCGAAATCCCGTCGACAATCTTCCAAATCCCGGCGATTGCTGGGCTGGTAGACTTCGTCTCCATCGGCTCAAACGATCTGCTCCAGTATTTCTTTGCGGTTGATCGCACGAATGAGCGGCTGGCCGACCGCTATGATCCGCTAAACCCATCGTTCTTGAAGATGCTCGACCAGGTGCAGCGGGATTGTGCCGCCCAAGACCTTCCGCTTAGCATTTGTGGCGAGATGGCGAGCCGACCGATTGAGGCCATGGCCCTGCTTGGCCTCGGCTACCGGACCCTCTCGGTCTCACCGTTCAATGTGGTGGGGATTAAGCGCCTGATCCGGGCAACGGATATCGCGGGCGTTAGTGAGTATCTGCACGCCCATCTAGACGGGGCACATCAAAGCCTGCGGCAACCGCTTAAAGCCTTTGCCGTTGATCACGGTATTCCGATCAAAACCGATCTTAACTAGAGGGCGCGGTACCCGGCGTCGCCTCGGCGCCTGATAGGCCACCGCCACCGGTAACCTCATCAATATGCTTGCGGAACGCCTGGCGTAGGCTGGACGCTGGGCGCTGCCCGGTCAGGACTTCCCGCCGGTTGCCGTTACCATCCAGCAGAACTAGCGTCACATGCTGAACCCGGTGATAGTTGGCAAAGCGTCCGCCCTCATCGGTGCGAATATTGGCAACCAAGTACTGCACTTCGCTGTCATCAAAATCAGCGAGTGCCGCCCGTACCTCTTTCTGCAAGGCGCGGCAGCTTGGGCATTGCGGATCATGGATCTGCACGATGGTTGGCATGCCATTGCCGATCTGGGAAAGATCATGCTCCTGCGCCCCGGCGACAAAGCTGTCAGCCAGGAAATAGCCTCCGCCACCCAGCACGAGTGCAATCGCACCGTAATCCCGCACCTTCAGCAGCAAGTCACGACGGCTGCTTCCCGGCCCCTGTTCGGGTGGTTGGTTGGGTGTTGCCGCCGCTGGACTTGCCTTGGCTGGCTTTTGTTTCTTTTGCTTCTTCCGCTTCATGCTCGCCCTAGCCCTCACCTGTATTCGAGGTCCCTAAACTAGCGTAGGGGGCTTAGGGTTAGCGTTCACATGACGGTGAGTGGCCGGTTTCGTGGCTAGACCAAGCGTTTCAAGCGCCCGTCCGTTCTATGCGTTTCCAACGCACCAGGGATCGGGGTTCATGTCGACCGGCTCGGTGTTTGAACCCGGCTGATCAAAGCGACGTTTGAAGGTGAACGCCATTTCGGTCGGTCCAAAGCGGTCCAAATGCCATATCTTGGCGAGCCCCTCTTCAACCGTTGGGCGATGACCGGCAGGTACCCACCAAAGTGCCTGGTGTGACCCTTCAAACCGCTCAAACCACTGCCGACGCTTGGCCATCACCGGCGTATGCCCACTTTTGTAGACATAGTTGAACAGCGCCTCGGCATCGCGCCAGACCGAGATGTTGATCAGCAAGGTGGGATCAATCGTTGGCAGAATGTCGGTGGCATCGCCAGCCTCGGTCTGTAAACGCCAGATGAAACCGTCACTCGCCTCTGCCAGCGCATTCACCTCTTCCAGGCGGTCAAAGAGCTCTTGAACGCGCGGGTCGCCCTTGGGACCAATCATCTTACCGATATTAATCTGCGCTAACTCGTATTCAGCCATTGTCATTACCTCGGTTGATTGGTGTTGAATCTGCTTGGGCGTCGCAACAGACCGCCCATCTGCCAGCTAGACGTATAGGTTCGGTGGATATCGATTGGTGGCTTTGCCGGTGTTTTCACCAATGATGTAGATACGGCGCTCGCGGTGCTCTTTATGGAAACCACGATCTGCGACCAACGCCTCGATTGCCGCATAGTCATTGGGCCTCGACTGTCGAAACATTGGCTTGTCATCGTGGGTCTCAAGCAAACTGATGCCGAACCCGGCGGCAACGACGGCCTCTTCCAGCACGCGCGGCGTAAACTCAAAGTGGTGACGATCGGAGCTGCCTGCCTTGAATTTATGAAACACCATGGGGGGCAAACCGTCCGCTCATTTCAGCAACGCTTCGTAGCTGGCGGCATTGGGCGTGGACATGATCAACAGCCCGCCTGGTTTTAGAACCCGACCAGCCTGCAGGAAGAAGAACATCGGGTCGGATGTGAAATGCTCGATGACCTCAAAGCAGGTCACAACATCGAATGATGCATCGTCGAAGGGCATTCGTTCCTTCTCGACGTTTAAGTTACCGACATCATACTCCTGACCATAGAACGAGAACTTGCCAAGCGATGGCTTCCCCTCGGGCCGGTAACGGGTTCCGGCAACAGTTGTGTAGCCCAGCTCTTTCGCGAACCAGTCCAGCATGAACCCCTCTGTTCCCACATCAAGGATCGCCGAACGGTGTTCACTAGCTTTTGGGATCAGCGACAGCGATTTCTCAAAGCGCGGATAGTGCCCCTGAATATAGTTTGGGACCCATTTCCGATTGGTATCGAGAGCCGCGACCTGCAACGACCGATCAATCATCTCTTTGACGGTTGCTGGGGACAGGTACTCATCAGTGTTATCGGCCGTCATAAGACCTCTCAGGCGATTTCCAACTTTGCGCCCATACACAGCCTAATAGGCCCTCACTTGCAACCATGAATCTGGTTGTTGGCCCCAGCATCCCGGTTGCCGTGCGTTAACAGGGCCCTGCGACCCTTTACGTCTGATTTTCAAGGGCATATGGTCGGGC
>JAHCML010000007.1 GCA_019192455.1 Alphaproteobacteria bacterium SS10
CCTCAACCTCCTGGCCACGTTGGACCAAGTCTTCGGGGCTGGAGGCGTGGTTGATGCGTTCCGCGTCCTGCTCGATGATTGGCCCCTCATCCAGATCCGCCGTCACATAATGGGCGGTGGCGCCGATCATTTTCACGCCGCGCTCATGGGCGCGGTGATATGGCTTCGCCCCCTTAAATGCTGGTAGGAATGAGTGGTGGATGTTGATGATCTGGCCGAAATACTTGCTGGCGAAATCATCACTCAAAATCTGCATATAGCGGGCGAGGACCAACAGTTCGGTGCTGGTGCGTTCCATCAACTCAGACAGCCGGGCCTCTTGCTCGGCCTTGTTGTCCTTATTCACCGGGGCCAGGTGGAATGGGATGCCCAGACGCTCAACATCCCCGCGCGTATCCGGGTGGTTGGAGACAACCGCCTGAATATCGAGGGGCAGCACACCGGTCCGCACGCGGTACAGAATGTCCTGCAGGCAGTGATCGAATTTTGAGACCATGATGATGGTCTTCAAAGGTTGGCGCCGCACATAGACATTGATGTCGGCGCTGAACTCTTCGGCGAAACCGGATAGCAGCTTGGCCATGTCGTCTGGTGTCATGCCCTCCGGCACGGCGCATTCAACCCGCAGGAAAAACTTCCCCACGCCATCATCGCGATGTGTACCGGGATCGGGCTGGAAGAACTGTGAGCTCTCCAGGATGTTGCAGTCATGGCCGGCCAAGGTGGTGCTGACGGCCATCACGATGCCTTTGCGGTCCGGGCAGGTGATATTGACGATAAGAGACATGGGCATGTGCTGGTTCGGGTTGCTGGCCGATGGGGACCCATTGGCCAAAAGCGCGGAATACAAGGCGATAACTAATAACTGACGGCGGGCCAAGAAGAATGAGGTCCCGATGCCTGAGATAAGTCGAGGGCAGGCCCCGTCCAGCATCAGTTGAACAGTGCTCTACCTGGGCTGTGACCGGGTTAACGGCTTGTACAGGCCGGATCGTCAGACTGGCTATTCTAGCTGATTTTCCTGTCTGCCCGTTTTCAGCGTATGCTTGTCGTGCGCTGGGGTTTGCCTAATTGGGGAAGGCAACAAGAGTATGAGTAGTTTTTCCGATGGTCAGGCGCGCGTCGCTGTGCCGACCAATGATCCGTTTGATCAATCCTATGTGGTACAGCCGGGCACTGGCTTTGACGCCGTGGTTGGTGTGTTCACCGATGCCAGCCGGGGCACCGGCGCCGTTCTAAGCAATAACCAATATGTGCTGACCGCTGCCCATGTGGTGTTCGGTGAGGCGGTAGGCCCGATGCAGATTGCGGTCGACCTAACCTCTGGTCGACAGTTTGTTGATGTGGTGGAGGTGTTCATCCACCCGGATTACGCACCAGATTCCACGGGCTACAGCTCTGCAAATGATATTGCCATCTTGCGCCTCGCCACACCTGCACCAGTTGCGGGTTATGAGATTTATCGCGGTAGTGATGAGGTCGGCTCTACCTTTACCCTGACGGGCTATGGCGTTGCCGGTACTGGTAGTAATGGCACCGTCACCAATGACCCGGGCGATGGGGTCACCAAGCGTACTGGCCAGAACCAGTATGAAGCCGTGGATGGTGAGACGGTCTTTGGCCTGGATGATTTCCTCGGCGACCCGACGCCCGATGGCTCCTTGCTATTCTATGATTTCGACAATGGCTTCTCCAGCGGCGATGCGCTGGGTCAGGAGTTTGGGCTGTTTGGCATCGGCCTTGGATCGGCGGAGGTGAACTCAACCCCTGGCGATAGTGGTGGCCCCAGCTTTATCAATGGCCAGATTGCCGGTGTTGTGTCCGGTGGTACCGACTCCTTCGTTGATGTATCGCCCAGTATCGATTCCTCCTTCGGGGAGATTTCCTTTGATACCCGTGTGTCATTCTATCAAAGCTGGATCGATGGGATTGTCGGCACCTCGACCCCGGTAGACCCGACACCCGATCCAACACCCGTGAACCCGGGTGATGATCTGTTATTTGCTGATCTGTATGGCGGGGTGATTATCGCTGGCGACGGTAATGACACCGTCTTTGGTGATATCGGCAATGATATTGTCTATGGCAATCAGGCGAATGACGTCATCTATGGTGGCGGCGGTGCCGATATTCTCTATGGCGGCAAGGACGTTGATGTTCTCTTTGGTGGTGACGCCGGTGACGTCCTTTACGGGAATAAGGAAGCCGACCAAGTTTATGGCAATCAGGGGGACGATACCTTCTTCGGTGGCCAACTCTCCGACACCATGTTTGGTGGCCAGGGTAATGACGTCCTGAACGGGAATAAGGGCGATGACTTCCTGATCGGTAATCTCGGTGCCGACCTCTTCGTCTTTGGCCGCAATGGCAGCTTTGACGTCATTATCGATTATAACGCGTCTGAAGGTGATGCGATTACCGGTTCGGCCTTCACCTCGGCAACGCCAATCACCGCCACCGCTGACGGCCTGATCTTAAGCAATGGGGCGGAGGGTGTATTACTGCTCGGCCTGCAAGTAGGCGATACGGTGGTTGTTCTTTAGACCGGGCGTCTGTGCCTAGCCCTTAGATGCTGCCGCGCCAGGGGCAGGCATGATCATGCAGGTGGTGTTGGCATGGGCATAAAGCTTGTCATCATCACCAAACAGCTTTGCCTCAGATGTCGCCATGCGGCGGCCCCGATGGATTATATTGCCAATGGCCCGAACGCGGGTCAGTTTTGATGTGATACCCCGCACATAATTCACCTTCAGCTCAAGCGTTGTATAGACCTCATCGGCGCCAAGGGTTGTGTGGATACAGCAAGCTACTGCCGTGTCCAGAAGCGTGGCGGCGATCCCGCCATGGACGGTGCCAATCGGGTTGTACTGGTACTCCCGCACTAGCATTGAGACTTCAACCTTACCAGCCTCAATCATATCGAACTGTATCTCCAATAGATCGAAGACTGGCGGCTTCGGGCTATCCGGATCCAACGCGCGCTTAAGGAAAGTCAGGCCATCCTCAGCCATGGCATGGGCGGCGAGGGGGGCGGGGTCGTGCCAGGTCAGCAGCCGCTCACGTTGTTGATCACTCATCTGTTCTGTTTCCCCTGGGTTGCCGACACATGGTTGGTGGTCACCGATGCGCGCGGGCCACGTTCCCGGGCATAGGTGCAATCAATCTTCGGTCCGATCTGGTGATCGGAGCGGCACCATGACAGGATGGGTATTGTCATGCAACTAAGTGACAGTGTTTTCAGCAACCGACATCAACAAAGATAACGCCATGCAACGGACCAGCTTTGCCGAACTTGATTGCCCGATCGCCCAATGCCTCGAGGCCGTGGGGGATTGGTGGTCGATGATGATCATCCGTGATGCCATGCTGGGAGTGCAGCGGTTTGAGGATTTTCAGGATCGCCTCGGCATTGCCCGCAACATCCTCTCACAACGCCTTAAGAAGCTGGTATCGGAGGGGGTGCTTCGCCGCCGGGAGTATCAGCAGCGGCCACGCCGGGTTGAGTATGTGCTGACCGGCAAGGGTCGCGACCTGTTTCCCCTAATCGTTGCGATGATTGAGTGGGGGCGGAAATGGGGTAAGGATGATCTGGGCAAGACCCAACAGCTGGCCTTCCCAGACACCGGCAATCTGGTGCGCGCCATGTTCGTTGATAAGGATGATCAGCGGCCGATTGATCTATCTAGCGTGGTCTTGATGGATACGACCGAAGGCAAGCCAGTGCGCCCGGCAACCCGGCGCTAGCTCACGATCTAACTGGTAAAGGGATCTGACTATGGGCCGCCAACGGCACGGCGTGGTGGTTCATCACCTGGCGCTGCTTTGCCCAGATCGGCCTTCTTAGCGCGCTGTTCCGCGAGCCAGGCCAAAACACCTTCGGTGCTAACCACATGCTGATCGGCGCCGTAATCCCCTTCATTAGCGGCGGCACCTGGATCAATCTTTGGTGCTGCACCTGGGCGCATCTTGCTTGCGGCCTCAACCACAACATCAACACCGATGCGATCTTTAAACGCCTTCTCAACGGCTGTGTCTTGCTCCATCTCCGCCAGTAGACCGGCTAGCTGGACCTGCTTGGGGTCGCCGCTATTGATCATCTCTTCCCGCTTTTGAACGGCAAGTTCGGTCAGGCTGCTGAGATAGGCATCGCCGTTCTGCGCGTCCTCAAGGTTGATTGAGGTCATCGCCAGATATTCAAGATCGGTTTTACCGATCCGGCCTTCTGGGCGGGTACGCTTGGCGTAGTCGTTGTTTGGAATACCGTAAGAGCTGGCGATCTGTGCCGCCTTTTCATCTTTAGACAGGCTCTGCCCGACATAGAGGGCGCTCTCAGGGTTGGCCATATAGGCCATGGCCGGCACGCTCTTACCGCGGCCGATATTGGTCTCAACGATTTGGGGGCGATAGATGTCTTCCATGCCCTTCGGCGTTTCTTGCCGATGCACCTCATCCAACATCTTATCGGCGCTGCTCTCTGGCGCGAAATAGACGGCACCCGGAACGACGGTGCCTTCGGACACGTCTAGGCCAAGGGTCAGGCCGGGCTTTTCCTCAGTGCCGCGATAGAAGATGTCTTGAACGGCAAAATCACGACGGAACCCGGTAATCGCTGTTTCGTAGCGATTGGTCTGGCCTGGTGGTGGATTTGCGCAGAGGGAGCCGTAGGCGAAAATAAAAATACCACGCTCACCGGTCACAGGGTGCGTGGTCATTAGGTCGTTCAGGTCAGGCTTTTCGCCGCCAGCCCAGCTGCGTCCGATCGCCGGGCCATCTGTCCCGTTATCGCCGCCGCCACCTGGTGCCAAATCCTTCGCCATGAACTGCCTCAAACCTCGTTAATCTCATGATCTAGGGTAGGTTGCTTTTAAGAAAGCGCGAATTTGCATTGCTAATATGCGTGCATCGCATAGATCAAACGAGGTTTCTGATGGGTCTTAGCGCGCTGAAATCACTGAAAAACAGCCAACACTTGATCCTTACCGGCACCTAGCCTATAAGCCTGCGGTCCCATGCAGCTTAGCTGTATCAGGGATATCAACCGGATCACGGGCGAGAGGCGGCAGCATAATCCATGCTGTAGCGCCTGGGCATGCCTCGTAATCCTTGAATTTCAACCGTTTAGCACGGAGATCGAAATGCCCAAAATGAAGACGCGAAGCAGCACGAAAGGCCGCTTCAAGATCACGGGTAGTGGTAAGGTTAAGGCGCGCGCCGCCTTCCGTCGCCACATGATGGAAAACAAATCCAAGAAGATGAAGCGCCAATCACGGTCGCCTTTCATCCTCGAAGACGGCGATGCGCGCCCTGTGAAGCGCCACATGATGCCGTACGGCAAAAAGTTTCAATAAGGAGCGCTGAGACATGGCACGTGTAAAACGCGGCGTGACGACTCACGCTCGTCACCGCAAGATCATTAAGGCTGCTAAAGGCACCCGTGGTCGTCAGAACAACACCTTCCGCGCAGCTAACCAGCGCGTGGAGAAGAACGGGCAATACGCCTATCGCGACCGGCGCCAGAAGAAGCGTCAGTTCCGCGCCCTGTGGATCCAACGGATCAACGCTGGCGCCCGCGCGAATGGCCTAACCTATTCCCGCCTCATGGACGGCTTGAACAAGGCTGGTATCGAGCTGGACCGTAAGGTTCTCTCTGATATCGCTATCCGCGACGCCGCGGCGTTTACCGCCCTGGTCGAGCAGGCGAAGGCTGCCCTCGGCCAGGCCGCATAAGCCTAAGATCGCCGAGCATTCGGTTGCGGTGCGGGTTTAGATGCCCGCCTGCCCGAAACAAACATGGGAGCAATCCCGATTTTAAGGGTCTCGGCCACCGCCGAGGCCCTTATTCTTTGCCTTAAATCACACCCAACAGATGCGTTGACGCCATGCTTGATGAAGCCCAGGCCCTAAAGTCCGACCTCCTTACCAAGATCGATGAAGCCGCCGATCTTGCCTCGCTTGAAGATGTGCGGATTACCGCCCTCGGTAAAAAGGGCAAGCTAACCGAACTGATGAAGGGTTTGGGCAAGCTCGACCCCGAGACGCGCAAGGAAACCGGCCAAGCGCTGAATCAGATTAAGAATGCCATCGCCGAGGCGCTGGAAACCCGGCAGGAGAGCCTGAAGGGTGCTGAGCTTGAAGCACGGCTTAAGTCTGAGACGCTCGACATGACCTTGCCGATCCGTCCGGAGAGCCAGGGCCATATCCACCCGATCAGCCAGACCATCGAAGAATGCGTCGCGATCTTCGCTGAGATGGGCTTCGTCGTTGGTGAGGGGCCAGAGATTGAGAATGATTGGCTGAACTTTGGCGCGCTCAATATCCCGCCAGAGCACCCGGCCCGTCAGATGCACGACACCTTCTACATGCCACCTGAGGAGGGGGCTGCCCCGGGTGAGGAAGGCATGGAGCGTGTCCTGCGCACCCATACCTCGCCGGTGCAGATCCGGTCCATGAACTCAATGAAGCCGCCGATCCGCGTGGTGGCCCCGGGCCGGACCTATCGCTCTGATTACGACATGACCCACACGCCCATGTTCCACCAGATCGAAGGTCTGGTGATCGATAAGGCAACCCATATGGGGCACCTCAAGGGCTGCCTGGAAGAGTTCTGCCGAACCTTCTTTGAGATCGATGATCTGCCCTTGCGCTTCCGCCCAAGCTACTTCCCGTTCACCGAACCGTCTGCCGAGGTGGATATCGGCTGTAAGCGTGGCGGCGGGAAGCTTGAGCTGGGTCCCTATGGAGACTGGCTAGAGATCCTTGGCTGCGGGATGGTCAATCCCAAGGTGCTTGAGAATTGCGACCTCGACCCTAACGAGTATCAGGGTTTTGCCTTCGGTATGGGGATCGAGCGGATTGCCATGCTGAAATACGGCATCCCCGATCTTCGCACCTTCTTTGAGAGCGATCTCCGCTGGCTGAAGCATTACGGCTTTGTCCCGCTCGCACGCCCTAATGTCGCCTTCGGTTTGTCCGGTTAAGTTGCCGGTTTAAGGACTAGATCAAATGAAATTCCCCGTTTCCTGGCTGAAACAGCATCTCGATACCGATGCGACCCTGGATGAATTATCGGTCGCCCTGACCTCCCTCGGGCTGGAAGTCGATGGCATCGACAACCCAGCTGAGAAGCTGGAGCCATTCCGCATCGCCTATGTGGAAGAGGCCACCCAGCACCCGGACGCTGACAAGCTGAAGGTTTGTAAGGTGAACACCGGCGATGAGGTGGTGCAGGTTGTCTGTGGCGCGCCTAATGCGCGGACCGGGATGAAGGGTGTGTTCGCCCCATCCGGCACCCATGTACCCGGTACTGGCCTCGACTTGAAGCCAACCAAGATCCGGGGTGTTGAGAGCAATGGCATGCTCTGCTCTGAGCGCGAGCTTGAGCTGTCCGACGATCATGAGGGCATTATCGACCTGCCAGAGGATGCGCCGGTTGGTGCCGCCTATGCCCCTTATGCAGGTCTAGACGACGCGGTGATTGAGATTGGCCTGACGCCGAACCGTGGTGATTGCGCCGGCATCTACGGCATCGCCCGCGACCTGGCCGCCAAGGGCATCGGCAAGCTAAAGCCCCTGGATCAGGAACCAGTCAGAGGCGCGTTCCTAAACCCGATCAGCATCACCATCCGCGATGATGCGAAGCACGGTTGCCCAGCCTTCGCTGGTCGTTTGATCAAGGGTGTGAAAAACGGCCCGTCCCCGGATTGGGTTCAGGCTTGGTTGAAGTCGGTTGGCCTTCGCCCGATTTCGGCACTGGTCGACATCACCAACTTCTTCACCATGGCGCTGGCCCGCCCGCTCCACGTCTATGACGCGAGTAAGCTCAATGGCGGCATCATTGTCGGCATGACCGATGGTAGCGAGAAGTTCGATGCCCTGAATGATAAGAGCTACGAAGTGCCGGCCGACCTGGTCAGCATCAATGATGAGGCTGGTTTCCTCGGCCTTGGTGGCATTGTTGGCGGCGTCTCCTCCGGTGTGGATGAGAACACCACCGATGTGCTGCTCGAATGCGCACTGTTTGACCCGATTAAAATTGCCGAGGCCGGTCGCGCCTTACAGATCGACAGTGATGCCCGCTACCGGTTTGAGCGTGGTGTTGATCCAGCAACCTTGGCGCTGGGCACTGAGCTTGCCACTAAGATGATCATGGAAATCTGTGGTGGTGAGCCGAGTGAGGTCACCATCGCTGGCGCGATCCCGGCCGATGACCGGGTGGTTAGCTATCGCCCCAGCCGCACCGAGACCCTCGGCGGCTTGGCGGTTGATGAGGCCGAACAGAAATCCATCCTCGCCGTTCTCGGCTTCACCGTCGATGACAGTGGTGCCCAATGGTCGATCAAGCCGCCAAGCTGGCGCCCAGACATCCATGGCGAGGCTGATATTGTTGAGGAAGTGCTGCGGGTTCACAGCTTCGACAGCATCCCGCCGGTTCCGATGGATCGGGATAAGGTCGTGGCCCCCATCGCCGTCGGCTTAGAGCGTCAACGCGCCGGTAAGGTTCGCCGCACCCTCGCCACCCGTGGCATGGATGAGGCTGTTACCTGGTCCTTCATGGCGCCCGCCCATGCCGATCTGTTCGGTGGTGTTGGTGATGACCTTAAAATCGTCAACCCGATCTCAACCGACCTCGCGGTCATGCGCCCCTCTGCCCTGCCGAACCTGATTGAGGCAGCCGGCCGTAATGCCGATCGCGGCATGGGTGATGTCTCAATCTTTGAGGTTGGTCCCGCCTTTGAAACAGCGGATGAGAAGGGGCAGCGCCTGGTCGCCGCCGGCGTTCGCCTTGGCCATGGCCGTCCGCGCCATTGGGCCGATGCGCCGCGTCCGGTTGATGCCTTTGATGCCAAGGCTGATGCCCTGGCCGCCCTGATTGCTGGTGGCCTGCCGACCGACAACCCGCAAATGACTGCGGATGCCAGTGCCTGGTACCACCCCGGCCGCTCCGGCGTGTTCCGCCTGGGCAAGAATGTGCTGGCTGAGTTTGGTGAGGTGCACCCAAAGGTAGCTGAGGCGTTCGATATCGATGGCCCGCTGGTCGCCTTTGAGGTTTATATCGATGCGATCCCGCAGCCGAAGAAGTCATCTGGCCCGGCGCGCCCGCTCTTACAGCGGTCAGCGTTCCAACCAGTGGCCCGCGACTTCGCCTTTGTGGTCGCCGAGGATGTCAGTGCCGATGCCGTTCTGCGCGCCGCACAATCTGCGGATAAGAAGCTGATCACGGGCGCTGAGCTGTTCGACGTCTATACCGGCAAGGGTGTGCCAGACGGTCATAAATCCCTCGCTATCTCCGTCACCCTGCAACCGGTTGAGGCAACCCTGACCGATGCAGAGATTGAGGCGGTGGCCAAGGCCGTCGTTGATCGGGTGACCGAGAAGACGGGTGCGGCCCTACGCTAGGCCCATCGAAACGATACTCGCCAAGGTTGCAGGCTTTCGCTGGGACCCGATGGGGTTTTGACGCTAAACTGTTGCCGTAACGGTTGCTGGACCCATTAGACACGCCTACGCCATTTGTGATGACGAAGGATAAGCCCGACAATTTGCCGGATGAGACGGATAGTCTGTTCGACAGCTTGCGTCGTATGGGCAGCCGACCCGCGCCCGGCAAAGCCACGTCCACGCCGCCTGAGAAGCCAGCCCGGCCGAAACGACCATCCAAACCAGTTAAGGATGAGGATGTGATCGACCCGCCAGCGGGGCTGGATCGGCCTGTCTTTAACCAGGTTCGAAGCAGCGAAACTGTTAAGAAAAAGCGGCGCCCCGAAGCGTTCGATGAAGACCAGGCGGGCAAGACGTTAAGCCGTCGAAAGGTCGACCGCGACGGCACGGAGCGGCGCCATGCCAGCCAGGTGATCCCACCGGATGAGAGTGCCCACACCAGACGCTCTCGCCTGATCCGTGAGTTGGAAGCAGGGCGCGAGGCTGAGTTTGATGACGATGCCGAGGCAAACCCACTCGCCGACCTGATCCGTGCCACGCCAAAGTTGCCCGATGCCGCAAAGAAGGGTGAGGACGCGCCGAAGGAGAAAGCGGCGCCTAAAAAGGCGAAGGATCATGACAGCCTGATGGACCTGGCCCAGGCCCGCACGCCGATTGAAGAGTATAAGCGCCGCCGCAAGCTGCTGACCTATGATTTGGAGCTGACCCCAGAGGGGTTGGACAGCCGTTATGTGAAATATGACCGCAAGAACCTGGCCAAGGTTTTTGCCGAGATGCTGGCCGCCCGGCAGTTTGACACCTTCTCAACCGATCGGGTGTGGCGTGCCTCTCGGATGGAGAGCCGCATCACCTTCCTGAACGCGGTGATGGCCATTCATTCAAAGATCTATGGCTATCAACCGGCGAAGCTTGATGACCGGTTCTATGAGGACATCACCAACTACCCAAGCTCAGCTAGCAACCCAACTGGGATCACCAGCTATGACCGTGAGCGTGGGATGATCCAGCTCTACCCCACCTTCTGGAATAATGGGGTCAATTTCCCTGACATGATCAGCGAGGTGATTGAGCAGAACACCCGCAACCATGTGCGCCAGATGGTGCAGCTCTATACCGTTGGGCAGCTGAAGCATGATGACCCACGCTTTGGCCAGGCGGCCCTGTTCAATGTGCAGATTGAAACCTATGACGAGTTGGTCAATGCCCGCACCACCGAAGAGGTGAAGGCCGGCAAAAGGGTGACCACTGCCATGTTCATGCCGGATCACGAGAAGGGCTTTGATGACTATGCCAAGGCCTGCGCCGCTAGGATTAAAGAGCGGCTGTTTGAAGTGATTGATGATCCCAGTGACAGCGATGACCGGGGCGGTCGATGAGCCAGCTAATCCCATTCCCGAAACTGCTATCGATCACCATCACGACCGAGGATGGGGAGGCGCGGGCCCTTGGTACCCTAACGCTGGGTCGTGGCCACAAGCTGACCATTCACAAGGCTGAAGGCGGTGCGGATGTGGTCCTTCAGCGCATCTGCGATAAGTATAATGACGTGGATCGCATTTCCCGCGATGCCCCAGCGCCAGACGGCAATCCAATGGAGAGCTGGTCCGAAATTGTTGGCCGCCAGGACGATGCCTTCCCAGAAGCATTGATCGATAAGATGCAGCGTGATTTTGGGCTGATTGTTGAGCCGGTGCGCTAGGCCTTTCGGGGCCTGCTTGACGGCAATGTGCTCATCCCGCCATTCTTAACCCATGCAGGATTACGCACAGCTAATCCCACCAGCGCTTGAATTGCCGGTCATTTGGGATGTGGATCGGGTTGAGATTGCCGAGGGCGAACGTCGCTATCGGCGCCTTGGCCGTGTCCGGCTGAACCAAGATCATTCGCTTGAGATTGTCCCGACCGACCGCGATACCGACCCGGTTCTGGCGCAGAATGTCGCCCGGCTCAATCAGCTGGAGGATCTGACCGTACCAGCAGGCCGCGATCCAGAGACGGGCCACAAGATCGCGATCGGTGTCAGTCGTGGCACCGATGGTTTTGATGGCCTTGTAAAGGAGGAGCTAGCCAGCCTCCAATGGTTACTAACGGAAGTTGCCGCCGATGGCAGCTGAGACCCCGACGATCGAGGATCTAACTCAGCGCTACCAAGCACGCGCTGCGGCCGGGCGTGTGGGTGAGTTGCCAGATCAGCAGACAACAGCAGATATTCTTAGGGATCGAACAAACAGTACCGACCGGCGTCATGCGCTTGCTGTTGCCATCATTAATGGCCTAACGATGGAAGAGTTGGCCGATCTGCCCGTAACGCTCCAGCAGCCCATCGTGGAGGAGACCAAGGATGATGGGTATGAGCCAGGTGGTCCGCGGGATACAATCCTGCGCGCTGTGGCCCATGACCCAAAAGCCCTCCTGGCTGACACGGCGGCGCTTACGCATTTCGTTGGCAATGTTGGCCGCGACCCGGAGCTGCAAGCGGCAAGAGAGAAGTGGCATGATCTTGAACCAGAGGCGCGCTGGACCGCGCTGCAAAAGGTGGCCAAGTATCATGCCCAAGCCTTTGACTACCCACTGCCCCGGCTACAGGCCTATCGGAAGCCAAGACAGCCATTTGATAGCCAGCGCTTCATCTATGAGTTTGGCGAGTTTCAAGGGCCGGTCATGGGTGGTGGAGCTGATGGCATCTTGCGCTTCAACATTGATCCGGATCACACCAGCAGCTTCGAGCAATCATTTGAGCATATGACTCATGAGCTGACTCATGGTTACGATGTCAGCCAACAGCAGCGTTTTCGGCGGGGCGAATTGCCGCCTAAGACACCACGCGCCCGGCAGATTGCCCGGATGCAGACTGATTTTGCTGACGGCATTCCCCATCGAGCGCAGCGCCGAATGGCCGGGCGTATCCCCTATGAGTACCAGGCAACCGAACAGCGTGCTGTGCTGTCTGCCAAGGCAGCTGTTGCCAGCCTGAAAGATCCGAATGTGCGGGTGGGTATGATCCTCGCCTCAGCGCTGAGGCGTCATGACGATATGGCCGCGCCAGCGGAGCCGGTGATCAAGAAGCTGCCTGAGGGCGTAGAGATACCGCGTGGGCATCTGGCCGTGACGGTTGAGAAAACCAATCTGGAAAAATGGCGGGACAAACGGGCGCCTGCTAGTGCGCCTCAGCCCAGCTTTGGGCCTGGTTAGCATCGACCACCAGCGGCACGTCCAGATGGGCCGCGCCGGACATTACCTTCTTAATCAACTCGATGGCCTTCTCGCCCTCGGCCTCCGGCGCTTCAAAGATCAGTTCGTCATGAACCTGCAGCAGCATCGTGGTCTCAAGCCCAGCCTCAGCTAGGGCCGGTGGTAGGGCAATCATCGCACGCTTAATGATATCGGCGGCGGTACCCTGAAGCGGCGCGTTAATCGCCTGCCGCTCGGCAAAGCCACGCATGGCCGGGTTCTTGTCCTGGATGCCATTGATGTAGCAGCGGCGGCCGAACAGTGTCTCCACATAGCCGTGCTCGCGGGCAAAGGCTTTCTGGTCTTCCATGAACTCGGTCAATTCTGAGAACCGGCCCAGATAGGCGTCGATATACTCCTTCGCCTCACCGTTGCTCACTTGGATTTGCTTGGCTAGGCCGAAGGCGCTGATGCCGTAGATAATGCCGAAATTGATTGCCTTTGCCCGGCGGCGGAGTTCGCCCGTCATCTCATCAAGTGGGACGTCAAAGACTTGGGATGCGGTCGCTGCGTGAATGTCGATGCCATCCTTGAAGGCCTGTTTCAAGGCTTCAACTCCGGCCAGATGGGCGGCGAGCCGCAGCTCAATCTGTGAGTAGTCGGCAGCGATCAGCACCTTGCCTTTAGGCGCCACAAAGGCGGTGCGGATCTTCCGTCCTTCCTCTGTCCGGATCGGAATATTCTGCAGGTTCGGATCGGAGGAGGAGAGGCGGCCGGTATTGGTCGCCGCCATGGAGAAGGAGGTGTGAACCCGGCCCCCCGTGGGAGAGGGCACGATGTCGTTCTGCAGCGCGTCTGTATAGGTGCTCTTCAGCTTAGACAGCGATCGCCATTCTAAGAGTTTGGCCACCACCTCATGTTCATCGGCAAGCGGCTCAATCACGTCCGCTGCGGTAGACCAGGCGCCGGTCTTACTTTTCTTGCCGCCGGGCAGGCCCAACTGGTCGAACAGCACTTCACCCAATTGCTTGGGTGAGCCAAGATTGAATTCGGTGCCCGCCAGCTTATGAACCTCGGCCTCAAGGACCTGTAGGCGTTTTCCGAAATCGGCACTCATATCCATCAGGGTTTTGGCATCAACGGCGATGCCGGCCAATTCCATGGCGCCAATGACTGGCACAAGGTGGCGTTCGATACGCTCATAAACCGTGGCCATGCGGTCCTGAACCAGTCTGGGTTTTAAGATGCTATGTAATCTTAGCGTTGCCTCGGCATCCTCGGCGGCATATTTCGTCGCGGTGGGGATGTCGACGTGATCAAAGGTGATCTGTTTCTTGCCCTTACCGACCACGCTCTCATACTTCACCATCTCATGGCCAAGATAGTGGAGGGTGAGGGCGTCAAGGCCATGGCTTTGGCGGCTACCATCCAGGACATAAGACAACAGCATGGTGTCGTCTATGGGATTGACCGAAATGCCCTGACGCTTCAGCAGCTGCCAGTCATATTTGAAGTTGTGGCCAATCTTCAGGACCGAAGGGTCCTCCAGCACGGGCTTCAGCGCGCCGATCACCTGATCCATCGGCAGTTGCTTAATGTCATCGCCGTCTTGGGCATCCAACAGATCACCACCTTGCTGGTGATTGATCGGGACATAGGCAGCACCCGTTGGCTTCGCGGCCAGGCAGATGCCAACCAGCTTGGCCGTCACGGTGTGTAGGCTGGTGGTCTCGGTATCAATCGCGAGAATGCCGGTGTCATAGGAATCCGCAATGATCGCATTCAGCGTGTCCAGATCAGTGATGGTTGGGAAATCGATATCACCAATTGGTGGGTTATCATCCCCCTCACTTTTGGTCACCGCCTCGGCGGCAACATCACTGACCGGGATGTCGCTGACACTACCGACGGTTAGTTGATCCACCACGCGCTGGGTCAGGGTCTTAAAGTTCTGATCGCGCAGGAAGCCGCCCAGGGTTTCTGCCGTGGGTTGCTCTGCGATCAAGCTCTCTAATGGTTCTGGCACCGGGCTGTTCTGGTCCAGCTCAACCAAGCGGCGAGAGATGCGCGCCTGCTCAGCGAACTCGATGAGGTTCTCACGGCGCTTGTTCTGTTTGATCTCACCCGCCCGCTCTAGCAGCGTATCGAGATCACCATATTCGTTGATCAGCTGGGCGGCGGTTTTAACGCCGATGCCAGGTACGCCGGGCACGTTATCGACGCTGTCGCCGGCGAGTGATTGGACATCGACCACACGTTCTGGCCCGACGCCAAACTTCTCCATCACCTCATCAAAGCTGGAGCGCTTGTTCTTCATCGTGTCGAACAGGCTGATCTTATCATCGACCAGCTGCATCAGGTCCTTATCGGAGGAGACGATGACCACCTCCTGATCCTTCGCCCGTGCTTGCTTGGCATAGGTTGCGATCAGGTCATCCGCCTCATACCCATCCAGTTCGATGCAGGGCAGAGCGAACGCCCGGGTTGCGTCGCGGATCAGACCAAATTGCGGGCGCAGATCCTCGGGCGGGTCATCCCGGTTGGCTTTGTATTCAGAGTAGATCTCGTTGCGGAAGGTGACCGAGCTGGCATCGAAGATGACGCCAATATTGTGGGCATCGAAATCGGTCAGCAGCTTCAGCAGCATATTGCAGAAGCCGTAAACAGCATTCACCTGGGTGCCGTCCGCGCGATTCATTGGCGGCAGGGCGTGATAGGCGCGGAAAATAAAGCCCGACCCATCAACCAGATAGAGGGGCTTGGCGGGGTCGTATTGGCGATCTGACATGTTGGCTAGGTCTTGGGCTTAGTGGTCCGCTTTCGCGTCTTCTTTAAGGATGAAGCGGCGACCGCAATAGGGGCAGTCCTTCCAGCCAACCTTCGCGATCGTCATGTATTCGATCGGATGGCCGAGGGCACCACCGCCACCATCACAGGAAACATGAACGGTATCGACATAGATGGTTTCGACTGGCTCGGACATGGGCGGTGGTTCCGGATGGTGTCAGCGGGCGGCTGCCTGCTGGAAGAGTGATGGGAATTGTTTCCCGCGATCTATATATGTGCGAGCTATATATAGGCTACGGCCAAGGCGATAAAGTCTGGCCTTGCTGAGTGTTTTGTTTGGATGCCCTAAATGTCAGCCACCACATCCCTGCCAGATTACGCCGTTGAGGTTAATGGCCTGGTTAAGACCTACCCGGCCCAGGGTAAGGCACCGGCCAAGGATGCGCTGAAGGGTATTGATCTGAAGGTTGAGCGGGGCTCGATGTTCGCCCTGCTGGGCCCAAACGGTGCGGGCAAATCCACCCTGATTAACATCCTGGCCGGTCTGGTCCGCAAAAGCAGCGGCAGCGCTAAGGTCTGGGGTTATGAGACGTTGAACCAATCCCGCATGGCCCGCGCTGCCATTGGCGTGGTCCCGCAGGAATTGAACCTGGATGCCTTCTTCACCCCGATGGAGATGCTGGACCTACAGGCTGGCCTCTACGGCATCCCGCGTTCTGAGCGTCGCTCTGAGGCGTTGCTTGAAACCGTTGGGCTGGGGGATAAGGCCAATACCTATGCCCGCAACCTGTCCGGTGGCATGCGTCGCCGCCTGATGGTGGCCAAGGCCATGGTCCACGCCCCACCCGTTCTGGTGCTGGATGAGCCAACCGCCGGTGTTGATATCGAGCTTCGTCAGATGCTGTGGGACAATGTCCGCGCGTTGAATGAGCAGGGGGTCACGGTGCTGCTAACCACCCACTATCTGGAAGAGGCGGAGGAGCTTTGCGACACCATCGCCATCATCAACCATGGTGAGGTTGTTGCCTGCGAGCCGAAGCGTAAGCTGCTTAGCCGGATTGACCAGAAAGAGGTGGTGATCACCCTCGACCGCGATATCGATGAGGTGCCGGAAAGCTGCCGCAGCTTTGAGGGTGCCACGATTGAGGGGCGCGAGATGGTGATCCGCTATCGCCGGTCAGAGGCGAGCATTGGCTCGGTTCTTGAGGCCGTCTCCCAATGCGGTATCGGCATTGTCGACCTCACCACCCGTGAGCCGCATCTGGAAGAGGTCTTCCTATCCCTTACCCGGCGGCAGGCTGCCTGATCGATGATGCGTCGCTGGTTGCTTGTCTGTTTGGTTGTCCTTAGTGCCTGTGCGCCGGATTTCCGGCCTGCCGGTCCGGCGATCCAGGCCCCTGTCCTGACCTTGAGTGAGGCACAGGACCAAAGCGACCCAGCTTTTATCACCGCCGCCGACGGTACCCAGCTGCCGCTAAAGAAATGGCCAGCGACGGGGGAGACCCGCGCGGTGGTGTTGGCCCTCCATGGGTTCACCGATTATCGGCAGGCCTTTGCCCTGCCAGCCGCTGCCTGGTCCACCGTGGGTGTGACCACCTATGCCTATGATCAGCGTGGTTTTGGGGCGGCTGGTGAACGGCTACGTTGGGCGGGGACCGAGACATACGTTAATGATGCGCGCCAAGCGCTTGCCCTGGTCCGGCGCCAGCATCCGGGCGTGCCGCTTTACCTGCTGGGTGAGAGTATGGGCGGCGCGGTCGCGATCCTGGCGGTGACCGAGACCAAGACTGCGGGCGATGTCGCCGATGGCCTTATCCTGATTGCCCCGGCGGTGATGAACCGACCAGCCCTGGGTGAGTTTGAGCGCACGGTTTTGGACGTCACCGCTAATCTGCTGCCCTGGGCGATGAGTGGCCGCCGCGGTGTTGGCTCATTGCCCACCGATAACATCCCCCTGTTGCGGGTGATGTCACGCGATCCCTTGATGCAGCGTGAGGTCCGGTTCGACCAGATTTACGGCCTGCTTTTGATGCTAGAGACGGCGACCCAGCGGATTGACCAGATCGATATGCCATCGCTCGTCCTGTTCGGCGGTAAGGACGAGATTCTGCCCGCCGGTGTCGCTGATTACTTCCGCGATACGGTGCCAGAGACGCTGGATGATGAGCTAATCCGGATTGAGACGATCCCCGATGCCTATCACATGCTGCTTCGTGATATCGAAGCCAGCGACCGGCATGAGCGGGTCGCCGCCTGGATGCTTGATGAAGATCGCCTCGCACAGCACGCAGAACTGAAAGCTGATTAAGGCTTAACCACCAGCCGTTCATCGGCCAGCGGTGGAAACAGGCCACGGCCTGCCGCTTTTACAAAGCGTTGGAAGTTTGGACATTCCAGATGGCTTGGCGCCGGGCAGTCTGCGGTATGGCGCAGGGCTTCACTAATCGCAGTGAGCTTCTTGATCGTACGGTCAAGCTCATCAGCCTTGGCCGTCAGCCGGCCGCGGTCCACGCTGGTGCCGGTTTGATTGGTGAACATGTCGGCGATTTCATCGAGGGAGAAGCCCGCCGCACGGCCCAGGGCGATCAACCCCAACCGCTCCAACACATCGGGTTCAAACAAACGCTTCAGGCCCCGCCGACCGGATGATTGGATCAGCCCCCGCTCCTCATAATAGCGTAGGGTGGAGGCTGGCTGTCCGGTGCGTTTGGCGACCTCACTGATGTCTAGCATTCTGGCGAGCATTTGCGTCTTGACCTCAAGTTAACTTGAGGTGGCAGGCTAGGGCCAATCCCGGTCGCGATGCAAGCGACCCATCCATTGGAGAGAGTTGAGATGAGCACCGACGCCCTTGTACGAACCCCGGAGGCCGCCGCCCAACATCGCAAGCGGCAACGCGCCTATTGGAATGGCGACGCGGCCACCACCTGGGTTGAGCAGGAAGAGATCCTGGACACCATGTTGTCCCCGTTCAATCACCTGCTGTTGGAAGAGGCGGCACGGGTGAAGCCCCGGCGCATTCTGGATGTGGGCTGCGGGTTTGGCACAACGACCTTGGCGCTGGCCAAGCAGTTGGGGGAGGCGGGTCAGGTCACGGGCATCGATCTATCCCAAACATTGATCAACCATGCAAAGCAGCGGATCGAGGGGGCAGCCGTCAAACCTCAATTCATCTGCGACGATGCGGGCGCCCATGATTTTGGGGAGCCAAGTTTCGACCTCTTGGTCTCTCGCTTCGGCGTCATGTTCTTCGCGGATCCCGTGACCGCCTTCGCCAATCTTATGCGGGCCGCGAAGCCTGGCGCCTCTCTCGCCTTTGTCGTCTGGCGACCGCCGGAGGAGAATGAGTTCTTAAGCTTAGGACCAACAATGGCGGCTGAACGCCTAGCGCAGCTGAGTATAGAGATGCCCGGCGCTGATATCAGTGACCCCGGCCCATTCTCCCTCTCCAAGGTTGATCGAACTGAACAGCTGTTTGAGACAGCCGGATGGGAGGATGTCCGGTGTGAGCCCCATGATCTGCCGGGCAAGCTGTCTGCTGATATGCTTGAGCGGTACTTGGCCAAGTTTGCGTCGATGCGCCAGGATTTGAGTGATGTTGACCCGGCCGAGCTGGCCTCGATCAATGCCGATATCTTGGCCGCGTATCAGAAGTTTGTGGATGGTGATGACGTGCCCTTTACGGCCAGCGTCTGGCTGGTCAGGGCGCGGAAGCCGGGTTGATACCCATCACCATCTCTACTGCCTCATCGAAGGGGCGGCGGGACTGCTGAACCCGGGCCATGATCCACGCCCCCTCAAGCGCGATCAGCATCCGTCGGCCAAACGCCTCGGCATCGCCCTGATAGTTGAGGCGCTTGGCGTGGGCTGCGCCGCAGGCAGCCCAGCTGTCAAAAGCAGCTGCCGTTGCCGCCTGTAGGCGGTCGGAGCCAGGGGTAGTGTCGAGGGCGATTGAGGTAATTGGGCACCCAGCCTGCCAGTTCGATTTCTCAAACAATGCGGCCAGGATATCAGCCAGGTTCTGGGCACCTTCCCGAACTGTTGCGACATCGGTAAACGACTCCTCAATCGCGCCGAGCACAATCTTGGCTGACCGTTTGATGGCTTGCTCGGCCAGCTGCTCCTTCCCATCCGGGAAGTGGTGATAGAACGATCCCTTGGGCGCGCCCGCCGCCTCAATAATCTCGGTCAGGCCAACACCGTGATAGCCGCGCTGTCGGAACAGGCCAGCGGCGGTGGTGATAAAGCGGTCTTTGGCGTCGGATTGGCGAGGCATATCAGCAGTTTGTAGTATTCTATGGTGATCGGTCTAGTTTGGCATTATTATGGCAATCACCATAGAACAAAGGATGCGCCATGTCTGCCCGTACAGACTATCCGGCCAAAGCCATTACAATCGAGAGCCAGGGATATCAACTTACCGGGCAGATAGCAGTGCCGCCGGAGGGTGAGGCCGAGCTAGCAGTCGTGATCCACCCGGCAACCGGGGTGCCGGCCCGCTTCTACCGGCACTTCGCCGCTTGGGTCGCGCGTGAGC
Organism: Alphaproteobacteria bacterium SS10; assembly: GCA_019192455.1. Lineage (NCBI taxonomy): Bacteria > Pseudomonadati > Pseudomonadota > Alphaproteobacteria > Alphaproteobacteria bacterium SS10. Next base: position 19,934 of record JAHCML010000007.1, read on the forward strand.
ACCAGGCCGCCGTCCTAACCTATGACTACCGACAGTTTGGCGCCTCGCTTGGATCCATGCCCATGCGGGAGGCCGATGCCACCATGACCGATTGGGGCGTGGCCGATCAATCGGCGGCCTTGGGCGCAATCTGTGCCGCTTATCCCGACCTCCCCGTCTGGGTCATTGGTCATTCCCTCGGGGGCATGTTCCTGGCCTGGCATGATGATGCCCATCGGGTGACCCGGCAGATTTCGATCGCCTCGGGCCCGGCCCATCTCTCAACCCACCCGGTCAGCTTTAAGCCCATGGCGTTCTATTTTTGGATGCTTGGCGGCCCCGCCTTCACCAAGATGATGGGCTATATGCCGGGGCGTCTAGCGGGCTTGGGGCCTGATCTACCAGCCGGGGTTTATTGGCAATGGCGCCGTTGGTGCACTTCCCGCCAGTTTTACGAGGTCGATTGGGGTGGCCCAATTCCGCAGCCAGACTTATCGCGGGCGAAGGCCGATCTCACCATTATCGGCATCACTGACGATCCGATGATCCCGGTTCGCCAGACTGAGAAGCTGGCCCGGTTCTACCCGTCCGTGGCCAGCGTTACCCGGCGTCAGGTCAGCCCGGTCGATGCGGGGGTTAAGCGGATTGGCCATTTGAATGTGTTCAGCCGCACTTGCCAGCAGGCCTGGCCAAAACTGGTTGCGTAGTGCTGGTCAATCCCAGGACGCCAGAACGCTTGGCATTTGCGGGCCCGCTGGTTATGGTGCGCGCCGCGCCGGACGGCATGGCCGTAGCCCGCGCGAGATGCGCCCGTAGCTCAGCTGGATAGAGCGTTGGCCTCCGGAGCCAAAGGTCAGAGGTTCGAATCCTCTCGGGCGCGCCATTTTTCACCAACTTCAGACTCGCTCAACATCTTTTTCAGATGTGATCGATATGGGCTGGTTTGAGCAAACCCAGTGGCGAAACCGGCATCTAAGCTGATTTCGGTGATCTTTCGATCTTTTCATCATCGCGGGCAATCTCCGAAGTCAATTTGACCTTCATTCCTCCGACTGCAACGACACCAGCAAGAGCTTAACCTACTAAATTGTGTAGTTATTAATCTGAGCATGCCTCCACTATATTATCCAAACATCTCATGTAGCGTTAAGGAATGCCGAGAATGGCCAGCATTATCGATGGAATATACGGAATTTATGAGGAGTATTCAGATCTAAAAGAAGAAATATTTGCAGAGGAAATTGGTAACATTGAAGGTTTTCTCGAAGAGATTGCTGATCTGGTCAGCCTTGTAGATTTGGTGCTGATGTGTATAGAGCCTGATAGTAAAGAGGATGTTAGCTATAAAACGGCTCTCGTTATTGCTTGTCCTGGCAGATACAGCGATGAAGCAATCTGGAATTTAGAGATAAGCCTTCAGACCAGTCTCGAACTCGTGCCCCACACCTACAGTGATCGTCTATTTAAGCTGTTTGAAGATCGGGCCAAGCCACACGGATACAAACCTTTGGAGCCGAGCACAGTGGCGGCCTCGATGTTTGCTCGTTCATTCATGATAGGCAAAGGCGTTAATCGTAATTCGCCTATCTATTCGAACAGAGCGTGGAACCGCATGTTGTCGATGATTGAGGTTACGTACTACAGAGCAATCTTTCCTTTAATGCTGCAGCACATCAGCCCTAAGGGGCAATCAACCCATTAGAGAGTGCCACAGCGACAGCATGGGTTTTGTTGTAAACTCCCAGTTTATTCTGGGCAGACTTCAAGAAGAACGCGACCGTTGGGGGTTTCACATTCATTATATCAGCGGTCTCAGAGGCCGTTTTACCCCGAGATGCCCAGCAGAGGGCCTCTCGCTCTCTATCAGTTAACATAGCACCTGTTTGCTCACTTCTGACTAAATCTTCGACGGGATGTTCTGGCCGCAAATCAACCATTCGTTGATGAAAATATAGTGCCGATAGCCAGAGCTCTGGCGGGAAACGCTGGTTCAGCTGGGTAAAGTTCATATCCTTTTCAAAGTATAGGCTGATGAAGGCTGAAGAGCGTGCACCTGAGGGCTCCATACGGTGAACTGGAACAATTATGCCGTTCCTAAAACCATGATCATTTGCAAGGTCCAGGATCTGTCCCGCTGAGTTACGACGGCCGGGCGACCTTGTTTTCGCGACATCAAACTCCGGACAATCGAACCAGTTGAATGGCGATTGAGAGTTCCAAGATCGTCGGATAACTGGATCAACATCGAGAAACCCGGCCTCTACATAGGAAGAGATAAAGTCATCTCTCACCGTAGTCTCAAAGTAAGGCTCACTTTCAGACCTGCTGATGACGCTAGATGTATCAACATAGGACATGCTGGCTACATCGAAGTTCCCAGAAATTTTAGACATTTCTGACAAAACGCCGGAGACCGACGTAGCCGTTTCAAGGCCGCCTAGAACCTCATCTATAATCATACCGCCCCCTCATACCCCGATAAAACCTATCTTTTTATGGAGTGTTTGAGAAGCTTGGGATTTGCGAATCTCTCAGCTTGAGCCAGCTACGGGAGCATCAACGTGCATACAATCGAGTTTGAATCTACGACCCGCCCAGACCTTATGGCGCTAGCCTGGCGGTTAAGGTATCGGGTCTTTAATCGCGAGCTAGGTTGGGCAATTAAAGACCAAGACCTTTTGGAGATTGATGGCTTCGATAACGATGCGTCTCACTTCGCCGTAGTAGAGGGATCACAGCTAGTCGGTTATTGGCGAGCGATCAGAACAGACAGGCCATACTTATTAGACACCGAGTTTCCAGAGCTATTTGGCGACAGACCACCGATTAAATCTTCGGATGTTTGGGAGATTAGCCGTCTGGTGATTGAGCCAGACCATCCGGATCGACGTCAGATTGGTAGAGCCCTGGCTAGTGGATTTGTGAAACATGGTCGGGATCATTCAGCTAAGTCTGTGATTGGAATTACTGACCCAAGGTTTCATCTGTTCTTAAAGCGTTGCGGGTTTGAAATGCAGACTCTCACCCGGCCGCATCATGTTGGTGAGAGCTCTCGTGGCACTGTAGAAGCGCTGATCTCCGAATGTCCGATCAACAATAAGAATATTAAGGCTGCTGATCTTGTCAGTGGTGATTTTGCTCAAGCAGAGGAAGCTTTGCAATGAGCAGTATGAATGAAGTAATGGCTGCGCAACTAGCAGCTACCGGCGACGCTGTTTCAGATGTTGATCCACAACAATTTGTTGAGTCTCCGATATCAGCGATCGAAGACCTTACCATCGGTGTAGAGGGGCCTGTTCAGACAGATATTCTGGGCGGAACAACCACACTGGTCGCGCGACCTGATCATTTCAAAGAGGTTTTGGTCACAAATGCTGACGCCTTTGAGAAGGGCGCTGAACAATCAGTCATGCGGAGCCTCTTGGGTGATGGGCTGGTAACTTCCAATGGGAAGCGCTGGCAGGTTGCTAGGACGGCTTTACGAAGCTTTTTTTCGGCAAAGAACCTTAACCAGGGCATGTCCATTGCGTTTGGTGAGCTAAACAAGTCGGCCGCCGACATAACCTTGCACCCGGGCAGGCGTGTAAACGCTCACAGGTTTGCCGGGGAGTTGGCGCTAAGAATGACAGCTGCTGTGCTCTTTCAAAAGCAGCTCGACGAAGAGCAAGCTGCAAGTATCTACCGTGCATGCTCAACGGCCCATCACTGGTTGACCATGAAGCTTTGGCAACCTGAGGTTGCAGAGAAAGACGAGAAAGGTGCTGCAAACTATGCCGAGGCGGTCGCGTCTGTGCGGGCCATCGTGTCCTCCATGAGAGATGAAGAGAGCGGTATATTCGAAGCCCTAGAGCCAGTTCATGCTCAGTTCGGTAGTGAAGGAGTCTTCGATGAGCTGCTGACATTGTTGGTTGCAGGCTTTGAAACAACTGCGACTGTCTCTGCCTACGCTATCTACGCGCTTGCGAACCGCCCCGATCTTTGGCCATGGCTGAGAGAGGAGGCTGACATACTGCTTGATCGAGCAAGCGATGATGACGCGTCCTACATTCGAGACGCTCCACGAACTAGAGCATTCGTTAACGAAGCGTTGCGCTTGTATCCGTCAGCCTGGTGGTTCGCACGAAGGGCTAAACAGGATACGCAGATCGCAGGGGTCAAAGTCTCATCCGGAGATTCTGTACTTTTATGCCCATGGTCGCTTCACCGGCAACCAGATCTTTGGAGCAAAGCACTAAGTTTCGAGCCCGCAAGATGGGGCGTAAGTGCCGTAGACAAGTTTGCTTACCTTCCTTTCGGAGTGGGCGCGAGAAGCTGCATAGGCCAGCACTTAGCGTTAACTGAGATGACTGCGATGGTCAGCGCCTTAGCAGGAGCTTTCGATCTGACTCCTCTTTCAGGGTCTCTAGAGAACCATAGACCAGTCGGCGGGATAACTCTTGGGCCGTCCGATAGGCCCATGGAGGTAGCCTTCTCAATCAGATCACCGTCCCCTCTTCTCTCGCCAAGAGGTATCAATTTATGAGTCGCTCAGGATCAAAAACTAATAATAGGAACCTAGATATTGTAGAAAACATGTCTGAAGAGAAGCCTCTAATAAGCAAATCTAGGCTTGAGCAAAGAATACTAAGATGCTGTAGCAATGTATTTGATACAAATATCTCAGATGAGATGAAGTATGCTCTTGGTAGAATATACAATCAGCAGCTTGTTGGTAGAAATATAAAAATACATGGGCGTCGAACTAGTATGAGGCTGACTCCGGCATCATGGACATCTCTCCGAGAAATTGCAGATATAGAGAACACTACTATAGATGAAATTGTGAGTGTAGTATCCGACATTACACTCAATGAAACATCTGTTACTAGCGCAGTTCGAGTGTTCATTGAGGGATACTATCGAGAGAAAGCGCGTCTCAGTGAGTGGGACAAAATATTATAATTCGTCATATCTAACATGGGATTGACAGAAACACTTTTAATGATTGAGCTCCACTTGTTGGCAAGCGATCACTTTTAACTGAAGCTTAATAGGCATAAATACTCCTGACGGCGGATTAGGAGGTTGGGAGTTCAAATACTTTTGGGCGTGCCATTTCTTTCTTCAGTCGAATCATCGCGTGCCTTGCTAGTGCAAGATAAGCCCTTGGTTGATCGCCAGTGCCACGGCCTGTACTGTACGGGTGGCATCTAGCTTCTCAGCGGCGGTTTTGAGGTAGGAGTGCACCGAATGGGTGGTTATGCCCATAATCTTTCCGGTTTCCTCAGTTGTCTTGCCCTGGGCCGCCCAGTTCAGGCAATCAAGCTCCCGCTCACTTAAGCTGGACCCAGCGACGGGTTTGTCAGCCGTCCCCGGCCGATCATTCAGCGAGGTCTCGACCTCTGCACTGGTCTCGTTATTGATCTGGGCCGTCCTGAAGCTCAGCATCCGGTCGTGATAGAAAAGCGTGGTGGCGTTCAGCGCGTGCATGGCAACCTTCATCCCCGGTGCCGCCTCCCAGCTTGCGATGCCATCCTCATCAACCATCGCGCCATCGGTCCAGTACAAGCTGACGAAGCTTGAGCGGCCGCGCCGTGTCCCCGTTGGGTTGGGCGTGTGGTTCGGGATGATGAGCCCGTTATAGAGATTGTGGTTGTGGGACAGCTCAAGGATCTCGCGCGCCTTGGTCTTCCGACCCCGGCTGTAGCGCCGTGCCTGCTGATACTCCCGGCAGTCATACCAACCGAACGGCGCGTTATAATTGAACGCCATCCTCAGGACTGGGTCCACGCTTAGGAACCGTGCCTCGTTATAGGTCTCGAGGAACTCATCTGGCAGGGTGGAGACGAAGAAGGGCAGCGGCTCACTCACCCGCGGAATATGCTCCAGCGCGACGTAGGAGTGGTAGCCAAAGCCGAGACCGCTAACGATGTCACCATAAGCGGTGGTTAGATCATCCATCGTCTCGGCCGCTTCCAGCCGTTCCAGCCAGGTCAGGCTTTCACGGGCGAGATGGCCCAGATCGCTCAAACGCTGTCGATGGTCACTACCGTTGGCCCCGCTGCCACTGGGCACACACCTGCCGCGTTCGTTGCCCGCGTCACCTGCCATGATTGTGCTCCCCAACACATCATTCTACCGCTCAACGCTGCATATCATCCTGTGCACCGCCGCAGATTGCAAGGGCCGCTTTGAGGCAATCGCACGGCAAAAAACCTAACCCCTTGGAATCACGAGCAATAAGCCAGAACAAACAAAAACCCCTATTTTTCGGGGGTTCTCGAAATTGAAGCTCTCACTTAATCTGACCTCTGGTGATTGAGCAAAATTAAACAAGTCAGTTATAAAACTCAAAATTTGAATAAAATATAATCAATTACTGGCCGAATAATTACCAAATAAAGGGCTGGCAAAAAAATATAGTTAAATATGAAAATTGGACCATACCAATCCACTGTTTTAAAAAAACAGTTTAGAAGAATGAAATTAATAACAAAAACACTAAGATATAAATAGTAAATATATAATGAAGAGATAAAATTTTGATTAGAGTATAAGGCCAGAATGAATCCAACATATAAAAATACAACAAGTATAAAGCCATTTATAATAAAAGATCTAGATTTTCTGTTTTCCTGAAAATTATCAGCTCTATCTCGGAAAAAACTTTGGGATTTTATCATGACATCATCCAGTTCTTTGGTCGAGCTACTCAGCTTTGAGGACCCCGTTAAAGATCTAACGACACTCGAACTAGTCGCGTTAGAAAACAACAATCCCACTGGTTCTGTACTCGATCAACTTGTTTCTGAGTATACTCAGTTACATGATGAAAGTCTCGATCGGCTGCTAAAAAGTCTCGACGCAGTTTTTGATTCCAGTTCTGTGCTAGATGAATTTTTCAATGCAGCGTCAAACTCTCTATCATCTGTTTTATCAGACCTTCAAAGTGGGAAAATCACAAAGTTAGAAGCCGCATACAAAATAAACTCACTGAACAATATTCTTAATTATTATCAAGGATTTGTGGGAGAGAGGGGGCTTGTTCCTGATCTATATGATTTTTATGCTTCAAATCAAGGTTTTACGCAACAATATATTGATAAAGCAAATTTAAATTATCAAAAAATACTTTCGGAAACTGGAGAGTCATTTACAGATGACGGGTTCGCACAGTATTTAGCAAACAATACAAAGAACCCTGATTTCGCTCAGCTACAAAAACTTGTGAAAGGTGCATCCGTAGCCGGCAGAATTGGTGACGTTCTAAACGTTGTGAATGTCGGTGCCGAGGTCTTACAAGCGGCAAACCAGGAGGGCGTTGATGCTGCTTTTGATATCATCAATGAAGAGGGATCCGTAGTTGTTGGGCAAATTGCCGGTAGCTATGTAGGTGCCAAGATAGGATTGGCCGCAGGTGGGGTGATTGTAACGTTTGCGTTCGCACCTCTCAGCGTTCCTGCAATTCTTACACTGGGCCTGTTCGGCGTTGTTGGTTCAGCTGCTGGTTCTCTGTTTGGTGAAGCGGTTGCACAGCCAATTATTGGTGATGATCTGGAAGACTTTTTTAGGCTAGTCACCGGAAATCAAGACTTTGAAATTCTCGCTGATGCCGCTGAAATTTTCGACTACTCCAGCCTAACGTTTGATTATGTCGGTACTGAAAGTGGAGATTTTTACGAATCCATTCTAACCAGCGACGGATCGGCGCTTTGGGGAGAGGGTGGAAACGACACGATAATTGGCGGCGGTGGTGCCGATACGATCGTGGGGGCTACAGGGGATGATAGCCTTGCCGGTGGCTTAGGCGACGATTTCATCCTCGGATCGGAGGGTAACGATAGAATTGATGGTGGTGATGGCACTGATGAACTTCATGGGCGTGCTGGGGATGACTTCCTTACTGCTCGTCTAGGGGAGAATTTCCTGATCGGTGGCCTTGGCAGTGACACCTATCAGGTGCCTGCCGAAGTTATTGCCGCCGGAAATCACATCATTGCTGAGCGAGACCAGGTTCTGGAGTTTGGTGATGATGACACCACGGATCTCCTGATCCTCCCTGGCGATAGCAGCTTCATCGATCTGGTTATTCAGGGAAACATCACTGGCGGGATCATTATTGAGAAGGCCACGTCAGATCCCATGGCCGATGTGCCGGTGGATGTCTTCGGTGGGTTTGAGCTCGGTACCCAGCAAGACCTCGTCTTCAATTATGTCGACGGTGGTTCCGTTTCCATCATTGGTCACTTTGTCAAAGAGTTGCCTTTTAACGAGAACCAGCCGCTTCGGGTCGAGAAGTTGGTGGTTGGTGACCCCGACAATCCGAGCTTTGAATTCGAACTTAATGCCGAGAACGAGAAGACCTTTGGCGAGGGCGCTCGGGGGAGTGACTCTGCCGATCTTATGGTCTCTGGGGCCAATGACGGCCTGATCTATGGCTTTGGCGGCGACGACCTCATTCTGGGTAGCCAGCAGAACCATAATGAGCGGTTCTATGGCGGCGATGGTGCCGACACTATTCTGGGCAATAAGGGGGCTGACGAGCTCTTTGGCGGCACCGGGACGGACTACCTCTCCGGTGATTTGGGTGCTGATACCTTTGCTGGGACGTTTGCCGAGCTAGAGGGCGATCGCATTGTCGATTACCAGCCAGGTGTCGACATTATCCAGGTCAGTAACGGTAAGGGTCTGCTGGCTGAAGATTTTAGCTTCAATTTTGATAGCGGTGCCGGTGTGACCCAGGTCAGCTATCAGATGGGCCTGCAGTCCGGCAGCTTCTTCGTCGATGGCGAATACAACCGCATCGATGTCGACAATGGCGATCTGGAGCTATCTTTCGAAAGCCTTAGTCAGCCAACAATCTACATTGGGTCCGATGATGTCGCTGGATTTGGTGAACACTCATTCCTCTATTACTCGCCGACCGGTGACATTCAAGAGGGGGCAAATAGCGGTGCGCGCATTATCCGTGGTGGGCCGGGCAATCTGCCGGACGCGGATTTTCAATTCTTCGCTTCGAATATTGGAATTGAGATAGCGAATGCGGATCTATCCGCGGATGCGCTCGACTTTGATGCGCCAGTTCTAAGCGTAGTATATGACGACCCGGCTCTAACTTTTGCAGATCCAGATGGTGACGGCCTTGCCCCCACTGTGATCAGTGGTGAGTCTGGGGCGTTTGGTTTCAAGCCAATTGTTGTTGGTTCTCTTGCGACGAATTTATGGGCAGACCTTGAGGATTTTGCCGCGAGCCTGGGTACGTATCAGTCCAATCTCAGTATTCCTGGTGCCCGCGATATCTACTTCGCGGTTGAGAATTACAATCCTGTTGGGACCAATTCGAACTCCGTTATCAACACGGTTCTATCGTCGATCGATATCGATCTTCGGGATAATCTGCCATTTGAGCGTGGCTCCATCACGGAAGATCAAGAAGCCATCCAGTTTGTTGGTAATCTGGGGCTTCTGGACAGTCTCGGTGATGACACCTTCTACACCTATTTCAATGAAAACGCGGTTACCGGCGGCGCTGACCTACAGCGGACGGTTTTCAAATCTGCCGGTGGCGATAACACAATCGTGCTGGAGTATGGTGGCGCTGTTGATATTGAGAATGATCAATTTTTGGATAGTAATAATACTATAATTATTGAGGGATGGAATTTTTCTGAAGTAAATCTTGAAGGTCCTTCTGATCTAGACCTCAACTATCGAGTTCTTGATCCGGATGAGAATGCAGTAAGCAACGATATAGTATCTATCTCAAATTTTGGCATCGACCTGCCTTTTATTGGAGTTACTTTTAACTCTTTAACCTGGGGTGGAACGCACTTTTTATTCCAATTCGATGATCTAGTTACCGCGCCAGTCAGTGGTCGGGATGATATTCTAAATGCTGAGGCAGCAAGAACTGTTGCGCTATTTGATGGCGCCGGTGGTGATGATGAGATCATCGGCGGTGCTTTTGAAGACACCATCGCCGGTGGTGATGGCGATGACAGCCTGTCCGGCGGCATGTCTGGCGACACCTTGGCGGGCGGTGCGGATGATGATCTGTACTTCTCCCGGCTTCGGGATTTTGATGGCGATACCCTCATCGACTATGAGCAGGGTGAGGTTGTTCGGGTCAGCGATAATGCCTTCCTGACCCTTGATAACTTTACCTTCTTCTTTGATGGCACCTCGACCCAGGTGACCATTACCACCGAGGACGAGAGCGCGACGTTTACCGTCGCCGGCAACTACAACTCCGTTGATATCACTGGCGCCGACCTGGTGTTCGAACTCGTGCCATCACTCAACATAACCGGCACCGTCATCTCTGAGGTTATCTACGGTGGTCCGCTCGGTGATCAGCTGTTCCCTCTGCTTGGCGATGACACGGTGAATGGTCTCGGCGGCGATGACCTGCTGGATGGTGGCGGTGGTGCCGACATCATCATTGGTGGCCAGGGCGCCGATACCATTACCGGCGGTGAAGGGGCGGACACGGTTCAAGGCACCTTGTCCGATCTCAATGGTGATGTGATTACCGACTATCAGGCTGGCGACGTAATCGAGGTAACTGATGCGCCCGACCTTAGCGATAGCGACATCACGCTGACCCCAAGCGGTGGTACCACCACCGTTACGATTGCCGATCCAGGTGGTGACATCACGCTGACCCTAGACGGGGAGTTCGACACGGTCTCAGTCAGTGGTCCCGGGGCGATTAACCTGTTCCCGGTGGGCTTCAACTTCACACCTGTTGTGACCTCCGGCCAAACGCTAAGCGTTGTTGAGAATGCCTCCGTCGGGGCCAATGTGGGTACGGCGCAAGCAGTCGATGATAATGCTGCTGATACACTTCAAGCTTGGCAGATTGTCGGCGGGGCAGACTCCGCCCTGTTTGAGATTGATGGGGCGACCGGTGAGATCACCGTCGCGACTGATGCCATCATTGATTTTGAGGCAGATCCAGATCTGGAAGTTGTGGTGGCTGTGTCTGATGGCACGGTGACGTCAGCGGCAGAAGCGATTGCGATTGAGGTCATCGACTTTAACGAAGCGCCGATTGCTGAGGATGATGCGTTCAGCATTGAGCTTGGCGGGGCCGTCAATGGCAATGTCCTGGCCAATAATGGGGCGGGCGAGGATAGCGATCCGGATGCTGGGCCAGCACCGACCGTTGTTGAGGAGACGGTTACCTCCAATCAGGGGATTGCAGTCACCCTCTTGGCCGATGGCAGCTTTACTTATCAATCCGACGGCGCATTCACCGGTCTTGATAGCTTCACCTATACGCTGACTGATGGGGTCTTCACCGATACCGCGACGGTAACCATTGATGTGACGCCGGCGGGCGTCAATGCCGCGCCGGTTGTGACTGCTGGGCAATCATTCACAGTGGATGAGAATGCGGTCGGCGGCACCCCATTGCTACCCCTGGCTGGTGTCATGGCCACGGATGCCAACCCCGGTGACACCTTGCAGGGCTGGGCCATTACTGGCGGTGCTGATGCGGCGCTGTTCGACATCAATGCGACGACGGGCGAGCTTTCCGTCGCGGCGGGCGCCTTGCTTAACTTTGAGGCCGATGCGGATTTAGAGATCGAGGTTGTGGTCTCAGACGGCACGGTACTGTCCGTGGCCCAGGCCGTGGCGATCCAGCTCAATGATGTGAATGAGGTGCCGATCGCCGCCGATGATAGTTTTGCCGTGGTGTCTGGTGCCACGCTTAACGGTGACCTGTTTGCCGATAATGGCAATGGCATTGATGATGATGTGGATGCGGGCGACAGCTTTGATGCCCTGGCTGAAACGGTTACGACGAGCCAAGGCGGCACGGTTACCATCGAGGCCGATGGCAGTTTCTCATACCAGGCCCAGGCGGGCTTTGTCGGTGTTGACAGCTTTACCTACACAATTGCGGATCAGGCTGGCCTCACCGACCAGGCAACAGTCTCGATCAATGTGGTGCCGTCAAACGACCCACCGGTTATCAGCTCCGGCCAAACCTTTGCCATTGATGAGAATACCGCCGGCGGCACCGTGTTTGGTCCGGTTCTGGCGAGTGATCCCGATATCGGCGACGTGCTTCAGAATTGGACGGTTGTTGGCGGTGATGGTGCGGCCCTGTTCGGCATTGATGCGATCACGGGGCAACTTATCGTGGCCAGTGGTGCGGTGCTGGACTTTGAAAGTGGCAGCAACAGCTTTGCCCTTGATGTCACCGTTTCCGATGGGTCTCTGACCTCGGCGGTTCAGACTGTCTCTGTCACTCTAAATGACATCAATGAGGCACCAACGGCCGAAGATGATGCGTTTAACGTCGTCGCAGGCGAGCTCCTATCCGGGGATGTTACCAGCAATAATGGTAACGGGGCTGACACTGACCCAGATTTCGGCGATGTGCTGACCATTACGGCTGGTACCATTAGTTCCGCCGCCGGCTTCGACGTGGTGATCAGTAGCGATGGTGGTTTTGACTATCTCGCTGATGACACCTTCTCCGGCGCGGACAGCTTTACCTACACAGTTACTGATAGCGGTGGCCTCACCGATACGGCGACCGTCACAATCAATGTGGAGGCGGAGAATACGCCGCCTACAATTACGACCACATCATTGGCGATCAATGAGAATTCCGCCATTGGCACGGTTGTTGGCACGCTGGAGGCGTTTGACCCGAATAGTGGCGATATCCTGGAGAACTGGGAGATCCTGCCAACCTTCGGTAGCGATAGCTTCACCGTTGATCCAAACACAGGGGTTGTGACCTTTGTCTCCGGCAGCCTCAATCATGAAGTTACATCGCAGATAAACATTCTGGTGACCGTCTCCGATGGCACCGATACCTCGGCGGTTGAGAGCGTTCCGATTGTCATTCTGGACGTGAATGAGGCGCCGATTGCGCAGCCCGATACTGGTTTCTCAATTCCCCTGGGCGAGACAATCTCCGGCAATGTGCTGGTCGACAACAATGCTGGCGTCGATACCGATCCCGATGAAGGGGACACGATCTCAGCCATCGCTGAGGAGGTGACATCTCTTAATGGCGGTACGGCAACCATCGATGCTGACGGCAACTTCCTGTACCAGGCACCACTTAAAGCGGTTGGCCCAGACCAGTTCACCTACCGCATTAGGGATGCTGCTGGTCTCGAGACCACTGGTACAGTCTCAGTCGACGTATTGGATAACCCGGACATCTTCATTGGCGGCCCCGATGACGATCTGTTCGATGGCGATGACTCGGTCAGCCCAATCGGTGATGAGAACGATCCAGACCTTGCCTATGGCAATGGCGGCAATGACGAGCTCGATGGCGGTGATGAGAACGACACCATCTATGGCGGTGACGGCAACGACACCCTGACCGGGGGTGACGGCGCTGACCTAATCTACGGTGAAGACGATGACGATCTGATCTATGCCGATGCTGGGGCGGACACGGCTCATGGTGGTGCCGGCAATGATGTCATCTATGGCCTTGATGGTGATGACACGTTAAGCGGCGAGGATGGCGACGACCTTATCTATGGCGGGTTTGGTAACGACCTGATTGATGCTGGCGCTGGTGCCGATACGGTTTGGGGCGACTTCCAGGACGGGAATTTCGTTGGTGGCGCTGACACCATCTATGGCGGCACCGGCAATGACCTGATCTACGCCAACCTGTCGACTGATCTGGTCCATGGCGGTGATGACGCTGACAGTGTGTTCGGCGGTCAATCTGCTGATTTGCTGTTTGGCGATGGCGGCAACGATCTCCTAAGCGGCAATCGAGAGAGTGACACAATTGTTGGCGGTGGCGGGGCTGATACCATCTTCGGTGATGTCGTTATCAGTGAGGCCGGTGGCGATAGCCTTCTGGGGGGCAATGGCACGGACCTCGTTTACGGCAATGAAGGTAACGATACCGTCTATGGCGAGGCTGGTAATGACACCCTTTATGGTGGCCAGGGCTTCGATGACATCTATGGCGGTGATGGCAGCGACCTAATCTTCGGTGGGGTTGCGACCGATACGATCCGTGGTGCTGCCGGTGATGACACGATCATCGATTTCGATGCCAATGGCGTACTGTTCGGCTTCACCGGGGATGACATTATCGTCGGTGGCTCTGGCGCCATTGTTGATGGCGGTGGCGGCAGCAACCTGCTGATCGGTCTTGAGAACACAGTGATTTACGGTGTTGGGGACAATGATCTGATCATCGGCTTCGACAACGCTGCAATTAAACTCGGCAATGGCGGTGGCATCATTACCGGCGGCGGCGGTTCTGTTGAGTTCAATGGTCAGTTAATCACCCAGGTTGTTGAGGGCGTCGGTGGCGGCTTCACCGTCAATGGCGTTGATGCCGTCTTGCAGGGTGACCGGGTGATTATTGGTGACGCTAACCCAATCATTATTGGAGATATTGCGAACTACAATATTTCTGTTGTTTCGCTGCCTGAGGCAGGGAGCATATTTGATGAAACAACAGATACTATATTCGGCGATATTGTCATCGATGTGGATGGCAACGAGAATTTTGAGGATGTTGCCGACCTGCTCTCTGGCGGTGCCGCCAATGAATTTATTAGCGGTGGTGAGCTCAGCGACACGATCTACGGCGGTGCTGGTAATGACCTGCTTCAAGGCGGCAGCGGTGGTGATCGCCTGTTTGGTGGCGTTGGTGATGACTTGATATTGATTGATGATGGCGGTGATCCAAGTGTCGATATCGCCTATGGCGGCGACGGACAGGATCTAATCTCCATGAATGCCGGTGGTGATATTGCCTATGGCGGTCTCGGTCGCGACACGGTGGTTATCACAGATGTCGGGACATCCATTTCGCTAGATGCAAAAGTATTCGACGTAGAGCAGGTCGCAATTCGACAGATAAGTGACCTGCCATCGACGATCAGCTACTTCGCTGATGACGACATCACTCTGTCGGTCGAAATGGATCAGGCGACGGTCAACACCGGCACTGCCAACGAACACATTCTAATTGGAACGGGCCTTGGTGCCGAATTTGCCGTCGTTAACTCCGGCGCTGGCCATGACGCTATCTTTATCAATGCGACCCAGAGTGTGTCCGTTAATGCGGGCAGCGGACATGATGAGGTTCAAGTCGATGGTGGTGCTGTTGCGACCCTAACTGGTGGCGCGGGAGATGACGATCTGACGACTGGCGCCGGCAATGACTTCCTGATTGGTGGCAGCGGTCGAGATATTCTCGATGGTGGTGCCGGTGCTGATGCATTTATTGGCACGCTTGCCGACCTTGATGGCGATATCATCTACGGATTTGAGAATAACGACGTTATTCAAATCCTTGACCAGTTTGGATTGACTGAAAACAACTTCAAGCTGTTCCAGGCTGATCAACTTACCTTCCTTCAGATTAGTGCGGGCACCACCCTCTCAACGATGGTGTTTGCTGGTCAATACGATACGATCAATATCATTGACGGTGGGCCGGGCACGGTTTTCCAAGTTATCAGCTCGGCTGATCAGCTGGACCTCATCGACGGTACATCTGACGATGACACCCTCATCGCCTCACCGCGTAATGAGAGTATTGATGCTGGCGCTGGCGATGATTTCATTGATGCCGGGGCCGGTGATGATGTGATCAATGGCGGTACTGGCGATAACCTGTTTATCGGCGGTGCGGGCGCGGATCTGCTACTTGCTACAGGTACCGAGGACATCATTGTCGCCTCGGTCCCTGATGTCGATGGCGATACGATCAGCGGCTTCGACAGCGATGACTTCCTATTGTTTGAGAATGCTTTTGGCCTGTCTGTCGCAGACTTCTCAATAACTCAGAGCGGGAGCAACACGGTTATCACCGTGGATGATGGTAACCAAAGCTCGTCCTTTGAGTTGGTTGGTTTGTTTGATGTGGACGCGGTCAACGACTTCACAGACGATCCGGAATTCGGCGGCACAATCATCGACCTGATCCAGCTCACCCAAATCGGCGATACAGTAGTTGGCACCGAGCTGGCGGATGAATTGGACTTCGGCGCTGCCACCGCTTCGTTGCTGATCTACGGCCTCGAGGGTGATGATGAAATCCTCGCGGGTGTCGGCGCTGATACAATCTTCGGCGGTGCTGGTGATGATGTACTGCTAGGCGGCCTCGGCAGCGACTTTATCGATTTGGGTATCGGTCAAGACATTGCTGGTGGCACGTTGGCCGAGCTTGATGGCGACACGATTGTCGGCCTCGGTGCCGATGACGGTGTCGGCCTTATCGACGGTGATGCCCTTACACTAAACGAGGTCACATTGACCGTTATCGGTTCGAATACCGTGGTTGATCTGACGCTTGGTGGCTCAGCTGCCAGCTTTACCTTGGCTGGTGTGTTTGATGATGTTGCCCTCGTGGATGATCCAGAGGCCAAGATCCTCACCTTCGTGCCGGGTGAGGATACCAATGCAGCCGCTGGTGACACGATTTATGGGACATTGGCCGATGATCTGATCGACCTGATGGGTGGCGGCGCCACGATAGTCGATGCAGGCGCCGGTGCTGACACCGTTACTGTCGAGAATGGTGACAACCTGCTGTTAGGTCGCGCCGGTAATGACATCCTGATTGGGGCTGATGGAGACGATAGCCTTGAGGGTGGAGCAGGCGCTGACTCGCTTATCGGGGGCCTGGGCAATGACGTCCTGATTGGTGATAGCGGCGCTGATACGCTGGATGGCGGCAACGGTGACGACCAACTGGTTGGTGGCGCTGGGATGGACCTTATTCAGCTGGGCGCGGACCAGAATACCGTGATTGCTTTGGAGCTGGATGAGTTGGCCGGTGACACGATTTCTGGCTTCACCGCTGACGATCAACTTGTTCTTGCGACCCTGTCTGGCATTGATGCTAGCGCCATTACCTTAACCAGTGGCACTGATCGAACGGATGTCACAATCAGTGCTGGCGGCTCCAGTGCGAGCTTTGTCTTGGCAGGTAACTACCTACTTGATCAAGTCGTTGAGGACTTCAGTGATCCGATCTTGGGTGGCACCTTTGTCACCTTCACTGAAGACACGGGAACGGGTGGCGGCGATACCGTTAATGGTACGGCTGGCGATGACGTCATCGATGTGCCAGCTGGTGGTGCCACCTTTATTGATGCCGGGCCTGGTGCCGACACTGTGACCACCACTGACGGTGACAACGAAATCCTAGGTCAGGGCGATGACGATTTGGTGATTGCCGGCATCGGTGATGATACCGCCCGGGGCGGGGACGGTGATGACATCGTCTATGGCAACACCGGGAATGACGATGTCCGCGGTGAGAATGGCGACGATACCGTCTATGGCGGGTCGGGTGCCGACACGGTCCATGGTCTTGAGGGCGCCGATCAACTGTTTGGTGAAGACGGAACCGACACTCTCTTTGGCGGCAATGGTGCTGACATCTTGGATGGTGGCGCTGGTGATGACGTGCTGTGGTCTGATGCCGGGGATGATCTGGTTTATGGCGGCGCGGGTAATGACACCCTGCGCGGTGTGACCGGTGCCGATACACTCTACGGCGACGCTGGTGATGACCTATTCTACAGCGGCTCCGACGCCAATCTCGCTTATGGTGGCGATGGTGACGATTACCTTCGTGGCCAGGCCGGCAACGACACCCTATATGGCGGTTTGGACAATGACCGTATCGATGGTGAGAACGACAACGATGTTCTCTTCGGTGATGCGGGTGTCGATACGCTAGAGGGTGGTGACGGCAACGACCTGCTCGATGGTGGGGCGGATAACGACGTCCTCTACACCGAAAATGGCGACGACACCGCATTCGGTGGTGATGGCAATGACAATGTCTTGGGGCAATCCGGTAATGACTTGCTCTATGGCAATGCCGGGGTCGACACCCTGCGCGGTGATGTTGGTGATGACACGCTTTACGGTGGCGGTGATCGCGACGTTATCTTCGGCAACACTGATAATGACGTAGCGTTTGGCGGCACGGGTGAGGATGACATCCGCGGCGGCACTGGCCAGGACACGCTTTACGGTGGGGCAGATAATGACAAGCTGCGTGGTGAGGCAAATGACGATGTACTAATCGGCGAGTCAGGCCGCGATCAGCTGATCGGTGGTGATGGCAATGATGTTGCCTATGGCGGGGATGGTAATGACACCATTTGGGCTGAGGGCGACAACGACATCCTCTATGGTGGTGCCGATAATGATCGCCTGTTTGGCCAGGATGGTGATGACACCATCTCCGGTGACGGTGGCAATGACACCATGCAGGGTGGCGCGGGCGCTGATCTCTTTGTCTTCGACTTCAGTGGCGGCCTGACCGGCAGCGATATCATCCAGGATTTCTCACTGACTGAGGATAAGATCCAGGTGGTCGGTGTTGATGCCCAAACCCTAGTTGCCAATACGGCTGATGTGGGGGGCAATGCGACAATTACCCATGCCGGCGGTACCATCCGGCTTCAGGGTATCGATGTCGCTGATGTTGATGCCAGCCTGTTTGTCTAAGCACGATGTATGGCCACTCCCTTGATCAGGGGGGGGGCGCATCACCAATGGCTTAACCCGTGGCGCGCGCCATCTCATCAGTCGTTGACCAATTTGAGTACCCCTTTAGGCCCACCTATGCAGGGCTTGGAATGCCATGGTAGGCTTAGCCTTTATGTGGTCTGACTAACTGGGGCGCTTACTGATGGAAGACGAGACAATCCTGGTCATTTCTGAATCATCCGCTGTTGGGGATGAGATTACCGGCATGCTCGCCAATGGCTGGTTCAAATGCGAGTTCATCAACGCGACCCAGCAGGTGCCCAACCATCTGAACCAGGCACTCAAAACCACCGAGATGCCGCTGATCATCGACCTTGAGCTCAATAACCCAGTTGCTAAACAGCTGGTACGGGGCATCTTGCAAGCAACCAAGCTGGACCGCGTGATCGCGCTGGCCAAGGATGAGTCCCAAACGTCTAGCCTGAAGACTAAGGGCTTCGTTCATGTCGCGGCCAAGCCGGTGCGGGGCCATGTGCTGATGACCCTGATCGGTGAGTGCGTCGGGGAAGAGGAAGAAGAGGCTTAAACCGCCTCAACCCATTTCTGCTGCTTCTGCTGCCCTTACCGCATCCATAAAGGCGGTAAGCTTTTGCCGATCGAGCTGATCATCGGTCCGGACACCCGAACATAGGTCCAGGCCAAATGGGCGGACCTTTCTAATCGCCTCGCCCACATTCTCTGGCTTCAGGCCGCCAGCCAGGAACACTGGCAGCGGTGATCGGCGCACAAACTCGGCACTTATATCCCAATCATGAACACGGCCCGTGCCGCCCAGCTCTGGCGTTGTGGCGGATGGCTTACCGCTATCCAGCAGGAACGCATCAACATGCGGTGCGTAGAGATCGATTAGGTCGAGCGCCTGGTCATCCTCAACATGGATTACCTGCACTCGCTTTACGTGATGGCGGGGGAGGTGCTGGTCGAGTTCTGCATAGGCAGCCACATCGATATGGCTGACGATTTGCACCGTGCTGGGGTGCACCTGATCCACATGGTTCTTAATGCCCCGCCCGGTGGTCTCAGAAGTCAGAAGGAAGGTTGATATTGGCGGCGATGCCATCCCGGCGATCTGTGCCGCCATTTGGTCATCGATGACCCCTGGTCCCGAAGGCATGGCGCCCACCAGCCCCAACGCATCCGCACCTAGTTCAATCGCCAGCTGCATTTCCTCGGGGTTTTTGATGCAGCAGATTTTGACCCTGACCTTACCCATTTTTATGCCGTTTCTTGCGGTCTGTTTTGCTGTTTTTTGTCATTGGTAAAACCTATCGCCGACTTAAGAAAATTAAATTGGAACTTATCGCAGCCCATCGGTATAGCCAGGGTACCCGCGCAAGAGTTTTGCGCGTCTCACATTGAAAAAACGGAGAGGATCCAATGGACGGCGATAATGTAAAAATGAGCGGCTGCCCCGTCATGCATGGTGGCAATACAGGCATGACCAGCAGCCCCACCCGTTGGTGGCCACAGGCCCTGAACCTCGACATTCTGCACCAGCACGACACCCGCTCCAACCCAATGGATGCCGACTATAATCACCGTGAAGCGGTGAAGGGCTTGGACTTCCAGGGCGTTTGGGATGACACCCATAAGATCCTGACCGAGAGCAAGGATTGGTGGCCAGCCGATTGGGGTCACTATGGCGGCCTAATGATCCGCATGTCCTGGCACGCCGCCGGGTCTTACCGCCTCGGCGATGGCCGTGGTGGTGCTGGTACCGGCAACCTCCGTTTTGAGCCGCTCAACTCCTGGCCGGATAACGGCAATCTGGACAAGGCACGTCGCCTGCTTTGGCCGGTGAAGAAGAAGTACGGCAACGCCCTGTCTTGGGCTGACCTGCTGGTTCTGGCTGGCACCATTGCCTACGAAAATATGGGTCTGAAGGTCTTCGGTTTTGGCTTTGGCCGTGAAGACATCTGGGGTCCAGAGAATGACATCAACTGGGGTGCCGATAGCGAGATCCTCGCCCCAACCAATGAGCGGGTCGGCAACATCGAAGATGCCAACTCCATGTTTGGTCCGTTGGCTGCCTCCCATATGGGTCTGATCTATGTGAACCCAGAGGGCGTGAACGGCAATCCAGACCCAGCCGAGACGGCGAAATACGTTCGCATGACCTTCGCCCGCATGGCGATGAATGATGAAGAGACCGCCGCCCTCACCGTTGGTGGCCACACCGTTGGTAAGGCCCATGGCGTTGGCAACCCGGACAAGATCGGTGCCGAGCCTGCCGGCGCACCAATCGCCGATGCTGGCTTTGGCTGGCACAACCCAGACCTGGATGTGAGCAAGGCAAACACCGTCCACACCTCCGGCATTGAGGGTGCCTGGACCACCAACCCAACCAAATGGGATGATGGCTATCTGAAGCTGCTGTTCGGTTATGAGTGGGAGCTGACCAAGTCACCAGCCGG
The DNA here is from genome assembly GCA_019192455.1 of Alphaproteobacteria bacterium SS10. NCBI lineage: Bacteria > Pseudomonadati > Pseudomonadota > Alphaproteobacteria > Alphaproteobacteria bacterium SS10. The sequence continues at coordinate 40,834 of JAHCML010000007.1, forward strand.
TGCTTGGCAGTGGGAGCCGGTCGATATCCGCGATGAGGATATGGTGCCGGACCCATCCGACCCATCGAAGAAGAACAAGCCGATGATGACGGATGCGGATATGGCGATGAAGGTCGATCCGATCTATCGCGAGATCTGTGAGAAGTTCCACGCCGATCACGACTACTTCTCCGAGACCTTCGCCCGCGCTTGGTTCAAGCTGACCCACCGGGATATGGGCCCGATCCAGAACTACCAAGGCCCATTCGTGCCGCAGGAAGAACTGATCTGGCAGGACCCAATTCCAGCAGGCCCAACCGGCTATGACGTTGAGGCGCTGAAGGCAAAGATCGCGGCGAGCGGCCTAAGCCAGACCGAGATGATCAACACCGCTTGGGATAGTGCCCGTACCTATCGTGGTTCCGACATGCGTGGCGGTGCCAATGGTGCCCGCATTCGCCTGGCGCCTCAGAAGGACTGGGCCGGTAACGAGCCAGAGCGTCTCGCCAAGGTCCTCGCCGTGCTTGAGCCACTGGCGAAGGAAGCTGGTGCCTCCATCGCTGACACCATTGTCCTGGCCGGTAATGTCGGCCTTGAGCAGGCGATCAAGGCTGCTGGTCACACTGTGGCGGTGCCATTTGCGCCAGGTCGTGGCGATGCCACGGATGAGCAAACCGATGCTGAGAGCTTCTCCGTCCTTGAGCCGGTTGCCGATGGCTTCCGTAACTACATGAAAGAGAAGTATTCCGTATCTGCTGAAGAGCTGCTGCTCGACCGCGCACAACTGCTCGGTCTGACCGGTCCTGAGATGACTGTCCTGATCGGTGGTATGCGTGTACTCGGCACCAACCATGGTGGTACCAAGCACGGTGTCTTCACCCAGCGTGAGGGCCAGCTGACCAACGACTTCTTCGAGACCATCACCGATATGGACTTCGTCTGGCTCCCCGTGGTCAGCGATGGCAGCTACCAGCTGCGCGACCGTAAGTCGGGCGAGGTGAAGTACACGGCAACTAGCGCTGACCTGGTCTTCGGTTCGAACTCCGTCCTTCGCGCCTATGCTGAGCTTTACGCCCAGGATGATGCGAAAGAGAAGTTCGTCCGCGACTTTGTTGCTGCCTGGACCAAGGTCATGAACGCCGACCGGTTTGATCTGGCGGCCTAAGCGCCCCAGCATCTAACTGCGATAGTTTAGAAACAGCCCGTGGCATCCGCTGCGGGCTGTTTTGCATTTTGCAATAACTTGGCATGGTGCTTGCGAGACGCCAACGCGAAGGCGGGAGCGGTCCAATGAAAAGGATCGAACCATGGAACCCATTTCGGGCAATTTACGGCTAGAGAACCGACTACTTAACCACCAACGTCCACCAACCCCGGTAACGGAAAAGCCAGAACGGGCAAGGGCCGACGCATTTCCAACAGACCCAAGAACGGGCACTCCTAAACTAGGCAGCTTAGGGCCTGGCGCTGACAAACCGGCAGATATCACGGATGTGGTGAAGACCATGAAGACGGTCGACCCTGCACCGGGTTTAAGCATGGCGATGATGGTGCTGAACAACCCAGATGATGGCGCTATCGATGCTAATGGCGATAGCATCGTGAACATTCTTGATATCGTTAAGAACAGCCAGGTTGCGCAGAATGCCCAGCCAGCGCCTCAAGCGGGCGATGAGGCTGCCTATGCTGATATCAAGAATGTGGTTGCATCAATCTCTGCAGGTGAACCGGTGGAGACGATGAACAGCATGGCCTGGATGTTGAACCAGTCATCGACAGCCCCGTCAGATGCCCCGTTAGATGCTAATGGCGATGGTGAGATCACCGTCCAAGATGTGGTGATGAACAGTGCAAAACCGGACATGCCAAGCATCCTGAGCGTGGTGCAATCGGCTGGGTCAGGTGACCCGGCGATCACCATGCAAAACATCGCCATGACGCTCTATGGCGCCAAGACCCCAACGCTTGATGTGAACCAAGATGGTGCCGTCACCATCTTGGATATCATGAAGACGATGGGTAATGCCTAGTAAAGGCGAGCTTAACGCCTAACTCGCGCTTAATCCGCCCGGCTGAGGCCAGATAGAAAATCGATCAGCGGGTGCACGGCCAGGCCGAACTCAACGGCCTGGTCGATTACTTTTCCTGACGTCCAATCGGCCATCTCCGCCGGCGGTTAGCTCTACTTCACCGACAGGCGTAGCAGGCGTCATCTGCGGACTAGGTGTTGCTCCCTATGCCTCGAAGCGGTAGCAAACAAGCCTGTCAGCGTTGTCTTACTGATCCATGGATAGCCAATGGACTACCGCAGTTTTCTGAAGCATCTCCACGAGACTAGATCACCAAAGCGGTACTTTGAAATTGGCGTCAGAACCGGACAGAGCATGTGCTTTGCTAAGCATGCGGCGATCGGCGTTGATCCAGTGGTCGATATTCAAGAGCCGATGCAGGCGAGAGTGTGTCTCTTTGCCATGACGAGTGATCAGTTCTTTAACGACTATGATGCCCGAGCCCTCTTTAACGGCAAAGGCGCGGACATGTCGTTGATCGACGGAATGCATCTCGCCGAGTTTGCATATCGGGACTTTGTGAACACCGCTCGGATCAGTGCAAAAGGTTCGCTGGTGATCCTGGATGACGTATTGCCAACTGACATTGATATTGCCGGGCGCGACTGCACAGACTCAAGTGCCTGGACCGGTGATGTCTACCGCGCCTTAACGGCGATAAAGGTGAACTTCCCAACCCTCAAAATGGTTGTCGTGAATATCAGCGGTAAGGGCCTCGCCTTTATCAAAAGCCCCAATCTTACAGACGAAGAATTGGATGCCGACAGCAACCGGGAAACCGCGGAGGCTTTGGAGAACACAGATGTTTATCGCGTGAACAGCGTTGAAGAATTGTGCGCGCAATATCGGCGCGTAGGTTGCCCTATTCTTTCGCCAAAAGAGGCCGTCACTTGGCTCAAAGGCCGAACCTTTGTCATCTCCTAGTCCAGCCTGGTTGGGCTTCAGCTAGCAGGGGCTGTTTCGACAGGCCATCGTCAATGATGGCTAGCGGCGACCAAACCTCTCAACACTAATCCGCGCGGCTAAGGCCTGAGAGGAAATCGATCAGTGGGCGCACGGCCATGCCAAATTCAACCGCCTCATCGATGACCTTGCCCGACTTCCAATCAGCCTTCGGAATATCCCGGCGGGTAATCAGGCTGGTCAGCTTGATCGCCTTGGCAAAGCGATGATCAGCATGCTCGGCATAGCCACGTGGCATTGAGGATAGGGACATGGAGTAGTCGAGGGCGAGGCCAGCCTTGGCCAGGCTTTCCTCCATCCGGGCAAACCGATCTTCATGCTCGACGATCCGGTTGCGGATGGGCGCCAGCGCCTTGGCCGTAAGGTTGTAGCGGCCAGCGGCGACGAACCCGCCGGTCCGATCAATCTGCAGATAGATGAACGGCTCCGCATCATCACGGGTGCCGCTGGGGCTTAACAGGCCAGCGATATTGGTGCGGTAGGGTGTCTTGTCTTTTGAGAACCGGGTATCGCGGTTCATCCGGAACATCGTCTTCTTACCGCCTTGGAACGGCATGTCCCGGGCCTGCAGCTGAAACGAGATGCTGCCCAGCATCGCGATAAAGGGGTCGAGCAGGTGCTCGCCGATCTCTACCTTGTGCGGCAGATACCATTCACGATTGTTATTCGCGGCAAGCTCAGTCAGCAGGGTGAAAGATCGGGCAGAAAAGCCCAGTGCGTTCTTACTCATGGCGCGCACCTTAGCGTTTAGTGCAACCAGCACAACACCGATCGGTATGTTGGCTGTCTGGATCGGTACTGCCTCAGCATCTGCAAGGATCGGTAGCTGCGTATACCGGTCAGCTTTTTCTGCGGCGCTGGGGCAATTCGTCATTGTATGTCGACGAATTATTTGAGTTAATTTTCAGTAGGTTTAGAGAATTTTTATCTGGAGTTCATATTGCTCGATATCGGCCGTTTGGCGTTTCTAGCACCATGCTTAAAACTGCTTCTGGGGAGTGCGTTAGGCCTCCTCCTCGCCTTTACTCTGCCAGTCAGTAACGCACTCGCTTTTCCCGCACCTGAGGTGTGGTGGCAGCTGCTTGCCCATGTGCAATCTGCGACCGCTGCGCTCGGGTCAATCAATGGCCTGATCGGCCTGACGACCGCCTCCACCGTCACGGCCGGTGCGGTTTATGGGCGACGCCTCCGCCGCCTTGGCTCCGCACCTCAAAGCCGTAGGTCCAAGCCCATCTTTGCGTGTGTGCTGGTCGCTGCCTTGACCGTTCTGGCCCTTCAGCTCGCCAGTGAGTTAAGCCATCACGAGGATGTGGTCCTCAATCGTAAGCCACCACATGTGGTCGATACCTCCGCCGTGTTTTTCGCCTTGGACGAAGCCGGCCAGGCTGTTCACCCCAACGGCATCCACCCTGACGGCCTGACGGCGTGGTTGGGCAGCAATGAATATCGAGCAATCCTTTTCGCACCGGCACCGGAGGCGATCCCCAGATGGCCTGAAACCCATGCGTCGGTAATCCAGTTTCCAGCCGACGGACAGGCGATTGATTTGGATGCCATGCTTGCGGAAGTGTTGGCGATCCATAACCAAGATGAGGGTCGGACCCTACTGATCGATAAGAGTGGTTTTCTGGCTGGGCGCCTCGCCGTTATGGCGGGTGGGCATGATCAGGATCTGCATTTCATCATTGGGGGGGAGGATGCCCTGGTAGCTTGGGCGCGGGACTTGCCAGCCGCCCCACAAGCTAGCCCTGGACTTGTAGCTAGGGCTTTAGAGGTCCGCGATCAGCTTACCGTCATCGATAGCCGTAAGCCCTTCGAGTTCTACGATAGTGGTTACCTTTATGGTGCCAATCGCATGACACTAGCCGAGTTTGTGTTGGCAGCGATGGATCCAGATCGGGTGGCGGCTTGGCGCTCTCAAGCCATGCTCATCACTGGATATGATAGCGCCCAGACCGAGGCGATCGCTGCCCTGGCCAACACGCTCGACATCGATGTCCGATATAGCGCCAGGTATTCTCTGCAGGCCGCGCAGCTGAACATCCCAAACTATCGTAATCGCGATACGGTGCTCGGCTGGCGGGACACGGTTCGTGAGGTCATCGGCAACGAAGCAACCTGGCTAATCGATAGTCGCAGTACCGAAGCTTATAGCCGTGACAAACTCCGGCTCCCGCAAACAATCCATATTCCGGTGCTGGAGCTGAGTGAGGGTGAACTGGCCCAACGCTTGGCGGCGCTTGATCTAACCCGGCGCTATCTCGGTAGTGCCTATGCCCAGCTTGATGGCTTCCAGCTTCGTCGCATTGGATATGAGATTAGCCAGGCCGGCGGTAATTGGCTCGGCACCACAACCGCAACTGCCGCCATCCCACCATCCTTGTTGGATGAGGTTGAGAGCTTTGCCAACCCGTCCGGGATCTGGCCGCTTGATCTACTCTTCGCCGTACTCAAGTTTGAGCTGTTTGCCCTGACCGATGGCATCGCCCNCTATCTGCGTGGTGGGGCGCAGGTTGAAGCATCCTGCCACGCGTTGTTCGACGCCATACTGCAGCCCAATCATCCTCGGGCCATGCTGGTCATGTCCGTGGTGTTTGGTTTCCTGTTTGCCATGGCCTTGAATTGCCTTGCCGTCAGGTTGCGATACCTACGCGGTTGGTCTCTCGACCCCAAAGCTATTGCCTTGCCGGAGCTGGTCCTCCGGCTGCTGGTTACTTTGATTATGGGGTTGGTCTTCCTCAACTATCTCAGCACCTCTGGCACGGTGGCCGCCGGCCTACCCGATGCCGCGATCAGCCCGGTTAAGCCCTATTGGCTTTTATCGGTTCTGGCCTCTATCGCCATCGGGGTTCAGTTGTTGATGCGGGATGATGGTGGTCGTCTGAAGCATCTGGTCGCTTGGGTTCTCGCCGCCGGCATACTCTGGCTCGTACTGAAGTCGGTCCCCGCCGCATTCTGTGCCTTCATTCTAGGGATTGGTTTGGCGGGACTAGGCCCCAGCCGTATTAAGGCTATTCTGCATCGTGTTGGCCCCCGGCCTGCGCCAATGGTCCTCGAGAATGGCAGTGTCAGTGCGTTGGCACCTGGCGAGGAGACGCAGACCGGCATTCATAAGATCGATAACCTGTTTCATGCGGCGCGGCTGTTTCCGGGCTCGGTGTTGTCGGGCCTGTTATTCCGTCTGCCAGACAACAAGCTCGCTGCTTTTTCCGGCTCACAGACGGCCCAGGCCTTGGGCGATCTATCACCTAGGCGGGCAATCTTCCGATCAGCCATGCCGAATGAGGACGCGTTGGGCAGCGAACCGGGTCGCTATGAAAGCCAGGTTGCCGACCTGTCTGGACTGGTCACCATTGAACCCTTCACCCAGGTGACGCGTGACACCCCGCGCAACCTTTTGGTCCAGCCAGCACTTAATCAGCTGCAGTCAGGCCATGTCTTGTCCAGGTCACCAGATGATCCAGACCGTATCTTGGTCGACGTCCTCTACGATGCCGCTGATGGTCATGATGGTCAGCCAGCGCAGCATTCATGGAAGTTGCCCCGGGGTTTCTTCGCCTTCATTGCCTGGGCGTTTGAGCATCATCCAAGCCGGTTTGAGCTGTTGTTCCAGCTGCGCCGATGGGCACTAGCACTTGAGCATGAGTTCAGCACAACCGTGATGCTCGAATGGGTGCGTGACCAGCGCAAACCATGGTTGGTTCAGGTCCGCCCGATGGAGGAGGTGAACCTCTTCGATGCGGATACTGCTTACGCCCTCGGCACCCAGCGTGGCGTGCCTCGCTTGTCCAACTGGTCACGGCGTGATCTTGATCAGCTACTGCCCAATGCCAGAACGCTGCCAGCAGATGTGGTGGTCGCGTCCAGTGGCCCAGCTATCACCTACAGCCATGGTCGCCTATGGCAGCGGGTGCCTTTGTGGGCGCGGGTGCCTAGGCTTCCTTGGCCTGTCTTGTTCCATCGCCAGTTGGTGATGAAGCTGGATGCCTTGTTTGACCGTCGCCAAACCCAGCAAGAGCGCCTGACCGCGACGAACTTCTCCTACCTCTCGCTCGTCAACCTGCAGCATCTGGTGGTTGATGTTCTGTCCGCGGTGAAGGAGGAGACCATGCCATTGATCTGGCAATGGGATCGCCTAACCTCCCGCTATGCTGAGACTGTATTGCCCTATCAGCCGGGTTATGAGGGGGCGCTCACCGCTGATCATCTGGCTGCCGTGTCAGGCTTGGATGACCCAAGGTCGTTGGCAAAGTATTTTGGTCATCGTGGTTCCATCGATCTTGATGTGTCCTGCCCCCGATTTGGGGAGTGGGTAACCAGCGAGTGCCCTAAGGATATCAAGGATGCGATTGATAGCCTGCCACCACCGATCCGCCCCTTAACCTTCAGTGACGTTAAGCAGGACCTTCACGACCTCTTGGCCAGGGACTACGCGTTGCTGCGCCGTGCCTTCCTAGAAATTGGTGCGCGGTTGGGTTTGGGTGATGCGGTTTTCGATCTACCCCTGACAGCGGTTTTAAGCGCTGATCTTCACTCCTCCCACGAGCTTCAGCGGTTGGCGGGCTGGCATGCCAAAGCGGGCCAGCAGGCAGCACAGTTCCAGATCCCAGATACAGCCTATGGCTGGCAGCTAAGCTGCCCCAAATTCTCTTGCCAGACGGAGGGATGCCCCAACGGNCAGCAGCCTGAAGGGCCCAAAGTTCTCTCCACGATCAATGAGCCGGTGGCCGGCAAGGTCCTCAACCTTGGCCGCGATACAAAGCTGGACCGGTCGGCCCTAACAGGCGCCATCGTCATCATCAGAACAGAGCGAACCGATCTGTACGGGTATCTGGATGATGTGGCCGGTGCGGTGATCGTCAATGGTCGCGTAACCAGTCATCTGGCCATCGCCTTCAGAATGGCCGGCAAGCCAGTTATCGCAATGACGCCAGGCGAGCTAGCAGACTTCAAAGACGGCGACACCGTAACGTTGAGCGCAAACGGTCTCACCGCCTAACTGCCGGACAGCTGGCGGAACGTGTCTAGTTATTCGAAAAAGAAATGGCGCGCCCGGGAGGATTCGAACCCCCAACCTCCTGATCCGTAGTCAGGTGCTCTATCCAGTTGAGCTACGGGCGCTTTGGCGCGTCGCTAAATTTGCATCATGGATGCAATGGGGAGAGGCGGCGCAGCCAACCCGGGCAATCGGTTTGTTCAACCCATGCTCGAGCGAACGGGAACCTAGCTAAGCCGCCCTCCTTTGGCAAGGGGGGATCACAGGTGATTTTATGCTGGCCGCTATGCAGTGGCTGTGGGCACCTATCACCGGTCCAAAAACCGCAAACTGGCCCGTGGCCTTAATCTGAAAGCGATCCAATAAATCGACAATAAATAGATAAAAGTTTTGCGAAAATAACAGATAAAAAGATTTATTTGTATTTCATTAACTAAATCGCGACCCTCTTTATTAGTTGCTGCCTAGGCATGGTTTTTTGATGTGTTCAAGCAGTTAAGATTATAATTGCCATTGAGGGTTGAGGCAGATGATCCGAGCCGCGGTCTATGTCCCGAACTACGAGAACCTTAGTTTGTCCAAGGCGGTGATCGATGGATCTAGCCGGATTGATGCCAACCACACGGCCGATATTGAAGAAGTTGAGCGGCTGTTGCGCGATCATGATTGCCATATCCTGACAATCTTCTCCCCCCGCACCATGGCTGATGTTGGTCGTATCCTGGAGGTGCTGACGCCTTACCTGTTGCGTTGGAGGATCCCGGTAAGTGTGATCGGAACCGCGCCCACGCTCGACCAGATTAAGCGGATGCGCACGGCTGCGATCACCGATTACTCAGTGCTGCCACTTGGACCCAACGCGATTGCTTGGCGCCTAACCCGCGCCGTGATGGACAATCCTGATGGTCAGGGCTGGATGACGGTGCCGTCTTGGGGGGCAGGGGTTTCTGAGAACTTAAGCGAACGACGCAAGCATCTGTTTTCCAGCAACCCCTTCGCACCTGGCGCTGGTGCGGCACTAGCACCGGCTTAAACACCGGCCCACCTAGTCGTAGAAGCCGGCGATCTCGAAGCCTTCTTCAAGTTGTCGGACATAGACAATCATCGGCGCAAAGAAGCCGTTTCGCTCAAAAACGATATGGACGAAGAAGTCATCTTCCTCCAGGCCGATAAGATCGGCACCCCGATCACCGATATAGAACTCGCTGGTGCGTAACTCAGAGATCCGCATGGTGGAAATGCCCACTAAGCGATCATCGACACGCTCTGGGATGACCTCGTTTGGTGGGCCGCTAATTGGTGCTGGTTCGCCAAAAATGCGGTTTAGCTCATCAATATTTTCCAGCGGGAACTCATCGGCATAAAACGGCGCCCCAACCATGGCCCGAAGCCGTGGTCGGTCAGAGCGGTAAAGATAATCAACAAACGTCACCGCCATGGACTGGGCGAGCAGGGTGGGGGATGAGGTAGCAAAGCCCAGATCCTCACCGAAAAGCCGGGCTAGGAACTCCAGATCGCTCGGCAGCTCGCCCTCTCCCGCTAGTCCAAGGAGCATTTCTGGGCTCGGCAGCCCATTGGGGCCGACGGCGATACCGGGGCCGATCAGCTGTCGTTCGCCAGGCTCAACAGGCGGGGGTGGTGGTGGCGCCTCAAAATCACCAAGCTGGGCCGGAAGCTCAGGCGCTGCCGGTGCGGGGGCTTGTGGAGCAATTGGCTCTAAGGTTGCTGGCAGGCTTGGTGCCGCAACGGGGGCGGGTGCTGGTGCGGCTTCGCTTTCAGCTGCCGATTGCTCACTCTCCAGAGATTGGATCATACGGTTCAGATCCAAAGAGGGTGGGGAGTTCAGCGGAACCGAGGGTGCCTGCGCATGGGCAACCAAAAGCGGCGCACTGGCGAGCGTGGCAACCAAAACTGAGAGGCGACGTGTCTTGACGGGGGTCATGGCCCGATTAAGTCCAGATTGCCGCCACTTTGATTGAGCCACTATTCCACCGCAAAACGTAGTTTAGCGCCTCGGCCATGGTGCCGGAGACGAGGATTGAGCCGACGACAAAATCATCCTTGGTCAGCTCTAGCCCGTCAAGTTGGGCGCTTGACGCCGGGTCGAGAGCCTTAAACTCATCGACGGTGGCAATGACCTGATAGGCCAGGGAATAAGCGGGTGCCTTGGCCAGTGGCTCACCCTCTTTAGCTAGGGCATCGAACCATCCGGCTTTGATCGCCTCTAGATAGGTCAGGACCTCATCCTCAAATCGGAAAGGCAGGCTGACCATCTGGGTTAGGCCCGCAACGTCGCGGCGAAGCGCGGTTTCTAAGAAGAACCGGCCGGTATGGGCGGCGGCATGCTTCTTGGGTGAGTTGCTACCCGCATCCCCTTCAACCGTGCTTTGGGCCTGGCCTGCGTCCACCCCAACACTGGTCAGAAGGGATGTCAGCTCGTCCGCAGCTTGGCGACGACCATCAGCGGTCAGAAACTTCTTTTCCGCCTCGGCAATCTGCTCAGGGGTTGGGCCCGCGGGCGCTTCAGTTTGGTCGCTTGGCATGGCGCTTGTCTTCAACTCACTTGAGGCCGGGTTGGGCAATCAACCCAAGGCCATAACTCAGGACGTATAGAGGCGGTTTGAAAAGCCGGTGTCAATGGCGGGGCCATTGATATCCACCCTGGGGGCTGAGTTAGAAATCTGAGCAGATCTCGGCGGCGGTCACTGGTTCGCTCGCGCCTGTGTTCAGCATGGCTTGGTCTGGGAACTGCGCCTCGCACTGCTCAAGAACCCTAAGTTCACTTGCAGAGAATAGGCGTTCAGCATTCCGTTCATCATTAACGAAGGCGGCGGCGGCTTGCTGGCGCCCTTGCTGACACAAGCCCTGCACATGCTCCATATAAGGGCGCATGGTCTGCATCATTGACGACATCCAGTTGGGGCCCAGGCCATTGCTTAGGCATTGGTTATAGGCCGCCATGCCATCCAAAAAGCCTGATTGCAGCTCTGGTGGCACCGGTAGGCCCTGCTCTTTCAGTAGCTGCTCAACATCGCGAAGTTGGCTCTGGAACTCGGGATTGTTGATCATGTCCTGCAGCTGCTGAAGCTGCTGCTCAGAGGCGGTGTCCTGGGCCAGGCCAGCACTGGGCGAAACGATAAAGGCCGCACAAAGGATACTCAGCGCTAGCGCAAGGGATCGTAGGCTCATTGGTTGTAAGGTTCCGATTAAAAGTTTGCTGGGCCAGACGGTAACCATCAGCTGGGGTCTGATCAACTCCAGCCGCTGATGGCCTTCACTTCCAGGAATTCCTCTAGGCCCCATTTGCCACCCTCGCGGCCATTACCAGATTGGCGCATACCGCCAAACGGGCTGTCCATGGCGCGGAATGAGCCATTGATTGACACCATGCCGGCGCGCATGGCCCGGGCAATGCGCTGTGCTTTCTCCATATCGCTGGTCTGGACATAGTTGGTCAGGCCGTAGGTGGTATCGTTGGCGATCTCAATCGCATGGGCCTCATCATCAAATGGCATCATGGAGAGAACGGGGCCAAAGATCTCCTCCCGGCCGATCCGCATGTCATGGGTGACATCAGCGAAGACGGTGGGTCGGGCAAAGTAGCCGCGATTAAATCCCTCAGGGCGACCAACGCCGCCCTCTACCAAACGGGCGCCTTCATCGATCCCGCTCTGGATCATGTCCTGCACCCGTTCAAATTGCTGGGCAGAGACGAGGGGGCCGATATGACGGCCACTTTCCGCCGGGTCTCCCACGGTCGTGCTGCGCGCAGCCTCAGCGGCGACCTGAACCGCATCCTCATAAACGCTGCGCTCAACCAGCATGCGGCTTGGCGCGTTACAGGATTGGCCCGTGTTGTTGAACATCTGGATGGCACCGCGCTTCACAGATTTCTCAATGTCGCTATCAGCGAAGACGATATTCGCCCCTTTACCGCCCAGCTCTAGCACCACGCGCTTCACCGTATCGGCGGAGGATTTGGTAACGGCGATACCGGCGGCGGCGGAGCCAGTAAAGGACATCATGTCGATCTTCGGATGGCGGGACATGGCATCGCCAACCTCGGGCCCGGTGCCGTTGACCAGGTTGAACGTACCCGCTGGGAAGCCAGCCTCATCAATCATCTCCGCGAACAGTAGCGCGCTCATCGGTGAGACTTCGGAGGGCTTAAGCACGCAGCAATTACCGGCGGCGAGGGCAGCGATCACCTTGAGTGCGATCTGGTTCAGTGGCCAATTCCAAGGCGTGATCAAGCCGCAAACCCCAATCGGTTCATGGATGATCATGTCTGCCCTGGTATCGCCATTCAGGTGATACTCAAACTCGAACGCCTCCAGGGTTTTGCGGAAGTACTTGATATGCGCCTGGCCAACCCCGGTTTGCGCGCGGGTTGCGAGGTCGATTGGTGCGCCCATCTCAGTTGAGATTGCCTTGGCCATTTCATCCTTGCGGCGCTCATAGATCGCATCGAGCTTGTCGAGTAGCGCCAGGCGCTCTTCCTTGCTGCTTTGGCCCCAGGCTGGGAAAGCTGCCTCGGCCGCAGCAACCGCACGATCCACATCCGCCGCCGTACCGCTGGAGATGGTGGCAAAGGCCTGCTCATTCGCCGGGTTAATCACCTCCATCGGGTTCGGGGTGATCGGGTCGACCCATTGGCCATTGATGTAGAATTGGGTGCTGTTGGACATCGCGCTCACTCCAGGCGTCAGAAGGCGGGGCACTACATATCGGTGAGCGGGCGCGGATTGACCAGTGCAATATCTAGGCGCGAGACCTGAATTGCGCAGAAAGGCCAATCCGGGATAAGCCTTAGGGCATTATGCGCAGCCTCACCAACGTCGCCACCTTCGTTCAAGTCGCCAATGCCGGCAGTTTTGCCGAGGCGTCGGCGCGGCTTGGTATCTCCACCTCCGCGACCTCAAAAGCCGTTCAAAAGCTTGAGGAGGAGCTGGGTGTAAAGCTGTTTCACCGCACCACGCGGTCGGTATCGCTGACGGTTGAGGGGGAGCGGTTCTTCGAGGGCGCGTCCCAGTTGCTGGACGATATGGACAGCCTGACGACCGAGATCGCGGACAGCACCAGTGAACCGCGTGGCAAGCTTGTCGTATCCGCCCCTGCTGTGTTCGGTCGCGTTTGGCTGACTGAGCGGGTGCTGACCTTCATGGAGAAGTTCAATCAGGTCGAGATTGAGCTGAACTTTGATGACCGGCAGGTGGATTTGGCCGCTGACGGTGTCGATCTCGCGGTCCGCTTGGGCTCGCTCGCCGATAGCAGCAACCTGATCGCCCGCAAACTGATGGACGACACCATCTTCACCTGTGCATCGCCGGGGTACATCGAGCGGCGCGGCCGGCCGGATGTGATCAGTGATCTCGCCCAGCATTGCTGCATCCATTACCGCGTCAAAAGCACGGGCCGGTTCTTCCCGTTCATTTTTCACTGCCATGGTGAGACCCGGCGCGAAACCTTCAAACCACGGCTGGTGGTGAACTCTGTTGATGCGACCGTACAGGCGGTGGAACGCGGCATTGGTATTGCCCAACTGCCAGCGTTTTTGGCGCTGCCATTGCTGCAGGAAGGGCGGTTAGTGGAAGTGCTGAAGACCGTGCGGATCACTGACTTCCCTTACAATATGGTCTATCTGAACCGGCAGATGGTCTCCCCCAGGATCCGCGCCTTGGTGGATTTCTTAGCGGCTGACCCGCCCAGCGTGGAAAATTGGCATCGAACACATGCTCCTAATTATCCACTTAATGGAAATAAATAAGCCACTAATAGGCGTTTTTTCTAAACCATAAACTCCTTAATTATCTCCCCAAGCCCAGACGGCGTCGGGCCACCCCTCATGGGTTCGCCGCCGATGGAGACACGAGGAGTTAGTTAAATGCAGAACCGTTCACAGTTAATCACAGGCGTGGCCGTAGGCGCATTGATCGCCGGCTTTGCCATGACCGCCGCTGACCGGGTTAACTGGTCAGCGCTGGTTGGGTCATCCGCCAACGCATCGGCCCCGGCAACCGCCGCAGTGCAAGCGCCGCAGGTTCAGGTGGCCACTGCGGAAACCCAAGAGATTGCCCAGTGGGATGAATATACTGGCCGCTTCCACGCCGTGGATGAGGTCGATATTCGCGCCCGGGTATCAGGCTATCTCGAAGAGATCCATTTCACCCCAGGCGATGTGGTTGAGCAGGGCGATCTGCTCTTCACCATTGATCCCCGCCCATTTGAGGCAGCCCTTAAGCAGGCAGAAGCCGCCGTGACGGAAGCGCGCGCGGCCCAGCGCTTGGCACGTTCCGAGCTGGAACGGGCGCGTCGCCTCGTCGGTCAGGGTCATGTTAGCCAATCCGTCTATGACACCCGTCAGCAAGAGGCCGATAGCGCCTCTGCTAGCCTCGCAGCCGCTCAAGCAGCGGTTGAGCAAGCGGCACTCGATCTGGGTTTCACCCAAATCCATGCGCCGGTGACGGGCCGCATCTCTGATGATGCGATCAGCGTCGGTAATCTGGTGGCCGCTGGTAGTGCCGCGCAAGCGCTCACCACCATCGTTTCCACCAACCCCATCCACTTCGTCTTCGACGCCACCGAACAGCAGTTCCTGCAATATGTTCGCGGCGCCGGCGCCGATAAGTTGCGAGATATGGCCGCCACCATCCCGGTGGATGTGACGCTGATCGATGAAGCCGAGTTCGCCCATGCCGGGCATATCGACTTTATCGATAACCGTCTTGATCAGGGCACCGGCACCATTCGTGGCCGGGCTGTTCTGAACAATGATGATGGCATGCTGACGCCTGGCATGTTCGGCCGTCTGCGCCTTGCTGCCAGCCAGCCAAGCGATCTGGTGTTGATCCCCGATCACGCCATCGGCTCTGACCAGACCCGTAAGTTTGTTTGGGTGGTTGATGGCGACAACACGGTGTCACGCCGCGTCGTGACCCTTGGTGGTCGTCATCAGGGCCTACGCATCATCGAAACTGGCCTTTTCGCCGGTGAGCGCATCGTCACCTCCGGCCTGCACATGGTCGGTGACGGAGTCACCATCGACCCTATTGAAGCACCGGTTCAACTGGCCTCGCGGTAACCCGCGAGCGCCGCCGGCGCTTTATCCATCAGATTTGCCCTAAGGCTTTCAAGGTGAGGACAAGACCATGAAACTGCCCCAATTCTTTATCGATCGGCCGATCTTCGCGATCGTGATCTCGGCCTTCATCACCATCATTGGTGCCCTGTCATACTTTACCCTGCCTAT
The DNA here is from genome assembly GCA_019192455.1 of Alphaproteobacteria bacterium SS10. Classification (NCBI taxonomy): domain Bacteria; kingdom Pseudomonadati; phylum Pseudomonadota; class Alphaproteobacteria; species Alphaproteobacteria bacterium SS10. The sequence goes on from JAHCML010000007.1 coordinate 56,090, forward strand.
TGCGCAGTACCCTGAGGTGGCACCACCCACCATTCAGGTTAGTGCACAATATCCAGGCGCCAGCGCTGAGACGATTGCCGAAACAGTCGCCACCCCGCTGGAACAGCAAATCAACGGTGTCGAGGGCATGATCTACATGACCTCACAAGCGACCGGCGACGGCAATCTGACGATCACTGTTACCTTTGAGCTGGGCACCGATCTGGACCAGGCCCAAGTGCTGGTACAGAACCGTGTTGCCATTGCTGAACCACGGCTGCCGGAAGAAGTCCGCCGCCTCGGCATCGCAACACAGAAGGCATCGCCTGACCTGCTGCTTGTCGTGCACATGTTCTCGCCCGATGGCAGCCGCGATGATCTGTTCATCACCCAAAACGCCCAGCGGGTCAGCGATCAGCTGTCACGTATCGGCGGTGTTGGCAGCATCACGATCTTTGGTGCCCGCGACTACGCCATGCGTATCTGGCTGGACCCTGAGCGAGTGGCCGCCCTTGAGATGACACCAGGTGAAGTCCTGGCTGCCATCCGGGCCCAGAATGCCCAGGTTGCCTCCGGTGTCCTGAACCAACAACCAACCCCAGACGCCGCCGCGTTTGAGTTGAGCTTGCAAACCAGTGGTCGTATCGCCGATCCAGAGGTCTTCGAGCGCATCATCATCAAGCGTGGTGATGATGGCCGGATTGTTCGCCTCGGCGATGTGGCCCGGGTTGAGTTGGGCGCCGAGAATTACGCAACGCGCGCCTATCTGAATGAGAATTCAGCAGTGGCAATTGTCATCAACCAGCGCCCTGGCAGTAATGCCCTGGCAACGGCTGAGGAAGTTCTAACCACCGTCGCTGGCCTGTCTGAGGAATTTCCAGAAGGTCTGGCCTATGACGTGATCTACAACCCAACTGAGTTCATCTCCGCCTCCATTGATGCGGTGGTGCACACCATGGCGGAAGCTGTGTTGTTGGTGGTCGCGGTTGTACTGCTATTCCTTGGCACCTGGCGTGCTGCTGTGACGCCGATCTTGGCGATCCCAGTTAGCCTGATTGGCACCTTCGGTGTCATGGCCGCCATGGGTTACTCCATCAACAATCTATCCCTGTTCGGCCTGGTTCTGGCTGTGGGCATCGTGGTTGATGATGCGATCATCGTGGTCGAGGGGATTGAGAAGCATATCCGTGATGGTTTGGCCCCACGGGATGCCGCCAAGCGCACCATGAAAGAGGTGTCCGGTGCTCTGGTTGCAACCGCATTGGTGCTGGCCGCCGTCTTCATCCCGACCGCCGCGATTGAGGGTATCTCAGGCCAGTTCTACCGCCAGTTTGCGGTGACGATCACGGTTGCCACGGCTATCTCGCTCTTGGTGTCACTAAGCCTATCACCAGCTTTGGCTGCTATGCTGCTGAAGCCCCATGACGCTAACCGGCAGCCATCGCTGCTGATGCGTCCGGTGATCTGGTTCTTGGGTAAGTTCAATGCATCGTTTGACTGGGCCTCTGGCAAATACGCCACCGTGACCCGCAAGCTGGTGCGTGTGCCACTGCTAATGCTGGTTGCCTATGGTGGCCTGATCCTGGCGACCGAACACCAGTTCGGCAAAGTGCCAATGGGCTTCATCCCTGATCAAGACCAGGGCTACTACATCACCGTGGTGCAGATGCCCCCAGGTGCATCGCTTGAGCGGACCGATGAGGTGGTGCGCCGGGCAACCCGTGAGATCCTCGAGATTGAGGGTGTTGAGAATGCGGCTGTGTTCTCAGGCTTCAATGGCGCCACCTTCACGACCGAGAGCAACACGGGTGTCATCTTCTTCACCACCACACCGTTCGACGAGCGGGCCGAGGCTGGATACAACGGCGAGGCCGTGTTGGGTGAAGCGCGCCAACGGATGGCCGGTATCACCGATGCTGCAATCTTCGTGATTGCACCGCCAGCGGTGCGCGGCATTGGTAATGGTGGTGGCTTCAAGATGATGCTGCAGGATACCGGTGAGCTGGGCCCTGTCGCCCTTGAGCAAGCCGCCCGCAGCCTCACCGCCGCTGCCAATGCGGATCCCGATCTGGTCGCCGTATTCAGCCTTTATTCAACCGGTACCCCACGGGTCTGGGCTGAGATTGACCGCGAGCGGGCAGAGATGCTGAACGTCCCGGTCGCCCGGGTGAATGAAGCACTCGAGGTCTATCTGGGGTCGGCTTACGTGAACGACTTCAACCTCGCTGGTCGCACCTATCGGGTGACGGCACAGGCCGATGCCCCATACCGGGCAACGGCGGAGGATGTGGCCCGGTTGCGTACCCGTTCTGATGATGGCGCTATGGTGCCATTGGGTGCGGTTGCCACCTTCCACGACACCACGGGTCCACTGCGTCAGCCACGGTACAATCTGTTCCCAGCGGCTGCTGTCCAGGGCCAAGCAATGCCCGGCATCTCATCCGGTGAAGCACTTGATAAGATGGAGGCCTTGGCGGCCGAAATCCTACCTGAGGGCATCTCCTTTGAGTGGACTGAGCTGAGCTTCCAAGAGAAGAACACTGGCGATACAGCAATCTATGTCTTCATGCTGGCCGTCCTGTTCGTCTTCATGGTGCTGGCGGCACAGTATGAGAGCTGGGCCCTGCCTGCTGCTGTGATCCTGATCGTGCCAATGGTGCTGTTATCCGCCATCACCGGTGTCGATTTCCAGGGCTTTGACAACAACATCCTGGTGCAGATCGGCTTTGTGGTGCTGGTTGGCCTGGCGTCCAAGAATGCGATCCTGATCGTTGAATTCGCCCGCCAAGCTGAGCAAGAGGGCCACAACCGTTGGGATGCCGCGGTTAAGGCCGCGCAAACTCGGCTACGCCCAATCATCATGACCTCGCTGGCTTTCATCCTGGGCGTTGTGCCCCTGATGCTGGCCACTGGTGCTGGCGCTGAGATGCGACAGGCGCTTGGCACTTCGGTCTTCTCTGGCATGTTGGGTGTGACCCTGTTCGGCCTGCTGTTTACACCGGTCTTCTATGTGATCGTCCGTGGTGTTGAGCAGAAGCTGAGCCGCAAGAGTGGTGACGCCAACCAAAGCGACAAAGCTGAGGACATTGATCCTAACACTCTCGCCAACCAGATCGCCGGTGCGTGATTTGTCCTCACCTACGTAACCGGCGTTGAAAGGCCCGGGCTGGAGACGGCCCGGGCCTTTTGCTGTTTGATTGGACTGCTTAGAGAAGCATTAGTGAGACATCGTCCGAGGTAACGACAAAGAACCGGCCCCGTCGCCACCGGTCAGCGTATCGTTTCCAGCCCCGCCATACAGGTTGTCATCGCCCTGGCCGCCATACAAGTGGGGCTAGCCGTCTAATGACATGTGCGCACGACGCAAGCTGGGGTGACGTATGCTCAACGCACATGGTCACCAGAAACCGGACGTTAATCCCTGTCCACTAGGTAATCGGGGTAAAACTCTCTATCCTTGTTTCGGTAGTTTCTAGGCTGTGAGCGCCTCAAATCTGGGGCGTTGTCTCTGATGCAGAAAATCACCTTCATTACCGGCGCGGCGGGTGGTCTGGGCTCTGCCTTGACTGACTTACTCAAGGCCGATGGCCGGGTGGTGGGCTCGCTTGACCTGAACCCAAACCCTGCTGCTGATGCTTCAGCCTGCGTAGATGTTAGTGATCCGGAGGCGTTGGGTGAGGAGTATGCCAAGCTGGCTGATGAGCTGGGCACCCCTGATGCGATGGTCTGCCTTGCTGGCCGTGTGCAAGATGGGGTGGTGGCTGGCATTAAGCCCGGCGGCCTATCGATGTATCCGATTGATCAATGGCGCACCACGCTGGATGTGAACCTCACCGGCACCTTCAATGCCATCCAGTGCTTTGCCAAATCGATGATCATGGGTCGGCGCAAAGGGGCGATTGTAACCGTCAGCTCCCCCGCGGCGGTTGGCGCGCCAGGCCAAGCAGCCTATGCCGCATCAAAGGCAGGGGTTGAGGCGCTCACCAGATCGGCAGCGATTGAGTTGGCGCCCTACGGTATTCGGGTTTGTGGCTTCCGGCCGCCAATTACCAAGACCCCGATGGCGGACCTATACCCAGGCGAGATCATGGACAACCTGAAGAGCCGTAGCAATCTAGGCCGGTTCGCCACGACGGAAGAGGTGTCCGAGGCCATTAAGTTTCTGATCGATAGTCCCCTGGCCAGCGGTAAGACATATCCGCTGGATGGCGGGCTGGATCTTTAATCCAGAACGATCAGGAGTGGCGTGATGCAGGATGTGGTTTTGGTCGGTGCCGGTGGCTTTGCAAAAGAGCTGCTGGGCTATCTACACGNGACATCCCTGTTTAACCCGGTTGCCCTCTTGGTTGACCGTGACGCGGACACGCCGGAGCAGGTTCTGGGCGTGCCGGTTGCTGATCTCTCCAGCTTTAATGACGATCAGATGCCAGTCTTGCTCGCTGTTGGTGATCCGATGGGTAAAGAGTTGATCACCCGTCGTGCTGAGGTGCAGGGATTTAATTGGGCTAGCTATGTCGATCCACGGGCCCATATCTCGGGTTTTGCGAAGATAGGGAAGGGCAGCATCGTTGCCCCCTTTGCCGTGGCGGCTGGTGATTGCCAAATCGGTGATTTTTGCTTGCTGAATGCCTTTACCGGTGTCGGCCACGATGCCCGGTTATGCGCCTTCTGCAGCCTGATGCCTGGGGCTACCGTTACCGGTGGCGTTACCCTGGGCGAGGCCGGGTTCATTGGCCCGAACGCCACCATTACCCCTGATCTGACACTGGGTGATCGCTGTCGCGTGTCGGCCGGCACGACGGTTTTCAAAGATGCGGAAGCGGACCATTTGATCGCCGGATCGCCAGCAATGGCTCATATCGATGTGTTCTCCCTCAAAGAGCGCAAACGCCATGGCCTACCGCCGGGCGATGCCAAGGCGGGTGGGGCCTGATCTAGATGTCTCAACAAGCCCGCGATCTTGATCGATGCATGGTGTGTGGAAGTCCCGCCGACTTCTATTTTGAAAAGGACTTTGCCGGGCGGCACGATCTTGGGGTTGTTCGCTATGATCGTTGCCGATCTTGCGGCTTTGTCTATTCGCGTACCCATCAGGAAATGTCTGATGAGGTGTGGGGCAAGCTGAACATCGATGTTCATTCAGCCTATCAAGGCATTGACGACAATCCGGAGGATCCGAACTGGATCCCAAGGATGAAGGCCCAGGCCTCAGCGCTCAACCTGCTCGCCACACAAGGGGTAATCCCACAGGATAATCCTTGGGTTGATTGGGGCGCTGGCGATGCGACCCTAACCAAGTTCACGGCTGAGCATGGGCTCGATCTAAAGCCCTATGACAAATACATCAGCCAGCCGGGCTTCCTGACCGATGAAGAGCTGACCCCTGGCGGTTTTGACCTGGTGATCAGCACATCCCTGCTTGAGCATGTGATGGATTTGAGTGTGCTTGATGGCATGTCAGATCTGGTGTCGTCCAAGGGCATTCTGGCGGTCCATACCCTCGTTCGGGAAGAGGTGCCCAAGGACCCAAGCTGGTTCTATCTGGTCCCGGTTCACGTCTCGATGTTCACAAACAAGAGCATGCAAATCCTCTTTGATCGTTGGGGATATGCCTCATCGATCTACCATGTGCCATCACGGCTTTGGTTCTTCTTCCGTGACCCGGCTGTGAAGGTTGAGGAGATTGCCGCCCAGGACCCTGAGGCCTTCTTCGCCAAGCGTGGTTTTATGGATTATTGGAAGCTTTGATAGCGTTTGGTTAATCGAAACCCGCTTGCTCAGGGATTCCTTAACACTTATACACCAAGATACTGTTTTTCTTCTCTGGCGAGGCAAGTTGTGGCCGTGGCTACGGTAGATATTTCCGCCCTTCGCGATGTTTTTCAGAAGACCCTAGGCGTTGACCCCGAGCTGGTGACCGAGGCGGCGGGCCCCGATGATATTCCGGGCTGGGATTCACTCGGCCATATGACCTTAATGACCGCGCTTGAGCAGCATTTCGGTATATCCCTTTCCATCGATGACATCATGGAAATGGACACCATCGCGGCGATCCTAACGGTGTTGAAGCGGAACGCCGAAGGCTGATTTAGGGCGCCATGGGATCCGCTAACTTCGCCGCCTATCTCTTTGCGAATCGTTCTTTAGCGCCGGCCCTTATCGATGCGGCCGATGGCCGTGAGGTAACCGACCTCACCACAACCGTCGGACAGGCAGCGGCCTGGCTTGAGAGTGCCGGACTGAAGCCTGGCGATCGTCTGGTTCTCATCAGCACGTTAAGTCTCGACTGCGCCGTGGCCTATTTGGCCGGTCTTTGGGCTGGGTTGACCGTTGTTGCGGTTCCCGATGCGGTTGCCGCTGAGATTTCCAGAACGGTTGAGGCGCGGGCGATCTGGACGCCTAAGGACCCAGCGAAATTAGGCTGGGGTACCGATGCCCTTGTCTTCACCGGTATGCCCCAGGCTGATGGCGCTTGCGATGTTGCTGATCGGCAGGTCGATGATCCAGCGTTGCTGGTCGCAACCTCCGGCAGCTCAAGGACAACCCCGGATTTGGTCCAGCTGACCCATGGTAATCTGGTGACCAATATCGGTGCGGTGATTAAGTCCCAGGACCTAGTCGTCGATGACCGCGCGCTGCTGTTCCTGCCACTGCATTATTGTTTCGGCGTCAGCGTGTTTCTGAGCCACCTCGTGGTTGGTGGCAGCGTGGTCCTGGATCGGCAATTCATGTTCCCGCAGCGGGTGGTCGATAGTGCCGTTGCCCATAGCTGTACGACCCTGGCTGGCGTGACCACCCACTACCGGTCATTACTTGAGCATACGCGGTTTGCCGAGACGCCGTTGCCCAGTCTTAGGCGGCAATTGCAGGCCGGCGGGCCGATTGATGAGGATCTGGCCTCACGCTTACAGGCAGCACACCCAGGGGCTGGCCTCTACTCCATGTATGGCAAGACTGAAGCTACCGCGCGCATCTCAACGCTCCACCCGAATGACCGGGCGAAGTTTAAAGGATCGGTTGGCAAACCGGTTGAGGGTGTTGAAATCAGTCTCAGGCCACTTGATGCCGATACCCCCGATGGTGAAGGGGAGTTGATGATCCGTGGCCCATCCGTGGCGCCCTGCCTTTGGGGGCAGGCGGGTGGTGTTGTGGATGATGATGGATGGCATGCCACAGGCGATTATGCGGCCATTGATGCCGATGGGTTCATCTGGATTAAGGGGCGGCTATCCAACTTCACGAAGCTATCGGGCGAGCGGGTTTCATTTGAAGAAGTTGAGGACCGGGTGCGTTGGTTAAAGCTGGCCCATGACGTGGCCGCCCTGACCACGCGGAATGTTGCAGGCGATGAACAACTGGTCATCCTGCTGGAGGTTGGTGAAGGATCAGGGACGCCATCTGAGAAACCGGACGACGCAGCACAACAAATTAGATTTGCGCTACCCCGAAACTGGCCCATCGATTGCGTGCAATGGGTTGATGCACTTCCCCGCACCTCAAATGGCAAGCTGGCGCGGCGTAACTTGCCGTCGATGATCAGCAAGGAACCTGGCGATGCGTGACGACGCGGCTACCAATGATCAGATCCAGGAGATCTTAAAGCGTCCGGTCTATGACCGGGATGACGGCGCGGTGCTTGACCTCTTTCGCACCCATATTGAGCGCGGGATGGCGTTGAATGAGGGGTACCGGAACTTTGTCGAGCATTGGCCAAAAGATTTTGCCAGCGCTGAGTTGGCGGACTTTCCCTATCTGCCAGTTGGCATCTTCAAACGCGAAGTGCCGTTGGCACTCTGTGAGCCGGATAAGATCACCCGTGTGATTAGGTCGAGTGCCACAACTGGCCAGCAACCAGCCGCCATACCCATTGATTTGCAGACCGGTCGCACAATGGCAAAGAGTGCGTCCCTGATTTTCCAGTCTATCCTGGGTCCGGATCGGCGGCCCTTCCTGGTTATTGATGCGGCATCAGTGAACGCGGCACAGGCCGACCTCAACGCGCGCGGTGCCGCCATCCGCAGCTTGATGCCGTTTGCCAAGACGGTGACCTACGGCCTCTCAGATGATGATCTTGAGCCGCTGATTGATCAGCTGAGCGTCTTCTCAGAAGAGCATGGTGATGAGGATGTGCTGGTCTATGGCTTTACCTGGGTGCTCTGGGCCCGGTTGGTTGACCAGCTTCAGGATAAGGGGATTAAGCTCAACCTTAAGAACGCCAAGGTGCTGCATTCCGGTGGCTGGAAGAAGCTGACAAGCGAGGCCGTGGACAAAGCGACCTTCAATCAAAGGGTGGCCGAGGTGGTGGGCTGCACCCCTGCCGATGTCATCGATTTCTACGGCATGGTTGAGAATTTGGGTGTGGTCTATCCCGATGGGCCAACCGGGTTTAAGCATCCGCCGATCTTTGGTGGGGTGGTGATCCGTGATCCGTTGACGTTAGAGCCGGTATCACCCGGTGAAACCGGTCTACTGCAGGTTTGTAGCATCGTGCCGACCAGCTTTCCGGGCTGGCTCTTGCTGACCGATGATATGGCAGAGCTGGTGGGATACGATGACCCTGAAAGCCGCCGGCCGGGACCCTACTTCCGATTGAAGGGCCGTGCGCCAAAGGCCGAAATTAGAGGGTGCGGTGAAGTCATTGCCAAGCGTTTTGCCAATGCATAGCGATGGCCCGAACATGGTTCTGCGCCCGCAATCCGCCGAGGATGTTCGGGCGGCGGTGGCACCACTGACCCGGGTCGATTTTGAGCCTGAGCGGGACATCCAAGCCCTGGCCGCCTTTGGCGATGCGCTTGAGAAGGCGACGGACCTTCACACCATCCCAGGCTTTGTGTTCCTGCGCCTTTGGCTGCGCCAGGCGTCACTTGAACGGGTGATCGAACAGGATTTTGGGACAGACCAAACGCAAGCCGACAGCATCGTGATGCCACTTGGTGTGGTCAGCTGCTGGCCGGCTGCAAATGTTGAGATCCAGCCGCTCTTAGCAGCCTCAACCATCTTGCTGTCCGGCAATGCCTGTGTTCTGCGCGTACCTAGCGATCTAGTTAAGATCACGGAGCTGTTCTTAAAAACGCTTCGTGAGTCTGACGCTTGGCCCGTATTTGAGAACCGGTTGGTTGCCATGGCAATTGATCGGTCAAATACCGAGCTGCTCGGGGCCATGGCGGCGACGTCTGACGGCGCATCGATTTGGGGTGGTGCCGAGGCAATCAATGCTGTTCGTGCCTTGCCCTTCCGACCCGGCGCACGGTTTGTTGTGTTTGGCCCACGTTACTCAGTCGGCGTGGTGTCCGCTGATATGCTGGGCCGTCCGGATACCCATCAGCTGATCTGTGAGAGGTTGGCCCGGGATGTTTGGCCATTTGAGCAGAATGCCTGCTCCTCGCCCCATGTGCTTTATGTTGAGGCACCGGAGCAGGAACCTGGCGGTGCTTTAGGGGCGGCGGCAACCGGTTTTCTGGATACCCTGAAAGATGCGTTTGAGCGTGAGGATCGGTACCACCCGCGGGAGGTGTTGGAGCCTGTTATGGCGACCTCAGTCTCACTGGTGCGGGCCGAATGGTTGATGCGTGATCAGAACCATGTCGCGGTTCAATCGAGCGCCCCGTCTTGGACGATCCTCGCTGGTTCGTCGCCTGTATCCATGCCCACCTCTGGTTACCGGGTTTTGGTGACGTTGTTCGTCAATAACCTCGATGACGTTGTCGGCACGCTAGACCCTGATGTTCAAACAGTCGGCATGGCCTGCGGCGATGAGGGGCGAGAGCGAAAGCTGGCGCGAAGCCTTGCCTGCCGCGGCGTTGACAGGATTGTCCCGTTTGGGCAAATGCATATCTTCGATACACCTTGGGATGGACATGCAGTCTGTGCATCATTGACCCGCATTGTTCGCCATAATCTTTCAACCACTGCCTTCGGGAGCCAATCATGATGGATGGTTGCGCGTTCTTCTTGGACGCCGTCAAAACCCACGCAAAGCTATTCTATGGTGAGGCTGAGAAGGCGGTTAACGCCGATCGCGAGGTGGCCGGTTGGCTGCTGGATCCGCTCGCAACCTGGGCGGTTGACGCCTATGGCGACGAGATCGCGAAGCCAGCCGCCCAGGGCTATGCGACCTACGCGCTGCACGTCGCGAAATCCCAACAGGCCTATGAGGCGAATGGTTCGTTCAACGATCTGGAGTTGGATGAGATCGTGAACTCCGTCTATGACGAGCCCGGCTACATGGTCCCGTATATGTGGGCGGCGATCCTGATCTATGGCCTGTGGCCGACAATGCAGCCGCATCTGCGCCTGTTCCGCGATGATTTCCTGGCCCATCTACCAGAGGGCGCGACCGTTTCTGAGATTGCCTGCGGCCACGGTGTCCTGTCACTCCTGGCGCTGCAGAGCCGCCCAGATATCACGGTTATTGCCCAGGATATCTCACCCTCAGCGCTGAAGATTGCTGAACGCCTGTCTGCCAGCGCCGGCCTGACAGAGCGGATCGAACTCAGTGTTGGTGATGCAACCGCGCCGACCGATGACCCGCCGGTTGATGCGGTGATCGCGGGCATGCTGGCAGAGCATTTGCCCGAGCCACAGAAGATGTTCCATGGCGTAGCCGACCGATTGAAGCCAACCGGCACAGCGTTCATCGGTGCCGCGTTAGAGTCAGCGCAGCGCGATCATATCTATGAGTTCCACCGGGAGAGTGAACTCGTCGTCATGGCGGAGACGGCAGGTTTAAGGGTCGAGAAGCTGCTGTCCGAACGTGCCAAGCATCGTAATCGCGGTAAGTTCTCACCTCGTGCCTTGGCTATGACGGTTGAGAAGTTCCCGTTGAACGCATAACGCCAGCCCAAACCGCGTTCTGCTGTTTCCCCATCTGAATGTGACCCATGACAACTCTAGTATTTCCAAGCAGCACGCCAGAAAGTCATCGCTACCTTCAGGAGGCGGTGAACAGAGGTGAGCCGGTTGTTGCGGCATCCTCTGTTAAGGCGTCGCTCGATATTGATGGTCTAACGGATCATGCCTTACCGCTAATCAATCAAGACGGGTTTGATGAGGCGCTGATCGCCTTGGTTAAGGCCAATGGGGTAAAGCGAGTTTTCTCACCCTCGGCGGTTGTCTATGTGCACCTTCGCAAACTGATTGAGCGTGAGAATTTACCGCTCCAATTTGTCCAACTGCCACCGATCTATCAGGAGATGGAGCGGCAGACCGATGAGGCAGCAGCGGCAAGGCTGGATATTGAGTATGCGTCCCAGTTTCTGAACGGTGGTGACTTCCTCACCGCGCCACAGCTGCAGGCCCTATTGCGGGCTGCTTTTGGGATTTACGGTGAGTCTTACCGCCATAAGTTGGTTGCACTGGCGGCCTGCGCGTTTACCGCGCCAGCCGGTGACTATGTTGAGATTGGGTGCCTTTATGGCCGGTCCTGTAGCGTGATTGTGCAAGCGCTGAAGATGGCAGGTCGTTCGGATGCCGTGCTTGCGATTGATGCCTGGGCTAGTGATGTCGCCCACCAGACCTCTTTGTCTGATGATCTCGCCGATGAATGGCTATCCCGGGACCTAACCCCCATCGCTGATGCGTTTGATGCCAATCTGATGCCACTGGCAACCAGGGGGCAGTTTAACCGTTTGCGGCTACCCTCAGCGGAGGCACGCCCGCAATATGGTCCCAAGGCGGTCATCTCAACCGATGCATTCGGACCGACCCAGTACACTGGCCAGATCGGTTTTCTGCACATTGACGCCAATCACGATTATGAGGCGGTTAAGGCCGATCGCGATCTGTGGTGCCCACTTGTTAAGCCTGGCGGTTGGATCGTCTTTGACGATTATAATTGGCGCCATGGCGCGGGGCCTGGCCAAGCCGCTGATGAATTTTGCGCGGCGCGTCAGGATGATATCGAGCGATGCGTGTTCTTGGATGGCGCGCTGTTTATCAAGCTTGCCGCCTGAGGGGCGCCGGTTAGTTGAGCGCCGTACTGAGTGTTGAGCAGACAATTTCCACTTGCTCATCAGTCAGGTCGATTGAGAACGGTAGGCCAATCGTCGTTGTCGCCAACGCCTGCGTCGCGGGCAGCGGGTCCCGCGCGATGCCCATATATCCCGGATGGGTATGACAGCCGCCGCGCCACCAACGCCTCGTGTCGATGCCATGGTCATTCAAACGCTTGGCAACCCGGTGGCCATCCCCTTTGACCCGGACACAGCAATAGGATGAGACCCAGCCATCACCATAGGCAGGATGCAGCGAGACGTTATCCATCGAGCCTAACAGCTCTTGATACTTATGCGTGACGCGTTCCCAGGCGACGCGTTTATCCGGCCAATTATCCATGCAGGCCATGCCGACGGCGGCCGCATACTCACTCAACTTGGCATTCCAGCCGCTAATCTGTGCGACAGAGATTTGGTAGAAGCCAAAGTTACCGATCTGCCGGGCGCGTTGGACAAGATCACTATCGGTGCAGACGATAAAACCGCCCTCACCAACGCCAAAGGTCTTGGTGGCGTGTAGGCTAACCGCCATAGGCGTTGGTCCCGGCTTCATCATCTCAGTACTGGCAATGGCATCGAAGGCTGCCGCCGCATCGATCACCACAGGAATGCCGGTTTGTTCGGTAAACCGATCCCAGGCGGCCCGGTCGAGCGGCGCGCCAAATGGGGCGACGGTGACGACGGCGCCGATCTCATCCAGATCATTGCGGTCATAAAGCTGGTCTGGGGTTAGGGCCCAACTATCAATATCCACATCGACAAAGTACGGCTCCAATCCGGCCGTAATCACCGCCGATACGGTGCCCACAAAGGTCCAGGATGGCATCAGGCATTTGCGGCCAGGGACTGCACCCGCCGCTGTTAGGGCAACGGTGATTGCCAGGGTTCCATTTGAGACGCAGGCAATACCCTCTGGGATGACATTGACCGTGTCCGCAATCCCTTGCTCAAACTCAACCAACAAGGGGCCACGGTTGCTGTACCAACGGGTTTCGTCGATCCGCTGAAGATAAGGCAGGATCGCTTCCGCTGGCGGCAGCAGGGGTTTTAGGACGGGGATGCGATTGTTCTTATTGCCGTCGGCCATTGTCTTCTCACCTATATGACGATGATCCAGCCACGGGCTGGTTCTCGTCTTTTCCTCAGATTAACCCCAGCGCGCTTCTGCCCCGGCGATAAAATCATCGGCAAAATGGGTCATCAGATGTCGATCAAAGATACGACGTCGTGTCTCTGCACCCATCGTCGCAATCTTCGTGCCATCATATTCGTCGAAGATTGAGGCAGCGGATCGGTCCGTTCCATTCACCCAATCATCGCCCAGCTCTTTAACGAGAACCGGGGTGTGGTCACTGATGACCATGCAACCATAAGCACCAGCATTCACCACCCGCTCATGCAGGCATTCGGTCAGGTTGGGGTGAGAGTTCACCACTGCCTTCGACCGACCCATCAAGTCACAGAGCTGATCGGCGGGCAGTGCGCCGTGATGTTGAATGCCCGGTTGGGCAGCCGCGGGAATGTCGGAAAAGTCGCCAACCATATGAATACGGAGGTCGCCGATATCTTGCAGCAGCGCATTCACCAACTGTCGGCGCCGCTCATTTCGTGTCACGCGGTCAAGCTGGCTAAGCATTTGAAGCATCCCAAAGCCGGCATTCTTGTTCCGTGTAAAGAACTCCGGGAAAGCCATGTTTAAGGTCTGCTGGAACGCTTCGTTGAACAGATCAAAAGCTGGCCGCTCAACGGGTTTGCGCATCAGTTGGTAAGCAGCGTCCAGTACAGCCGATGCTTCCCTGTTCGACTGATACTGCTGTACCAAGTTGTCAATGGGGTTGCTTACCGTGTTGCCGAGGGGGATCAGAACATCAATATCCCGATCCTCATGGGGCAGATTGGTTATCTCTTTATCCTGGATAAGGGGCGTGTTGCAGAACCTGAAATGTTTCAAGCCGGGCTGTAGCAGCTGCGCCTGCGGTACGAAGGCGGTCTCGACAACCTGGATCAGCGTCTCTGGGTGGCAATTGCCGACCCGCTCCCACATGAAGTTGATGAAGGGCTGATCGGCGACAAACGCCATCGTCTTACAGGGGAATAGATCGTTCAGCCGGGCGTTCTGGAAGTGCTGATGCGCGGTTACCCGCAGGTCCATGAAGAAGTTGGTGTAGTAGATCAGGGTTTCCGGGTCCTGCGCCGCGGTGAACAGCCTGGGCAGGAAGTCCGGTTCGGTGACATAGGCCACCTCTGCTGTCAGGCCGCGCTGACGCAACGCCGATGATAGGCCCTCGGCAAACACACCGATGATATTGTTGTTATTGCCCAGACTTGGAACCAGGCTCAGAACCTTGCCGAAGCTACTGGGCATGGCTTGGGCTCTCCATGTTCATGGTCTTGGCGAACTCGGTAAACCGGTCAAACTGTTGATCGTAGATCCGCTTCATCCAAAAGCTGAGCTTCAGCTTCTCCCAGTTAAACTGGCGGTCCAGGAACTGGTCATATAGAGCGTGCCAGTCGTCAGGTGATTGGCCCAAGAACTCATCCCAATCATCGATAAGCAGGACCGGCAGGTCTTCCAGCTCGCCCATGAAAACCGCCTCCCGCTTAACCACGGGAATAACGCCTAGATAGAGGCAATCCCACATGCGGAAGCTTTCAATGCCATTGCCTCGAGGGCTGATGGCAAACTTCGACCGCGATAGCCGATCAAAGAAATCCGCACGGGAGAGGGAGTACTTCATGAACGCACCCATATGTTCGCACAGGATATCGGGTGCCTCGACCAGGCGCTCTGCCAGGGGTGGTCTGCTTGGGTGGGTGTTCACCGAGAAGTTGGCGTAGCAGAGGATATCCCGCTCCTCAGGTGTGCGGGGCTTAATCGACTGGGCTTCCGTTCTAGACCGGAAGTCGCATCCCATGGGCAGATACAACGCCCTTGGGTCGGTTGTGTTCACGCTACAGCCAGCGATCAGCACAACATTCGGTGGCAGCATGGCCATGAACGCATCATCGATCTCAAAATCGCTTTTGCCCATGATGATTGAGTATATGCCCTGGGCCTGGCCGACCGCTTGGAAGGCTGGTGCCAAGCCACGGACATTGTTCTGCACCAGGGCGTCCAGGCTTACATCCGCTGAGCCGACGAACAGCATCTGTTGACCGGTTGGCACTTGTTTGTGCTGCGCCAAATCGATACCAGCCCGGAGGTAGAAATACTTGTTCTGGAGCGTGTAGATCCGCTCCTCATCCGGGAATGGTGGCTGCTGAATGAAGTCGCGAAGTTTCATCAATGATCACGCG
Organism: Alphaproteobacteria bacterium SS10; assembly: GCA_019192455.1. Classification (NCBI taxonomy): domain Bacteria; kingdom Pseudomonadati; phylum Pseudomonadota; class Alphaproteobacteria; species Alphaproteobacteria bacterium SS10. Next base: position 71,359 of record JAHCML010000007.1, read on the forward strand.
TCGCGCAGCATCTGCTCAAAATAGGCGATGGTTTTGGCCAACCCTTCATCCAAAGGCACCTTCGGCTCCCAATCCAAGTCTTGCTTAGCTTTGGTGATATCCGGGCGGCGCTGCAGTGGATCGTCAGTAGGCAGTGGTTTGAACACCAACTCGGACTTGCTGTTGGTTAGGTCAATAACCTTGTCGGCCAGCTCGCGGATTGTCATCTCAGCCGGGTTGCCGACATTGATCGGGCCGGTGAAGCCGGGCGGCGTATTCATCAACCGCAGCATGCCGTCGATCAGGTCGTCAACGTAACAGAAGCTGCGGGTCTGGTTGCCCTCACCATAGATCTCAATCGGGTCATTATTCAGCGCGCGCATGATGAAATTGGATACCACCCGTCCGTCGTTGGGGTGCATCCTAGGCCCGTAAGTATTGAAGATCCGTAAAACCTTAACGTCGACATTATGCTGCCGGTAATAATCGAAGCAGAGCGTCTCAGCGCAGCGCTTACCCTCATCATAGCAAGCGCGCGGGCCAATTGGATTGACGTTGCCCCAGTATTCTTCCGGCTGCGGTGAGACGGTGGCGGTGCCGTAAACCTCAGAGGTTGAGGCTTGCAGGAACTTCGCACGGGTCCGCTTGGCAAGGCCTAGCATATTGATGGCGCCATGCACCGATGTCTTCGTCGTCTGCACCGGGTCGAACTGGTAATGCACCGGTGACGCTGGGCAGGCGAGGTTGAAAATCTGGTCCACCTCAACATAGAGCGGGAAGGTCACGTCGTGACGCATCAGCTCAAAATTCGGGAGATCCATAAGGTGCTCGATATTCGCCCGGCGACCGGTGAAGTAGTTATCGACGCACAGGATCTCATGCTTACTCTCGGTCAGCCGGTCGCAAAGATGGCTGCCCAAGAACCCGGCACCGCCGGTGACAAGCACGCGGTTGCTGGTAAGGGATGTCATAGAGTTTGAGGATTGGGTCACGTCGCGGGAGGTGACCTCCTGATCCTTTGACCAGGTCATAGCGCTTAGACGGGTATCACGGGTTACAAGCGGGAATGAGGGTACCCCCATCGGCAGGCGGGGCGAAAGCGAAAAGCCAAGCACTCAATGAAACCGTTTTGGTGTCGCCACAATTTTGGTAAGCCCAGCGAAATCAATCTTCAGATAGTGACGAAGCCCGTGGACCCACTAGATACCAAGCCGGTCACCAGTGACCCGCGCTCGCTATACATCAATCTGCTGCTGCGTACCGTGGCCAATACCATCTATCGCGACCGCCCGCAGGTCGATAACCCGGACGTTCAGTTCGATATGACCGCGCGCGCAAATGGTGTCGATTGGCCGTCGGTCGCCCACACCATGATTGGCATCAAGCGACTGAATAGCCTACGCGCGCTATGTGAACAGGCCATTCAGGAGAATATTCCCGGCAATTTCATGGAAACCGGTGTTTGGCGCGGCGGCGCCTGCATCTTGATGCGGGGCATCCTCGCCGCCTATGGCGATACGGAGCGCAAGGTGATCGTGGCGGATTCTTTTGAGGGGCTGCCAGCGCCGAATGCTGAGCAGTTCCCCCATGATGCCGGCGGCACCTATCATGAGTTTGATGAGCTCAAAATCTCGATGAAGACAGTGGCGTCAAACTTTGCCCGCTACGGTCTTTTGGACGATCAGGTGGTGTTTCTGCCTGGCTGGTTCTCAGACACCCTGCCCAAGATGCGTGATCAGCAGTTCGCAGTGCTACGACTTGATGGTGACATGTATGAGTCGACCATCGTGGCGCTCGATAATCTGTATGACGGGCTCTCCCCCGGCGGGTTCATCATCATCGATGATTACGGCAACATTCCCGAGTGTAAGAAGGCGACAGACGATTTCCGTGCCACCCACGGTATTGATGCCGAACTTCACCAGGCTGACTGGACCGGTGTGTGGTGGCGCAAGCCATTGAGTTGATTGCCCAATGGTAAGCTGGTGTGTAGTCTCGTAAGCGTCGAGCTTCGCAGGCGCATCCGCGCCCTCTCTCACCCAAGAATTGCGGCATCTTCCATGAAATCTCTGTTGGTCCTCTTGGCCTTCTTTCTCACATCTTTGCCGCTTACCAGCGCGTCTGCGACTAGCTCCACGGACTTCCTGATTTGCCAGGCCAAGCAGCTTGAGGATGTGGCGCGGGTGGCGCCCGGGATTGATGAGCCTGCCGCCTTCATCGTTGAGGTGCTGTGTCGGGATGAGGCTTTGGCTGTGGCCCGAACCTTGGCTGCTAGCAACGCAGACCTTAAGGCACTCCCGCGGGATGAGGCCTTGGATCAGGCCATGGATTTGGTCCTGCGGCAGACCCGCTTGCGTATCTATGAGTATCGGCGAAATCGCTGACCCGCCAACTCCGGTTCGGCATGATTATCCAAACACTTAGGGCGCTGCTGCTCTTACCTGTGATTATCCCTCAGGCAATTTGGGTTCGGCGTAACGCAACCCGGATGCCAGAAGCGGCGGGACCCCGCCATGGCATGCGCGGCAATGGCCCACCCTTACGCATCCTTGTCATCGGTGACAGTTCGGCCGCTGGGGTTGGGGCGGAGCATCAGGATCAGGCGCTCACTGGCCAGTTGGTGCGACAGCTTGAGGCTAGTCATCAAGTTACCTGGCGGATTATCGCTAAGTCTGGCGGTACCGTTGCCTCAACGCTTGAGATGCTGACGCCAGTGCCCGCTGAAGCATTTGATGTGGCGGTCACCGCGCTCGGCGTAAACGACGCCAAGAATGGTGTTTCAATGGCCACCTGGCAGCGAGAGTATGGTGAGCTGCTCGACCTGCTTGAGCACCGCTTTGGCGTGACCAAAACCATTGTGTCGGGACTGCCGCCGGTTCGGCATTTCCCACTGCTGCCCTGGCCCCTGAAGCTAGTGCTGGGGGAGCGGTCTGAGCAGTTTGATCGCGCACTCGCCAAACTCGCTGATAAGCGTGAAAAGGCTGCCTATCTGCCGCTTAACTTCACCCTGGATATTTCGCATATGGCGAGCGATGGCTTCCATCCGGGGCCCGCGATCTATGCCGAATGGGCTGAAGGCGTGGCGGCGCTGATCGAGGCTGAGCGGACCACCTAAGGGGAGGCACGTAACCAATCTTCGGTGAACTCGACGCTCGTTGCGCCTGTTAGGCCCAGCAGGCGATCCAGCTCTTTGCCTAGGCCATTTGTCCTGGCCTTACCCATTCTCACTTTGGCCTCTGGCCAGAAGGCACGGACGGCCAGGACCTCATCCTCACGCTTCACATCCAACCGGCCGATTAGCTTGTCACCCTGCAGTATCGGGAAGACGTAGTAGCCATATTGGCGCTTGGCCTCCGGCACAAAAATCTCAATGCGGTAGTGGAAGCCAAACAGCCGCTCAGCCCGTTTTCGGTCACGAAGGGCTGGGTCAAAGGGTGATAGCAAGCGCACACGAGAGGATGGTTCGGGCAATCCCTGTGCCTGATCCAGGATAGCCTCGGTGGTGAAGCTGCGCCTTAAGGCGCCATCCGCCATCTCGATATCAATCTCAATGATGCGCCCGCTGGCGAGGGCATCCTGGCACCAGGCCTTTGCCTCGTCCTTGGTGATAATCTCAAAGAACGCCGCCATCTCACCACTGGTCGCAAATCCCAGACGATCAAGCGCGGCACTCATCGCCCAATCGATGATCTCATCCTTATCCAGCCGCTGGTTCAGATAGCTGCCCGGGATCACTCGCTCGGTAAGGTCATAGTATTTCCGAAAACCCCGGCGATGACAGATTGCCAAGCGGCCCGAGCGCCAGAGAAATTCCAGCGCGGTCTTGCTCGGGTGCCAATCCCACCAGCCGCCAGAATTGCGCTTCTCATCCTCCCCCACATCAAGGGAGCTGGTGACGCCATTTTCGTCCACATGGCGCAGTACCTTCTCAACCTCCGCCTGCCAGGCATCACGTCGCTGGGTTTGCCAACGATCCCTCATCCGCTGCTCATCCCGGGCGAATTTTAGGCGCCACTTAGGGTAAGCGGTCATCGGAATGACCGAGGCATCATGGGTCCAATGCTCGAACGCCGTCCGGTCCTTTGCCACCAGGCGCTGAAGAGCCGTTGGTCGGTATTGCTGACGGCGTGACCAGAGGATCAGGTCGTGGGCCCGGGCCAGGGTGTTAACGCTATCCACCTGCACAAAGCCAAGCCGGTCCAAGACCCCATCCAGATCGCGCCCCTTACCGGGCCCGGACTCTGACCGCAGCAATAAATGCCGATCCAGGAACAGCCGCCGGGCCTGCTGATTAGTTAGATTGGGCGTGGTCATGGCTCTTTGTCGCTAAGGCGGCGGCAACGGCCAGTAGGGTTAAGTGGCTGGCGCCTGATCTCAACCGAGGGTTTTGGCGAATTCAGCCATTTTGTCAAAGGCCTGATTCCAACCGCCATCGCCAGCGGTGCCCGCAACAACACCTTTATGGACCATGATCATGCGGGTCTTGTCGCCAGCTTCTGTTAGCTCAACAATCACTTCTGTGATGTCGGGGAAGTCGTTCGGCATACCCATGGCCTGTGGTGACAGGATGTTGCCCGCCTCATCGCACATACTCTCTGTGTAGATTAGGCGATTAGGCGCGCTCACCTCTTTATAGACGCCGGTGAACCACATCGTCATTGAGCGTTCCGGCGTCTCCATCGCCATACAGACCTTGCGTGTTCCGCCGATGCGCACATCCATCTCAGCAACGGGCACAGACATGCCACGCGGTCCGTACCACTGTTTAAACAAAGAGGGATCAGTCCATAGCTGCCAAACCATGTCGATTGGGGCATCAAACTCACGTTCGATCCGAACCCATTCCGGTTCATCATTCATGATGTCTTATCTTTCATCTCGCTAAGCAGCAGATCCATCTTCTGCAGCCGAGCATCCCAGATGTGGCGATACTGGTCGGTCCAACTCGCCACCGCTTTCAATTGTTCTGTTTCAAGATTGCACGGGCGGAACTGTGCTTCCCGCGCCTGGCTGATAAGGCCAGCCGCCTCCAAGACTTTGATGTGCTTCGACACGGCAGGAAGTGACATCGAGAATGGCGCCGCCAACTCATTCACTGTTGCTGTCCCCTCAGCCAGCCGCGCCAGAATGGCCCGTCTTGTCGGGTTGGCGAGGGCGGCAAAAGCCGCATCGAGTGCTTGGTCATCCGTCATATCTGTTTAATAAACTATCTGGTTAATTAAGCAAGTGGTTAAAAGATGGCTGAGCCAGATCACCTGATGCTGAAGTGCTGTGATTGGCCTGTTCAGCTGATCAATGCAAAACTACGAGTTGGTAGAGGATCGGCACTGGGAAAGATGATTTGATGCGGTCGAAATCTGGTTGGTTAACGCGCCTGGTCCTAATGGTGCTGTTGGCCCTGGTTCCTTTGTTCCAGGCTGATCCTGCACAGGCTGACAAACCGTTATCGCCCCATGTGATTGAGCAGTTTGGTGAGCCGCCAGCCATCCCAACCGGGCCGTTATCTGATGACCTGCAACGGGCGGTTCGGGTCGTCTTCATGGATAGTTTGGAGCAATCATCCTGGGGGCGTGATCAGGTGATCGCCTTGCATGAGTTATCGGAATCTGGTGACCCCAGAATTGCTTGGGTGATCAGCGATATGATGCGGTTTACCTGGCGGCGGGAGTTTGATGACGCACTTGCCAATGCGGCGGCCAACCTGCTGCAGATTGAGTTCACCTCCCCACGCCGCTGGGATGACATTACCAACCATCTAATCGCCTGGGATATCCCGGCCTATCCAGGGTATCTCGAGGCAAAGCGCGCGATTTTCACCCAGTTTGTGCCGGGGTGGGAGGAGATCTTTATCGAGGGTGAGATCGACTGGCGCATGGTTTCCTGGGGTGGGGTGCTGATCGATAACCGCCCCTATGACACGACGGACCAGGTCTGTAACTGCATCCCCGCCGCTGATAACCCGGAGGTCAGCAGCGCCGATGATGCCGATTGGCTGGATGATGACGACATCGTCTTTGGCGTGGTGGTGAATGGTGAGGCCCGCGCTTATCCGCGCCAGATCATGGAAGTGCGTGAGATGGTGAACGACACCCTGGGCGGTCGCGACCTTGGCATTCCTTACTGCACCCTTTGCGGGGCCATGCAGGCCTATTTCACCGACCGCCTGCCTGAAGGGGTGGAGCGGCCAATCCTACGCACCTCTGGTCTGCTGATCCGCTCAAACAAGGTGATGTATGACATCCAAACCTATTCGGTGTTCGACACCTTCCTAGGCCATGCGGTGACTGGCCCCTTGGCTGAAAAAGGGGTGAAGCTAGACCATGCCACGGTGATCACCACGGATTGGGCAACCTGGAAGGATAAGTACCCAGAGACCACCGTATTGGTTGAGCGCCTTGCCCTTGGTCGCGACTTCGATTTCCGGAATGGCCGTGATGCCAATGGCCCGATCTTCCCGGTTGGTGACGTGGATCCACGCCTTTCCGTGCATGAGGATGTGATCGGCGTGATCACCGCCTCAGGCAAGCCGGTCGCGTTCCAGCGCAGCACTGCCTTTGCCGCGCTTAAAGATGGCGCCGAGATCGCGTTTGAGAATGTGCGCCTTGAGCTTGATGCCGGGGGCATCCGCGCGGTGGATGCGGATGGTTCGGACCTTGGCAGCCATCAGGCCTTCTGGTTCGCCTGGTCACAATTCCATCCCGGTACTGAGCTCTGGTCACCGTGAAATTGAGGGCTTAACAGCCTGATGTTTGCCCGGGCCCGCCATTGGGCGTAGAAGTCAGCGCATACCCCGCGCTGAAGGAACCCCCATGGCATCACTCTTGGTCTATTACGCCCATCCCGGGCACCAATCCTCACGGGTTAACCGACCCATGGCCGAGGCCGCGGCAGCTGTTGAGGGCATCACCTTCATTGACCTCTATCATGCCTATCCGCGCCACCACATTGATGTGAGTTTGGAGCAGGAGCGCCTGCTTGCTGCTGATGTGGTGCTCTTCCAGTTTCCGCTGTTTTGGTACTCCACCCCATCGCTGGTTAAGGAGTGGATCGACCTGGTTCTTGAGCATGGCTTTGCCTATGGCTCAGGCGGTGATCGCCTGGCCGGTAAGACCATGATGCTGGCCCTAACCGCCGCGGGTCCGGAGGATGCCTACACGCCCGATGGGTATCAGAATTTTCCCCTTCGCACCTTCCTGACACCGCTGGAACAGACCGCGCGCCTTTGCCAGATGCGGTTCACCGCACCCTATGTCCTGCACGCCTCTCTCAAGGCACCGGTGGATGGTGAGGTTGCCCCCCATGTGGCGGGGTATGAGCGGCTGCTGACCGCCATCCGCGACGACAATTACGATTTTGATGCTGCCGATGCCCTGCAATCGGTGACTTACGCAACCCTGCCAATTCGGGGGACCAAGTAATGGGTGAACTGCTTTTCCTCGCCTTCGTCTTCCTGGTGGCCGGTGTGATTGCGGTGCCGATTGCCTCGCGCCTCGGCCTCGGTTCTGTGCTTGGCTATCTGATCGCCGGTATCGCGATCAGCCCGTTATTGGCCGCGTTCAATGTGGATGTGGTGAGCATCCAGCACTTCGCCGAGTTTGGCGTCGTCATGATGCTGTTCCTCGTCGGTTTGGAGCTTGAGCCAAAGGTCCTTTGGGAACGGCGGGCCAAGCTGTTGGGCCTTGGCGGTTTGCAGGTTGGCGCTACGGCGGCATTGGTCGCCGGGATCGGTATGGCTCTTGGCCTGTCCTGGAGTGTGGCGGTGGCCGTTGGTCTTGTCCTCTGTCTCTCCTCGACCGCGATTGTGTTGCAGACCTTGAGTGAGAAGGGGCTGATGAAAAGCGATGGCGGGCAGAGCAGCTTCTCGGTCCTGCTATTCCAGGACATCGCCGTCATTCCGATGCTGGCGCTGATCCCATTGCTCGCCCTGCCAGAGCTTGCGGATACCATGGCATCCGGAGCTCCCGCTGATCTCCATGCCGATCCCCATGCAGCCATGCCGACCGGTGAGTCCCATGGCGGTGATCATGGTCACGATCACGGACATGGTCATGGTGGCGGCCATGATGATCATGGCGGCCATGGTTCCATGAGCCTGGTTGATGGCCTGCCCGCCTGGGCCCAGGCTCTGGTCACCCTTGGCGCCATTGCGGCCGTTATTCTGGGTGGATCGCTGCTGACCCGTCCGGCTTTTAACTTCATCGCGGTTGCCCGGCTGCGTGAAATATTGGTCGCTGCTGCGCTGCTTTGGGTGATCAGTGTTGCCTTGCTGATGACCCTTGTCGGACTATCGCCAGCCCTCGGCACTTTTCTTGCCGGTGTGGTGCTGGCCAATAGCGAGTACCGCCATGAGCTGGAGAGCAATATTGAGCCGTTTAAGGGGCTGTTGCTCGGCCTGTTCTTTATTACCGTTGGGGCCAGCATCGACTTTGCCCTGTTGGCTGAGGGCTGGGATCAAACCCTGCTGCTGACCTTTGGTCTGATGGTCCTGAAGGCTGCCGTGCTGTTCGTGCTCGCGGTGATCTTTAAGGTGGGTGGGGCTGATCGCTGGTTGTTCACGTTGGGCCTTGCCCAGGCTGGTGAGTTTGGCTTTGTCCTTCTATCCCTCACCGTTGCCAGCTCGGTTGTTCCGCAGCCTTTGGCCGATCAGCTCTTGCTCGTCGTTGCCCTTTCCATGCTGCTGACCCCTGGTTTGTTTATTCTCTATGACCGGGTTATTGCGCCCATGTTCACCGCGGAGGAGGTCGAGGAGGATGGTGAGGCGCCGCATCAGGGTTCGATCATCATCGCTGGCCATGGTCGGTTTGGTGGAATCATAAACCGCATGCTGCGCGGCCTCGGCTATGAAACCGTGGTGGTCGACTACAGCTCAGCCCAGCTGAACCTTATTCGTACCTTTGGTATCCGCGCCTATTTCGGCGATGCCACGCGGCCTGATTTGCTGGAAGCGGCGGGGATTGAGCATGCGAAGGTGCTGGTCGTCGCCATTGATGGCAAAGAGCAGATCACCCAGCTGGTGCACTACGTTCACAAGGCCTATCCGCATGTTCATGTGGTCGCGCGGGCGGTGGACCGACCCCATGTCTACGAGCTCTATGCCGCCGGTGCCCGGGATATCATTCGGGAAACCTTTGATAGCGGTGTGCGTGCCGCCCGCTCAACGCTTGAGGCCATGGGCGTGCACCCGTTCCAGGCTGAGCGCAAAGCCCGACAATTTGTCGATTATGACCGGCAAACCATCGCGGCGCTTGCCAGCGTTTATGACCCGGACATCCCGCTCCATGAGAACAAGACCTATATCGAGCTTGCCAAGGAGATCGGCCTCGCCAATGACGAGATGATGCGGGGTAAGGATACGGCCTTTGCCGCCCGCTCAGACCGTGGCTGGAACCCACCGACCCTGGCCGATGTTGAGGCGGTCACTAAGAATGCAGAGGGTTAGGGGCGCAGGCCGTGCCATTAGGTCAGGTCTAGGCATTCCTGATGCAGATGGGCTGGGATCGTGACGCCCTGTTGCTTTGCCTTAGCGCGCTTATCCGCGCGACCGATACCGGGTAGTCTAACGCCGTCCTGTTCCGTCATGGCGGTCAACAGGACCTCTAGCTTTGGCCCAAAATCATGGGTTGCGATGCCACCCGGATCAAAGGCGATGATGGTGTGGCCAACGCCTGGGGGCGCACCCTCAGCATCGAAGAATGAGCTTGCCTCAAATGACTGATTGGCGCCGGTCAGGGTGGCGCAAAGGATCTCAACCATCAGGGCCAGCATCGCGCCCTTGGCATCCCCCGCCGGTAGCATCGTGCCGGCTAGGGCCGCTTCAGCATCGGTTGTTGGGTGGCCATCAATATCCAGCGCCCAGCCTTCTGGAATTGGCTTGCCCTGCTTGGCTGCCGCCATAACTTTGCCGCGTGCAACCTTCGAGATTGAGAGGTCAATCACCAGCGGCATCTCACCCAGTCGTGGGGCAGCGAAGGCGATCGGGTTGGTGCCAAAGAACGGTTGAGAGCCACCCCATGGCGCAATCGCTGGTGGGGCATTGGAGACCATTATGGCGACCAATCCTTCTTCAGCCAGACGTTCCACATGGGCGCCCAACTGCCCGCAATGGTGGGAGCGGCGGATTAGGGCAGCGGCAACACCGGTGGTTGGCGCAACCTCCACTAATTGGTCGATCACGGCATCAATTGCCGGGAAGGCAAAACCATGCTGCGCATCGATGGTCAGCAAGGCCGGTTTGGGACGATCGATAATCGGCTGTGCTTGCCCATCAACCTTGCCCGACTTGGCTTGGGCGGCATAGGCCTGAACGCGGGAGAAGCCATGACCAGCCTGTCCATCAATCTCAGCCGCAACCAGGGCCCTGGCGACGCTAAGCGCATTGGCCGCTGAGACATTGTTCGACTTCAGCGCGCTGACGATCAGCTGCTCCGCCTCTGCAACTGGCAGCGAGATCGTGTCTAGACCACTACCGGCGGATGGGGTCGTCATAGGGTGACCAACCCACTCTTCACCGCCAGGATGGCGGCACCCAACAGGAAGAGTGTCTCGGCCACAACGACGGCGATATGGCGCCAGCCGAGTTCGCCCATCGCCTTAATGCTGGTTTTCACGCCGAGCGCTGAGATCGCGGTGACCAGAAGCCAGGAGGATAGGGAGACCGCCGCCTGCGCCACCTGTTCAGGAATAATGCCGAAGCTGTTGGCAGCGGCGACGAGCACAAAGCCGATAACAAAGGCTGGCAGCTTGATGGTGCCGCCCTCACGCGGAGAGGTTGCAAGCGCCAGAACGATGATCAACAGGACCACCGGCAACATGGTGACCCGAAGCAGTTTCACGATGGTGGAGGTATCCCCTGCCTCAGTTGAGATTGAGTAACCGGCACCAACCACTTGGGCCACGTCATGGATGGTGGCACCGATGAGGAACCCACTTTCCATCTCCGACATACCGATGAGGGAGAACAGGATCGGGTAGACGATCATCGCCACGGTGGAGAGCGTGGTTACCGCCACCACGGTGAACAGCGTGTTGCGTTCGGTCTTATCGTTTTGCGGAATGACCGAGGATAGGGCGAGCGCAGCAGAGGCACCGCAGATCGCGACCGCACCGCTGGTTAAAAGGCCAAAACGCCAACCCCGGTTAAACAGCCGCGCGCACACAAAGCCAAAGGCGATGGTCAGGCCGATTAGGCTGATCACGGTAACCAGACCGGTAATGCCGATCGAGGCAATATCGCTGAAGGTAATGCGCGCACCCAGCAAGACGATACCGGCCCGCAGCAACGTCTTGGATGATAGATCGATACCCGGCTTACAGCGGGTGTCGGCGGCGAGGAAGTTGAAGGCCATGCCCAGCAACAGGGCAAACAGCATCACCGGTGCTGCGTAATGCCCGGCCAGAAACATCGAGGCAGCCGAGATCGTGACCGCCAGCATTAAGCCTGGGAAGAGGGCCACAACACGGTCGCGGGCAGAGGTGATTGATAGGTTTGGCATGGCAAAAAAAGCCCCCCACCGACTAGCGAACCAGCCGGTGGGGGCTAGGTTACGCAGTTAGGCGCTGCGATAGAGTTTAGTCATTGAGAACTCGCGGTGACCAAGAGCTTCAGCAGCGGTGAAACGGCCATTCGCGGTGCGGCGGATCATGTCTATCAACTCGTCCCCCGCCTCATCAATGGTCATCTCCCGGCGTAGGATGCCCGAGACATCAACATCGACATGCTCACTCATCGTACGAACAGTACGCGGGTTCGCGGTGATCTTGATCACCGGCACGATGGGGTTACCAACCACATTGCCCTGCCCGGTTGGGAAGGTGTGGATGACATAGCCACCGGCCGCCATCAGGGTCACGCACTCAGCCGCGGCTGACGAGCTATCCATGAAATACAGGCCCTTACCTGATTTCGGGATCTCCGCTGGCTCCAGGATATCGATGTATTTGGAGGTGCGGCCGATCTTCTCGAGGTTGCCGAGAGCTTTTTCCTCGATGGTGGTTAGGCCACCCTCAATATTGCCCTTGGTCGGCTGGCTGTCTGAGAGATCATCGGTCTGGTGGGCGAAGATCACCTCATCTTGATAGGCCTTCCACATCTTGTACCAACGCTCGCCCACCTCATCATTGGCGGCACGCTTTTGGCAGATATGCTCAGCGCCGGTGATCTCTGACGTCTCACCAAAGACGCCGTAGATGCCCTCTGGCAGCAACTTGTCATACATGTTGCCAACGGTCGGGCAGGAGCCGAGGCCAGTGGTCGTGTCACTCTCACCGCATTTGGTTGAGACCCAAAGCTCGGAGATTGAGCACTCTTCCTTCTCAAGCTCGGATGCCCAATGGACGAAATCCTTCGCCGCCCAGCTGGCAGCGCGGATGGTCTCGAAATCACCTTTCTGCTCGATTGAGAACTCAGCGACGGGCTTACCGGTTTCGCGGATGCCATCGGCGATCTTCTTGGTCCAGCCGGGTTCAATCCCGATGACCACCACGGCGGCCACATTGGGGTTTGAGCCGGTGCCGATCATGGTCCGGAAATGCAGTTCCAGATCTTCGCCGAATTGCAGGCGGCCGTAGGCGTGTGGGATCGCAAGCGTGCCCTTCACATTGTTGGCCACTGCCTCACAGGCGGCGTTGGAGATATCATCAACCGGGAGGATCACCACATGGTTGCGGACACCGACCCGATCATTCTCACGCCGGTATCCTTTAAAGGTCATGTTTGAGTATTTTGACGCCATCGGTCCGTCTCCTTACCAGCGTTTGGTTTTGCAGTTATGGGTGTGGACGTGGCGTCCCTGTGGGATGTCGGCGATGATCTTGCCGATATCCTCGCCATACTTGATGGCGGTGTCGTCCGTCTTCAGATCGACCAGCGCGATCTTATGGCCGATCGGCACATCATCCCCGGCCTTCAATCGGAAGGTTGAGTTGTCATGGGTGATGCAGCACAGCATATCGGTGCCAGCTTTCAGCCCTTCAACAACGACGACGCCGACATTGTCGGCCTTCTCATGCACCAGAAGATGCGGGGTTTCAGACATTGGGTGATCTCCTGTCAGTCCTTGGGATTTAGAATGATTTTGGGTGCGGCGGCGCGACCGTCCCGGATATCAGCAAAGGCCGAGGCGCCATCGGATAGGGGGCGCACCTCAAACCAATCGAGGGCGCCAAGCCGACCGCTAAACATCGCGGCCGCTGTCTCACGGAAGTCTTCCGGGGTGTAGGTATAGGTGCCGATAAAGGTGATCTCTTGCAGCGTTAGGCGCCGGATATCGAGGCCGCCTGAACCGCTGCCAAGGCCGATATGGACGATGACGCCGCCCGGCTTTGCCATGCGTGATGCAGCGGCGCGGGTTGCTTCAAAGCCGACGGCATCAACCACCACATCGATCTGGCCATAATCGCCATCTGAACGTTCGCTTGGATCAAAAACGGTGAACGGTCCGGCCTGCTGCAAGGGGGCATGTCGGAGGGTATTGGTCTCGGCAATCTCAATCCGCTCAGCGCCTGCGGCAGCAAGTGATAAGGCCGATGCGAGGCCGATGGCACCGCCACCTATGACAACACAACGTGCCTCAGTTAGCGGGATGGCCGATGCCTCACCGGCCAACCGCACGGCATGCCAGCCACAGGCGAGGGGCTCGGCGAGTGCGGCCTTCACCAATGGGAAATCATCGGGCACGGTCACCAAGTTCTCTGGTGGCATGGAAACATATTGGGCAAATGCGCCGGGCCTCGGCGGCATCGAGATAATCTCGCGATAGGCGCAAAGGTTGTTACGACCAGCAAGGCAGGCCGAGCATTTGCCACAGGTGACCAGTGGGTTGATGGTCACGCGTCGGCCCTTATCAAGTCCGGAGACCACAACACCAGCCGCCTCATGGCCAAGGATCAACGGCGCTGGTCGCCGCTCATCATGACCGAAATAGGCATGCATGTCCGAGCCGCAGATACCCGCGGCATCGACCTCAATCAGCATCTCGCCATCGCGTTCGGAGGCATCAACCTCGTCCCGGTATTCGAGCGCTTCTTTGCCGGTGTAAACGAGTGCCTTCATTTCGCGGTGAACCCGCCATCAACGAACAGCACCTGACCGGTCACGTAGTCTGAGGCCGGGGAGCAGAGGAAGAGCAGCGGCCCCTCGATATCGCTGAGCTCGCCATTCCGACCGATACAGGTTTGCGCCGCGTTGCGGGCCGAGCGCTCAGCATCGGAGAAGACAGGGCCGGTCAATTCGGTTGGGAAGAAGCCGGGCGCCAGCGCATTGGTGTTGATGCCAGATGATGACCACGCCTCTGCCATGGCCCGGGTCAGCTGCTCAACGCCGCCCTTAGAGGCGCCATAGGCAATACCGCCAGGGAAGGCCCGACGTGATTGCAAAGAAGCGAAATTGACGATGCGACCCCAGCCACTCTCCACCATGGCGCCAGAGAATTCTTGGGCCAGGAAGAAGGGAACGGTGAGGTTCACATGGATGGTTTGGTCCCAGCCCTCAGCGGTTACGTCATCGGCGCTTTCGCGCAGATTGACCCCGGCGGCGTTAACCAGAATGTCGGGCGCACCAAAGCAATCGGCCACCTGTAGGCAGATATCTGGCAAGGCGTCCCGGTCACCAAGATCGGCTGCAATGGCTACGGTTTCACCCTGTGTTTCCGATCGCCAGGCTTCCAATGCATCCGCGCGGCGCGCCAGGCCAATAACCTTGGCGCCAGCGCGTGCCAGCATGGTGGCTGCAGCGCGGCCCAGGCCGCTGCTCGCGCCGGTGACGCAAGCGACCTTACCCTCAACCGAGAATACCGGGCTGGTTGCCATTCCCGTCACCTCACTCCACTGCCGTAAGGTCGAAATTGGTCTCCGGGAAGTACTTCTTCAGACGGATGTCGGCGGTGCGGGCATGACCCTCCATCCCCTCAAGGCGAGAGATGCGGGCGGTTGCCTCGGCCACTGGTCGGGCACCGTCTTCGGTTGCCTGCTGCCAGGTGACGATCTTCATGAATTTGTGCACTGACAGGCCGCCGGTGTAACGCGCCGCGCCTGAGGTCGGGAGCACGTGGTTCGTCCCCGACGCCTTGTCCCCAAATGCTACAGTCGTCTGCTCACCAAGGAACAACGAGCCGTAGCATTTAAGGCGCCCAAGCCACCAAGGGAGGTCGTTGGCCTGAACGCTTAAATGTTCTGGTGCATATTCATCTGACGTTGCCGCCATCTCTTCGCGGTTGTCGCAAAGGATGACCTCTGCGTAATCGCGCCAAGCAGCTTCCGCATTCTCACGGTTAAGGTCAGGCAGGGTGGCGATTAGCTTTGGCACCAGGTCGATGACCTTCTCTGCCAGCGCTTCACTATCGGTCACCAACCAGACGGGTGAGTTGTAGCCATGCTCTGCCTGCCCGACGAGGTCGGCAGCGGCAATCTCTGGATCGGCATCAGCGTCAGCCAGGATCAGGCTATCCGTGGGGCCCGCGAACATGTCGATGCCCACACGCCCAAACAGGATGCGCTTTGCCTCGGCAACGAACTGGTTACCGGGGCCAACCAGGATGTCCGACTTCGGTACACCGAACAGGCCGAACGCCATGGCGGCGACACCCTGGACCCCGCCAAGGGCAAGGATGCTGTCGGCGCCGCAAAGGTCAGCGGTATAGAGGATGGCAGGATTGATCCCTACCTCTGGCCGGGGTGGGGAGCAGACCGCGATATGTTCACAGCCTGCAACCTTGGCCGTTGTCACCGTCATTACCGCAGAGGCAACGTGGCTGTAGCGGCCGCCGGGCACGTAGCAACCCGCAGCCTGACAGGGGATGGATTTTTGCCCAGCGGTTAGTCCCGGCACGACCTCCATCTCAAAATCCTGCAGCGTCTTACGCTGTGCTTCTGCGAAGCGGCGGACATTGTCATGGGCGAATTGAATATCGTCCTTCAGCTTCTGCGGCAGCTTCTCCGCCGCCTCACCGATTTCATCCGGCGTGACGACTAGATTGCCCTCATACCGGTCGAACTTCTCCGCGAAGCGCTTTGCCGCATCCTCGCCGCCATCCTCAATCTCGTTGAGGATGGACTGCACGGTTTCGGTTACTGATCCGGCATCCGTCGTGGAGGTCTTCTCAGCCTTTTTCAGATACTTCCGAGGCATCAACAAAACCCTCCTAGCGATAGATTTCAGGCAGCAGCGTCGTCGAGATTGCTGGCACATAGGCGATCAGCAAGGTGACGATCAGCATGAACAGCACGAACGGAATAGCGCGGTAGGCGATCTTCAATATCGACTCCCCGGTTAATCCCGAGACGACGAACAAGTTCAGTCCAAGTGGTGGGGTAATGAAACCAACGCCAAGCGCGGTGATCATCATCACGCAGAACTGGATCTCGTTCATGCCGATGCTGTCGGCCAGCGGCTTCAGGATCGGTGCCAGGATCACGATGTTTGGGGTCGTCTCCATCACGCAACCGGCGGCGATCAGGATGAACACCATCATCATGATCAGGATCCACGGCTCACTGCTGACTGAGGTCGCAACCGCCACAAAACCCTGCGGCACGCCAAGGATGGCGAGCGCCTGCGCCAGCGGGAGGGAGAAGGCGATGATCGGCAGGATCACACCATTCACCTTAGCCGAGCTGACCAGCATTGCGGGGAAGTCACTAAGCTTCAGCGTCTTCAGGATGAAGCCCATGCAGATGGTGACCACCACGGCAACGGCACCGGCCTCGGTCGGCGTCAGGCGGCCAGAGAAGATGCCGTAGAAGATGATGCCCGGCACGATGAAGGCATACCAACCGGACTTAAGCGCCCGGACGACATTGCTACCCCATTCAGCAAAGCTCAGATTACCACCACCTTCCCAGCCGGTTAGGCGGTTCATGATGATGTTGGTTGCAAGGATTGAGAGCAGGATCGCGACGCCTGGGATCACCGCTGCGATAAACAGGGTGGAGGCCGAGATACCAAGGACCAGACCAATAATGATGTAGGCGATCGAGGGCGGGATCAGAATGCCGGTACAGGCACCAGCAGCAACCAACGCACAGGCATAGGGGCGCGGGTATCCAGATTCCACCAGACGCGCGATGGTCATCCGACCAACCGCCGCCGCCCCCGCAGCGTCAGAGCCAGAGATGGCCGAGAACATGCCGCATACCAAAACGGTGGCAGAGCCAAAGCCGCCCTTGGCGAACTGGGTTAGCGCTTCCGCTACATCGAGGAACTTACGGCTCAGCCCGGTCCGGACCAGCACGTCACCGGTCAGGATGAACAGTGGAACCGCCGTCAGGGCAAAGTGATCGATGCCGTGAAACAGGCTCTCACCAACCAGAGAGAGCGGCAGGGCGCCAGACATGATCAGCATCAGAATGGCGGAGGCACCGATGGAGGCCCAAACCGGAACGGCGAGGGCAATCAGCACCACAAAGAGCATCACCGGCGCATAGAAGTCCCAGCCAAGCTCGATGGTTTGAGTTTGAAGTTGATTCCAAAGCATGGCGGTTCCTCAATCAAAGAGCTTGTCGCCCTCGTACACCTCACGCCCGCCGAGCAGGTCTTTGATGTCACGAAGGAAAGATTGGAAAAGGCGAAGCATCACCAGCGCAAAGCCGATGGGTACCGCCGAGAGGAACCAGACCTGGGAGATCCGCAGGCCATGGGTAACTGATCCGAACTTCGCCGAGACGAGCACCGTCTCAAACGACCAGTAGAGCGCCACAATCGCGACCCCGAACATGACCAGATCACCGAAGATGTAGAGCAGGGCCTTAACCCGCCGCCCGACATATTGGAGGATCACATCAATCCGGATATGCGCCCGCTCACGCACCGCCGAGGCAGCACCGATCCAGGCAAGGTAGATAAAGGAATATCGGACGATCTCCTCACCCCAGATGGATGAGTAGGCAAAGACTTCGCGTCGTACGACTTCGATGAACATCGTTGCGACCAGCATTGAGTAGAAGACGAGCAGGGCCCATCGTTCTGCATTGCGGTCCAACGCTGCGATAAAGCGCGGCATGGGACTCTCCAGTTAAGCGGAGCGGTTTTTTGGCAAGCACACCCGCCATTCTTCGGGCGGGGAAGAGTGGGGCCGGCAAACTAGCGCCAGCCCCGAACTCACTTAGGCATCGTGAACGTAGAAACGTCCCTTGGTGCTTGCGGCTTCTTCAAGCTTGGCAAAGGTATCCATGGAACCAGCAAGGTCGACCTTGAATTTGTCCCATTCGGAACGCTGGTAACCACCAGCTTCTTGCCACTCACCCAACTGATCTTGGTTCAGCTGGTGGAACTCAACACTGGCTTTCGCCAGCTCTGCCATCGCGTAAGCGCGGGCCGATGGAACCTTGGCGAGGTTCTGGTGGGCGGTTAGCTCACCGGCGAACTCGATACCAGCTTGAACATCAGCCGGCAGGGAGTTGAACCATTCCAAGTTCACCGAGAAGACCTGGCTGTCAGGCACAGCCTGGGTAAAGGTCACATGGCTCAGGATGTCTTTGAAGCCAAAGACAAACAGCGCACCAACCGATGGATCAAGGGCATCAGCGACACCTTGCTTGATCGCCGATGGGGTCTCACCCCAGGCAACTGGCGTCGGGTTGGCACCGACCATCCGGTAGTATTGCTGCAGCATAGCTGAGCCTGGAACGCGGAACTTAACGCCCGACAGATCACCAGGGGTCAGGACCTTGTTGCCGCCACGGCGAACCGCAACAACCCGTGGGTCGATCACTACATAGAACAGGGCCTTAAAGCCGGAGGCTTCAATCTTCGGGTGCACCTCAGTCTTCCACGCATCGGAGGAGACCAAGTTGGTGAAGCGCTGATTGGAACCGCAGAAATACGGCATGTTGATCAGGTCAACGACGCTGGCAAAGGGTGCGAAGTTGGACAGGGAGTGCTGGGCACATTGGATCGTGCCGGTCTGCACGGCCTGGGCCAGGGCACCACCGGCGCCGAGCTGACCACCGGGGGCAAGCTTCACATAGACTTTGCCGTTGGTGGCGTTCTGAATGTTCTCTTTAAGGTCGAGCTGCATGATCGGATAGCTGCGCGATGCCCCGAGGACATAGGCAGTTGCAATCGTCATGGTGTGCTCAGCGGCGCTCTCACGCTCCCGCTCTTCTTTAGCGGTTTGCGCGGCGGCTTCTTCCGACCACAGCGTACCCGCTGCGCCAGCAACCAAGGCCGCGGTAAACGCGCCGGTGCTGCTCAGCTTTAGGAAATTACGCCGCTCGGCTGATTGAATGTTATCCGGTGACCTCTTGTCGGTCATTTTGGTTCTCCTCCCTGTTTGGAATATCGGTGCCGTCGGCGCTGTTCATGCGCTCTAGTATCAGCACGCCAATCACGAAAGAGACGCAGGCCCCGAACAGGACCACCATTTCTGTGACATCACCGAGGAAGCCCGATTTAAACGCGGCACCCATGGTGACGTTGCCCACAAAGACGGCGAACAGGATGCCAGCGATGACGAAAGCCAACCCTTTTCCCTGTTTCATTATTCTTCTCCTTGGCTTCGTGATCTGAGCTTTGTAAGCGCTTACATTGCCTGATGCAAGCGCTTACATTAGAAATGCTTGCTCCTTATTCACATCCACGCCCGCGCTCTTTAGTTTCAAGGAATGGCTCAAGCCCAGAAACCAACCATCAATGATGTCGCCCGCGCCGCCGGTGTCTCCACGGCGACGGTCTCGCGCTGCGTGAATGAACCCGACCGGGTGTTGAGCGCTACCCGCGATAAGGTGATGAAGGCGGTTGAGCAGCTTGGCTACACACCGGATTTTGGCGGCCGGGCCCTCGCATCCCGGCGCACCAACACCGTGGGCGCGGTCATCCCGACGATGGAGAACGCGATCTTCGCCCGGGGCGTTCAGTCGTTTCAGGAAGTGTTGTCCGATGCCGGGGTCACCCTACTGGTCGCCAGCTCCGGTTATGATGAAGAGCAGGAGATGGCGCAGATTAAGGCGCTAATCGCCAGGGGGGCTGACGGCCTTCTGCTTATTGGCACTGCCCGACCCCAGACGACCTATGATTTCCTCCGCCAGCGGGGCGTGCCCTATGTGCTGGCCTGGAATATGGGTAAGACGGATGAACATTTCGTTGGCTTCGACAACGCCCGGGCTGCCGCTGACCTGACGGCCAAGGTCATTGGCCTCGGCCATAAGCGGATTGCGATGATCGCCGGCCTAACAGCGATGAATGATCGGGCCGCTGACCGGGTGCAGGGGGTGTGCGACGGCATGCGGCTGGCTGGCCTTGATGCCACCGCACTCCGGGTGATTGAGGCGCCCTATACCTTCCAGGATGGCAGCGAAGCCTTTGATCAATTGATGAAGTCCAGCCAACGCCCAACCGCTGTGATTTGCGGTAACGATGTGCTGGCCGTGGGTGCGATTAGCCGGGCGAAAGAGCTCAAGCTTCGCGTGCCAGAGGATGTGTCCATCACCGGCTTCGATGACATCGACATCTCCACCTTTGTTGAGCCGGCATTAACCACTGTCCATGTCCCCCATCGCCGCATGGGGTGGGCCGCGGCCGAACAATTGCTGCACCTGATCAATGGCGAGCCGGCAACGTCAAAAGTCGAAATCGAAACCGAAATCATCATGCGCCAATCCCTAGGTCCAGTTGGCTAAGACACTAGCCTTCCGCCGCGCGAGAAGAGGAAACCATCCCATGTACAAAAAGATCATCGTCGCCCTATCGCTTGAGCATCAGATCGCCGATCGTGCCCTCACCGCCGCAAAGGCGCTGGCCGATGATGGGGCCGAAATCATCGCGGTTCATGTCACCGAACCATTGCAGGGATCAGTCCGGGTTTTCATCTCGGATGAGGATTTGGGCAAGGTGCAGGCGGCAACGGCCGACATGCTAGCCGAACGCCTACAGGGCCATACCGGCATCACCTCTGTGATCTTGGAAGGCAAGGCTGGCCAAGCGCTGTCGGATTATGCGGCCAAGGTCAGCGCCGACTGCATCGTCGTCGGCTCGCACAAGCCAGGATTAAGCGATCACCTGCTGGGCTCCACCGCCTCCCGCATCGCCCGCCACGCCCCCTGCTCGGTGCATGTGCTGCGTTAGTCGTCGATGACTGGGCAAATGGAGTGGCGTCCCCGGCGGGATTGTCATGTGGGTTTTAAGTTATTGTTTTATCTAGTCTTTTCCGGCTGCGTGTCGCACTTTTTCGGAAAGGTGCGACACTTTTTTGATTTTATCCATGGCGGAATTGGCGATCCGGTCGCGTCGGGCGGCCTTGGTGTAGCGCTGAACCTCGGCGATTGTCTGGTGGCCGGTGACGCTCATAACCTCGTGGTCGGTGCCGCCAGCCTCGGCGATTGTGTCCGACATGGATTTGCGCAAACCGTGGGCCGAGCAGTGGTTTAGCCCGGCGGCATCACATACCGCGCGGAAGTAATTCCCGAAGCCAGCATCGGAAAACGCCTTGCCCGATTGGGTGACGAGAAACGTCAATCGATCGGCCGGCACCTGATCCAATTCATGTTGCAAGGCCGGGTGAATGGGGACACTGACCCGTTGTTTGGTCTTATGCTGTTTGTAGTCGATCCGACCGTTCTTTACGTGCTGGCGACCCATGCGGACGACATCACCGCGACGGGCGGCGAGATAGTAGAGCAGCGCATAGGCCAAGCGCTCGCGTGATCCACTCGGCCAGTGGCGTTCGAATTGCGCGCGCTCGGCCGGGGTCCAGCTATGGAAGCCGTCGGTCTTGGCGGAGAACCGCTTTACTGATTTGGCCGGGTTGTGTTCGAGGTAATCCTGTTCGCATGCCCAATCGAAGAGGACCGATAGCGCCTTTAACATGGCGTTACCCATGGATGGGGTCGCCGAACGTTCATCGCGCCAGCGGCGGATATGGCGAGGCTTTAGCAGTTTGATCGGGTTCTCTTTCCCCGGTATCTCGTTATAGAAGCGGGTGCGCTGTTTCTTGGTTGCATCACCCAGTGCGGCCCAGGCGGCCGATTGGTAGTATTCGCGGATCAGCCAGCCGAGCGAGCCCTTGACGACGCCCTGTTCGCGGCCCCCTTGGCCGTCAAGGCAACGTTGGTATTCGCGCGCGAAATCAGGGTCGCCCGGGGCCGGTAAGCGGATGCGGTTTTGGCCGCGCTTCCTGAAATAGTAACGATCGTTGCCGTGTCGATCCGGCTCGAACGATACGTATTTGATGCCGATTTTGCCCATTAGCTCGCGTCCCACGGATTGCCCCCTTCATCAAAGAAACAATCGAGAGCCGCGTCAAGCTTCCGCCGGCACCAGACCAGTTCGCCGCGTTTCGTACGCCGGCCCTTCGGGAACTCACCCTCGGCGACATACTCGTCGAACTCCGCCAACCCGAACCCGCAATACATCGCCGCCTGAATGCGGTCGAGACCCCGGGGATCTAGCTTCGGTTTGGTGCGGGGTGTGGGCACGGGCGCTATGAAGCCGCGACGATCGTTGCGAGGTTCCCGAATTGCGCCAAGCCGACAAGGCCGGCCGCGAGCCAACTCCAACCGGCCTGCGTGACGAGAACGTAAGGCAACCAAAGGAAGGACGTTCCCCAAAAGAGGCCGATCGCCACCAAGATCAACAAGCCGGCGAGGCCCATGGTTTTGCGAAATGGGTTCAGCATGTGTTTATCCTTCCTACCGTTGAGGTGTTTGTCGGATGCGCGCGGCGTCGCTGACCGCGGCGAGCAGTGCTTGTTGGGTTCGGTCTTTGGTTTTCAGCGATTGGAGGACCGCCGCGTCGATCGTGTCGTCGGCGGCGATGTAGTAAATCCGGGTCGGTTTGGTTTGGCCCTGGCGGTGGAGCCGGGCGTTAAACTGATCGTGCAGTTCGAGCGACCAGTTCAGGCCGTACCAGATCAGGATTGAGCCGCCGGCCTGTAGGTTGAGCCCGTGACCGGCACTGGCCGGGTGGGCGATCAAGATCGGGATTTCGCCCGCATTCCAGGCGTCAATTGTCGCCTTGCGCTTATCCAGCACACGGGCCTGCGGAAACTCAGCTAAGATCGCGTCTTTATCGAATTGGTAGTTATAGGCGACGAGAACTGGTTCACCGGCGGCGGCGTCGATCAATTCGCGCAAGGCATCCAGTTTCGCCCGGTGGATGCGCTCAACCCCGCCATCATCGGGTAGGTAAAACGCCCCATTGGCCGCCTGTAGCAGTTTGCCCGCCAGCACGCCTTGGGTGACGGCCGTCACCACCTCGTCATTATCGAGATGGAGCAGGAACTCGCGTTCCAGCGTGTCGTATTGCTTGCGCGCCTTTGCCGGTAATTGAACCCGTTCGATGTGATCGATCCGGGGTGGCAAATCGAGGTAATCATCGGCCGAGAGCCGCAAGACAAGGTCAGACACCTTGTTGTGGATCATCGCCGCGGCGGTGTCTTTCAACGTCCAGTTGAAGCCGGAATAATCCTGATCGAAATACCGGCCCTTATATTGGGTCATGGTCTTGCCCAGGCGTTCGCCGCGATCGAGCAAATAGAGTTGCGACCAGATATCGAGCAAGCCGTTCGGCGCCGGGGTGCCCGATAACTCCACCAGGCGATGGATTTCGGGTAAGACCTTGCGCAGATCCTTAAACCGTTTGGCGCTTGGCGATTTGAACAGCGACGCCTCGTCCAAGACGACCATGTCATAGGGCCAGCGGCCTTGCCGACGCGCATGGGCGACCAGCCAAGATAGGTTTTCGACATTGATAATCGCGACATCGTGGGGGCTCGCCAAAAGCGCCTCACGTTTGCCCTTGGGCGCGCCCGCCATATTGACGACCCGGCCTAGATCGATGTGATCCCAGGCGGCGATTTCATCGGGCCAAGTAAACCGCGCGACCCGAAGCGGTGCCACGATCAGCACCTTGGCGATCGCCACGCAATCGCGCAAATCTTGGAGGGCGGTTAAGGTCGAGACGGTTTTCCCCAAGCCCATATCAACCCAGAGGGCGCAATAGGGGTTGCGGTCAATGAAATTGGCCGCGCGCTCTTGGTAGCTATGTAGGTGGGAGCGGTTAAGCGAGGCCATCTATAAACGCCTTTCCGTCCTCGATATTGTCGACCACCGTGACCTGAAATTGCAGGCCCAAAAGCTTACGGATGATGAAGCCCTGTAGCTCGGTGGGTTTTTTCCCGAAACGCTTAAATTCGATGAAGACGATCCGGCCCGGCGCCTTCACCAACATCCGGTCAGGCATGCCGCGATTTGAAGGCGAGGATAGTTTCAAACACCACCAACCAAGCTTGGTCGCATGGGCGCAAACCTCGCGTTCGATCTTGCTTTCAGGGACGGCGCGCAGGTTCATGACGGCACGTACTCGGTCAGCCCGTAAAAAATGCTGAGGGCGAGGAAAAACCAGCCGCCCGCCAACTTTGCGAACCGTTGCCTCGGTTTCGTTTCAAGGTCAGCCGCGAGGAAGAACACCGCCGCAAGGGTTGTATGCTGTACGACGTAAATATCGGTCACGGTGCCACCGCCTTAGCGATACGCTCGCCGATCCAGCGCACCACGGTTACGGCCTTGGAATTGCCCAGGGCCTTATAGCGCGGGCCGTCGGGGCAGTTATCGGCCGCCTTGTTTCGGTAGGGAATTTGGGTGAAGTCGTCGGGGAAGCCCATCAACCGCTCGCATTCGCGGGGCGTCAGGCGACGGACGCCGATAGCGGTGCCGACGCCGTGTTGGGCGCCCGCCTGCAAGGTATACATCGGGTCGGTCGCCGCGCCGACACCGAGCCCAGCGCGCTTATCGTCTGTGCTTTTCCCGGTTCGCTTGCCCACTTCGAGAAGCGGATAAGCGACTAGTTGCGCGTTTCGGTCAGTGCCGGTCGTAAGCGAGCCGACCTGATCGCCGGTTGGGTAGGCGCCGTCATTGCCTGTTGTTCGAAAGGCCACCACGGCGGGGGTCCGGCCTGTGCCATCTTCGCTAGATTGCTTACCGTTATTGGCCGCCGTCACTGTCGGGGCGATATCCCCTGTCACAGATTGGGCGATGAAGGTGTCGGTTTCGAAATCTAGCCGGCCGGTGCCGGACCCGTGGGCGGTTAAGGAACTGGCGACGTCCCGTGGGCCGCTGGTTCGGTTGCCGCCATAGGCCACCTGCACGCCGCCCGCTAAGTCGAGATCGGTTCCGAGGCCGCCACCGCCTTTAGTGCGCGCTGTAAGAGTGCCGGTAACGTCTTGCCCCGTTTCGCGGCGCGGCGCAGTATCCCGGCGGCCGCCTTCGAACTCAAAAAGTATTTGGGCGGGGTCGATGGTTCCAGAACTTGCGACAACGAACACACGGCGGCGGCGTTGGGCCAATCCGAAAAATTGGGCGTCGATTTGTCGCCAAGCGATTGACCTTTCGGGTCCAGACACACAACCAGCGCGCGTCCATTTTTTCCCTGGCGGTTCGAGTGCGCAATCTTCGCCGGCAAGGCCGCCAAGGAAACAACCGAAGGCGTTGTCTTTGGTGTTGAGGACACCGGGCACGTTTTCCCAGATGATGATGGGGTCGCGCCCCGATCGATTTCGGACATGGTCGCAGAACTCCACGAATTTGAGGGTGAGATTGCCCCGATCATCGTCAAGACTGCGCCGCGCGCCGGCGACGCTGAACGCCTGGCACGGCGTGCCGGCGACGATGATATCGGGCCAGGGGATGCCGTCGGCGGCAATCTGGTCGACGGTGAGATCATTGAAGTCGCCGTAAAGGCGCGGGCCGTTGCCGCCAGTTTCACTGGCGCCGTAGCGGTGTTTCAGCACCTCACGGGGAAACGCCTCAATCTCGCATTGCAAGACGGTTTGCCAGCCGAGCGGATGCCATGCCGTGGCCGCCGCATCGATGCCGGAACAGATAGACCAGACAATCATTCTTTCCCCCATCGTTGGGCCTCGGCCTTGGCTTCGTAAGATTTAGCCCGTCGCTCTAAGATGCGAATGTCGTTGCCTAAGACCGCGTAGAACGGGTGCGTCGCGCCAATGAGGCCGCGGGCTTCGCGGAGCCTTAAACACGCTCGCCGTAAATCGGAAACCGCGTTCGACAGGGTTTCGCCGTGGCTCATTCTTTCCCCCATCGTTGGGCCTCGGCGCCGGCGGCGGCTAGGGGTAGGCCAACGGCCCAAGGCGGGTTGGTGGCCATGATGGCCGCCAAATCCTCGACCCGTTTATCGGGGTCGCATTCGGAGACGATTTCGTCATGGACGGTGAGGACAATGTCGAAGCCCGCCGCCTCAGCGATTGGCATGGCGTGGGCCATGACATCGCGGGCGATGGATTGGCACGCATTCTCAACAAACAGGCCGCCATAGAGTTTGCGGCGCGCCCATTGTTTGGTGAGCGGGTCGACGGCAAAACAGGTGACGTCGCCGGTCTTGCTAATCTCTGGTTCGAAATAGGCGCAAAGCTGGCCGGATGGCAGGCGCATGATCAGATAGCGTCGGCCCTTATGGGTGCGGGTTTGGAAGCGTAGGAACTGCCCCGCGCCGAACACCGCGCCGGGCTTTTCGATGGCGGCTTTCGCGTTCTCATTACAATCGCCCCAAAGCCGATCGATTTGCCGGTGGCGGTCGCGCCAGGCGAGTTTGATCGCCTCAGACGCTAACCATTCCTCACGCCCGATATATTTCTCGTCGCCATATTTTCGGACGTCTTCATTGTGTCGCTCTTCCCCCCAAGTGTCCCAATTCCATTCGGCGCGGGCGATCACCTCAGCGTCGAGGCCCTGTTCGATCAGGTGCCAGTAATCGACGATTTTGATCCCGAACTTACCGGCGAAGGTTTGGACAGCACCAACGCCGCCCTGATAGCCCAAGGCCAGTTCAGGGATTTTGCCCATAATCTGGCGTTCCGAACCGGTGACGCCGTCGGGGGTTTTGGCCAAGAGGCCGGCGGCCGTGACCTTGTACAAATCCGGCCCCTCGCCCCGGTCGAAGGCGGCGAAGGCGTCCAGCTTCCACCGCTCACCGGCGAGCCAGGCATTTACCCGCCCCTCAATGTTGGAGAGATCAGCGAAGGCCAGTTTACGGCCGTCGGGCGCCACCAGGGCACCGCGCAAGGCGGCGGAAGCGAAAGTCATGGTGTCGTCGACGACCAGATCGTCGAACCCTTCCTTCGCCGCCAGGATGAAGGCGTCGACATCCTCGGTCGGCGGCAGGCCGATTGAAGGCAGGTTTTGCGGTTGGAAGGTGCGGCCCGACCAGCGGCGGGTGCGGGCGGCCCCACAATATTGCAGGCCGCCACGGAACCGGCCATCGGCACTGGTCGCGCTTTCCAGCTTAGTGAATTTGGCCACGGATGATTTGGTCGCGGCGATAAACACCTCAATCAATCGGCGGGCNCCGTCGGGCAATTCACCCTGGCGCAAGGCGGCGGTTAAGGTGGCCGCTTGCGTGTTCGGCAGATTAACCCGGTAGGCGTCTTGTAAATAAGCCAGGAAGGCCGGGCGTTGGGTTGGGTTGGTGGTGAGGCCCGATAGCGCCTTAAACTCGGCAAAGAGGCGGGCTTTTGCCTCACCCGCCGAGCGGTCGACGGCGCGGATTAGCTCAAGGTCGACGGCGAAGCCGCGATCATTGATCCGCTGATCGAGGGCGTAGATATCGGCGTCACGATCCGGGTAGTTCCAAGCGGGCAGATGGTTTTGATGTAGCTCACGCATCGCCGCGACGTCGTTCATGGCGTATTGCACGAAGCGGAGCCAATCATCGGGGGCGTTATCGGGGCCGTAGCGCCGGGCCTTATGGTTCTTTGGTGCCGGCTTACAGAATTTGTTGATCAGCCGTTTGCCGTCGGCGATTTTGGATTTGTCATGGGGTAAGTTAAAGGTTTGGCACAACCCATCCAGGGAGCCAGGGAAGCCGTGGGATTGCGCCTGCGCTTGCGTGCAGAACCATTCACAGCGATCCGGTAGGTCGAAAGGACGAGCGCCCCAATTTTCCCAGACGTTTCGGTCAAAATTGCAGTTATGGGCGACAAACCTGCCTATAGAAAGTGGGTCGATTTCCGCTAAGAGCGGGTTAGGGCGGGCCGGTGACGTCACGATATCCCAACACTCAACCGGTTCATCGTTCACGGTATTCGCGAAGAGGATCGGCTCGCACTCAGGCGTGTAGCGGTAGCCGCCAACGGCCCGAAGGTCGAGCGTGGAGAAGGTTTCGAAATCACCAAATAGGACGTTCACCGGCCGCGACCCCTTATTCGAGATCCGACATGTCGTCGTCGAGTTCGGTCACATCGCCGAAGCCGGAGATCGCATCCTCAACACTGACATGACCGGCATCCAGCGCCTCACCATCGCCGAGGAATTGGATCGATAACAGCTTGGCGTTCACGCGTTTGCCGTAGTTATTGTCCTGCGCCCAAATGTCGATTTTGGCGCGGACCTTACAGCCGGAGTAGATTTTGCAATCTTCCTCATTCGCGATGACCGAGGCGCCGTCGTCGGCGACCACGATTGGCCGGCCCGGGTTGTTGGCATGGACGCACCAGACGCCCGACCACTCGTCGCGGCCGCTCTCGTCCCCGTCACGGAAGAACAGCCGCGCCGCGGGCGGCTTCTTACCTTTGAATTTGTTGGTGACGACGGCGTCGATCACCTTTTCAAGCTTGGCGGCTTGTTTCTTACCAGCCGCGGTGGTGCGGTCGAAGAAGACCACGGCGCCGTGGCTACCCTCTTCACCATTGATCATGGGTTTACGGAAGAGGTGGGGGAAGGAAACCCGGCCCTCGATAATCACATGCGTATCACTCATTTTCGGTACTCTCATTAACGGGGGAAAAACCGTCGAGGGCGCTGCTTAAGGCAGGGCGTTTATCCGTCTCTGGCACGACGGTCGGGGCGCCAGGCGGTTTCACGACATGATCAGCGATCAGCCGCGAGTTCTTGCCGAGAAGCTTCTCAGCCTTTGCGGGGGAGATCAGGGTTCGGGGTGCCACCTGATCGATTTTGAATTTACGGCGGAGCGCCTTTTCGGCGGCCGCCTCGTCGNGCCAGGCGCGGTTGGCGCGCCCCTCGACCAGTTTGTAGCCGCGGAGTTTTTGGCCGCGCTCTAACCGTTCCTTGGCCGCCGCCTCCACTGCCTTGGCCCAGGCTTTCACAAAGCCGGTCATGGGTAGCGCGTTCGCCAGGAAGTCGAGGGCCTGATCGTCGTCAATATTGGTGAAGCCATCGACGGCGATCTCTTCCACCAGATCACGGGCGGCGGTGCAGCGGGCGAAGCCCTTACACCATTTGCACTGCACCTCGCCCGGGCGTTTGAGGGCGTTGTCGCCGCCCTGTTCATAGGCCGCCATGGCGGCGGCGGCCTGCTGCACGACATATTCGCGCGCCCAGGCACGGAGTTCGGCCGGGGTTTGGGTGAAGGTGGAGATATGGTCGCGGCGCGGTTGGATGATGCACATCTCGACCACCTCAAACTCCGCGACCAGGGAAAAGAAATCGAGGGCGCCCAAGGCGTAGAGCATTAGTTGCGGGTTGTGTTCCGCATCGACCAGGGTGCCGCCGAATTTCAAATCGCAGATTGTGAGCTTGCCTGCATCCAGATCGTCGATGATGGCGTCGGCGGTGCCGAACCCGCCCGGGACGTAAGCACTGAAATCGACCCGGGTTTCGATCATCAGATTGTTGGCCGCGGGTAGTTTTTCCCGCACGAAATCCAGATAGGTTTGCACGTGATCGGCGAAGCCCTGATCGACGGGTCGCTTCGGGTCGGCGTGGGCGAGCGTGACGGCATTTATTTCGAGCGCGGGACCGGCCTTGACAATACGGCGTTCGGTTACGGCAACGATACGCGGCGGTTTTTCGATAGCCCCGAAGCCCTCGTCCAGACGGCGTTTGCGGATATCCAAACCGAGGTCGCCGACCAGCTAGACGGGGTGCTTCGCGACTATGTCGCCGCGCTAGACGTTTCCGGTGAAATCGACGTCGCCCGGGTTGAAGCCGATTTCGCGCTGATCAGTTCCGGTGGTGCCCTCTTTGAAGAGGTGGCGGAGGCCGCCGGCCAGTTCGAACAACAGCGCGACAACATCAATGCCGTGTTCGAAGACGCCACCGCGCGACTTAACGAACTGGCCGATAGTGGGATCAACGTCGCCGAGGTAATCGACGGGCTTAACCAGAACCTCGCCGAGACGCAGCAGCGGTTAACCGATGATTTCAACCGCAACATTCGCGACCAGTATCTTGCGGCCGCAGATCCGGGTGTCTTTGAGCGCATCCAGCTAGGCCGCCAGCGTCAAGACGCCCTCGACGAAGCGCTCGCCGTTGGTGGCGACGTCGATCAGGTGAACGCCCTGTTCGACGCCTTGCTTGAAGGCCTCGACGACATTAACCAGGCCGGCGAGGATATCGCCGATACCACCTCGCGCCTATCGGCGTTTCAATCTGCCGCCTCGTCGGTTTTCGGCGCGGCCGATCGCCTGCTGACCAATCCTAGCCTGTCGCCACTATCCCCGGGCGACCGCCTGGCCGAAGCTGAACGCCAGTTTAACGAAGCCGTTCGCCTCGCCAGCGGTGGCGGTACGCAGGAAGAGCAGCTAGCCGCCCTTTCCGATCTTGAAGGGCTAACCGCGACCTATCTTGACGCGAGCCGCGGTTTCTTCGCATCAAGTGAAGATTACTATGATGATTTCGCGGCCGCCGAGAGCGCGCTACGCGGGGTTGAAAGCCTGGTCCAACTGGAAATCACCATTCAGCAACAACAACTGGATGCGTTGAACCGTATCGCCGATAGCAGCGGTTTTGGCGGTGCGGCTAATGACAACACCCCAAGCGGGTTTTTCGGCGCCCGGCCGGACGTCAATCGCGACCTTTACAACATCGTCCGGAGCGCCGGGTTTGATGTGCCTGGCGGTTTTGGCGGCGGCAACTTCCTGAATGTGGCCGGCGGCCTGCCGCAATCGGTGCAGCAAGATATCAACGACTATCTTCTCGGCATCGGGGAAGGGCGTTTAGAGTTCAATTCGGGCGGTTCCGCGACGGTTCGGGGGCGGGGCGGTGTTGACGCCAATCTTGTTCCCCTTGCCCTGACCAATGGCGAGAGCGTTAGCGTAAGCCGGGCCGACACCATGGCCGCCGTGGGTCGTGAGCTTCGCGAGGTAAACGCGAAACTAGATCGCCTGACCCAAGTCACCGCCGCCGGTGCCAACGCCAATGTCGGCGCGACCCGCGAAGGCACCGACGTCGCGCGGCAACAGGCGCGGGCGGCCCGGCGGAGCGCCGCCGCATGATCTACATGGTAGAGGTCGAGGCGTTCAACACGGTCAGCCAATCAACAGAAACCTATTACTTCGCGACCGGTGGCGGCTTTACGACGCGACCAACCGATACGCCGGCGAACCAGGAATATAGCGGCCGGATTGTTGAGCCAGGCAATTACGAGCGCGGCTTGTTCGGCAGCGGCACAACCCGCGGCGAAGGCAAGGTCGGGTTTGGCGAGATCCGGATCGCCAACCCAGACGCCGTTTTCGATCACCTGATTGACTTGGCATTCGACGGGCGGCCGTGCCGGATTTACCGGATGCCGGGTTTAGGCGACTTCGCCAGCCGCGAGTTGTTGATTACCGGAACGATCGACCAACCGACCTTTGAGTTCGAGACGATCGATTTCCGGTTCCGGGACCGCCTGGCCGAACTGGCCGAAACCCAGTTAACGCAAAATGTCTATGCCGGGACGACAACCGCCACCGGCCCCACGGCCGAAGGGCGGCCGAATGATTTCGGCGGGCAACCGAAGCCGCTTTTGTTTGGGCGGGCCTATTCCATCCCAGCGGTGGCGGCCAATGTGTTCGACCTGATCTATCAGATCAGCGACAGCGCAATTTTCGCCGTTCTCGCCGCGCGTGATGCCGGCGTCCCCCTGACCGCCACCGGCGACCACGCCGATATCGCTGGCTTACGGGCGGCGAGCCTGTCGCCCGGCCAGTATGCGACCTGTCTTGCCGAAGGGTTAATCCGGTTAGGCGGTAGCCCAGCCGGGGTTATTGCGGTTGATGCGGTCGGGTTTGGCGGTGGATCGGCGGCCGAATGTGTCGAGGCGATATTCAATACCGCCGGGATCACCGGGCTTAACGCGGCCAGTGTCACGGCCTTGGAAGCCGCCAACACCGCACCGGTCGGTGTTTGGGTGAATGGCACGGCCGATACGCTGTCGGTTGTGCAAGACGTGCTGCAATCGATCGGCGCGTATATCTATGTCGACGCGGCGGGCGAGTTCATCCTCGACCGGTTAGAGCCAGCGAGTGGCACGCCCGATCATGTTCTCGGCCTGCAAGATGTTGAAGACAACGTTCAGCGCCTCGCAACCGGCGACGATGGCCGGGGGATACCGGCGAAACGCGTTACCGTCACCTATCGCCCCCGCTATGCCGGTGAAGCGGAAGACAGCTTCGCCGGGTCCGTGTCGCAAGCGGACCGAACCGAACTCGCCCGCGAGTTTCGGTCGGCGTCGGTGGCGGATACCGGTGTCGCGTCCGATCGCCTGTTAGCGCCGGAACTCACCTTCGACAGCCTGTTGTTTAACGACGCCGATGCCGATGCCGAGGCCGCCCGCTTGCTCGACATCTACAAGGTGCGGCGCGACCGGCTGACCGCGACAGTCAGCGGCCAACGGGGACCGTTCCAGCTTGGCGAGACCGTGCAACTTACCCTGAACCGGTTCGGGTTTGACGGTTCCCGCCTGCTGCGGATCGTCGGCCTGGTCGAAGATTACGCCAACAACACAACCGAATTGGAGCTTTGGTCGTGACCTTCCTGCTAGGTGGCCCGAACAAAACCGATAGCGCCACCGTGACCGGTACCAACTGGTCGTCGTTGAACCCGGTCGGCAATCTGTCTACCCGAGCGCTTAGCTCGGTTGCACGGTCGAACGTACTCGCAAACCCGGCGACCGTCTTGATCGATTACGGGAAGCCGCGCGCGACGCGTGTCGCCGCATTGATCGGCGACAACATATCGATCGCCGGCCAGTACCGGGTGCGGGGGTTGGCAACCTACACCCAAGACGACACGCGGACGAACTACATCCGCTGGTCGGATACCCAGGGGGTAGGCCAACCCGGCGGCCCCAATAACACCGCGAATATTACGATCACCGGGGGGATCGACGACCCGTTTGGCGGCCAAGACGCTTTTCGGTATTCGCTCGCCGCGGATAGCGGCGGCGCCAACTTCTTGCGGTTGACGTTAGACAGCTTGCCCCTCGACGGCACCGGCGAAGACGTTTCCGTCGGCTTTTGGGCGCGCCTCGTCACCTTGCCGGCCGGTCTGGCCACCGGTAACCCGCGCTGCGATGTTCAGGACGGTGCGCCGATCATTCAATACGTCGATCAATTGGTGTTGAACGAGTGGGTCTATATCGAAGGGACGGGCAACCGAACCAGCCCGGCAACCTTAACGTTCCTCGATCTAATCAATAACGTGAATACGAGCGGCCTAGCCGACCCCCTGGTTATCGATTTCGCCGATATTCAGGTGCAAAAAGCATCGAGCATCTCGCCCCTAATCAAAACCGCCGGCGCCGCAGCTAGTCGGGTCGCCGGCGAATACGTCGATTACCGTGCCCCGCTTTACGATACCGGCTTTATCGATCGATGGGGCTCGACCGTTCCTTCCGAATTGCTGGAATGGGAAGACGACAATTTCTGGGACGGCAAACCGTTGCAGGAAGATATCGAGCGCTTCCCGCAAAACCTGATCCATGTGGTGCCCGCCCCAATCCAGGCGCGGTATTGGCAAATCGACCTGACCGACCCGTCCAACCCGGCCGGTTATATCGAGGCCGGTCGCCTGTTTATCGGTAACGCGTATCAACCGCCGCACAGCCCGCGTTCGGGTCTGCGCCTGGGTTATGAGACGCGGACGACCGTGACCACGGCAATTGGCGGGGCCGAGTTTTTCGACCGGCGGGAAGGGTACCGGGTCGCCCGGTTCGACTTGCCGGTACTGGACCGCGACGAAGCGCTCGCCGCGTTACTCGATTTGCAGCGCGAAGTGGGGATCGACGGTGAGGTCTTGCTCGTTATCGATGCCGATGACGCGCAGAACTTGCAGCGCCAGAGCTTCCGCGGGCGGTTCCGCAGCCTCGAACCGCTTGTCTACATCGCCGCAGGCTATGCCGAACAAACCTTCGAGATTAAGGAACTGCAATAATGCCCCGCACACAGCAGCAGATCGACGCGACCGACCGTCTCGACGAATACAATTCCAACGCCTATGACGAGACCACCAATCCGCGCGGGATGGCGCAAGGCGGCCACCGGACTAACTTTCCGAGCGCCCTTAGCGACCTTGAACTCGCCGCCGACGGGGTGAAGGTGCTGGCGGACGATGCCGATAGCCTGGCCGGGGATGCAGCCACGGCGGCGACCAATGCCGGTAACTCTGCCGCCGGTGCCGCCAACGCCCAAACCGCGGCAATCATGGCCCAAGGCGGCGCAGAACTCGCCCGACAACAAGCCGAAACGATCGCGGCGGCAGCCGCGCAAACCGTGGCCGATGCCGCCGCCCTGGCCGGTTCTGGCGATTTCACCGGCGACGTCTCGGTCGATGGGGACGTTATTATCGAGGGCGGTTTGGTGGAGGACATTTTCTTCATCACCGGCGCCGATACGATCGGTACCGCCCATAGCTATATGATCTACGGCAACACCCAATGCACCATGTCGGACGACACGGTTATCGGGCGCGAATGGCAGATAGCGGGCCGCTGGCCCGACACGGTAGAGCCGAGTGATCAAGCGGTAACGATCGTCGCGGCCGGCGCCGATAGCTTTGTCGCGCGGCAAGACAACAAGCGCGTGATTGATACTGATTTCATTATCGAGACCGACGGCGCGAACACTTTTCGCCGCATCCGTAGCGATTTAATCTTGGTGGAATAAATGGCTCTAAAGTCAAGCAAGTTAACCGGGGTTTCCCCGCGCGGTGAAATCACCTTCCCATTTGGCCAGACCGATTGGGTGGTGCCTGATGGTGTGACGTCTATTTCGGCTGTTGCTGTTGGCGCCGGTCGCCAAGGCCTGAACGGCGGCGGCGGTGGCGGCGCGTTGTCTTACGTTAACGACCTAGCCGTGACGCCAGGCGAAACGCTGATCGTCGAAGTTATGAACGGATCGCAAGATTGTTTGATCCGGCGCGGTGCTGTGAACCTCTTACTAGCTAAAGGTGCTACCGGTACGGCGGGCGGCGATGCCGCTTCGGGTGTCGGCGACGTCACGCGGTCCGGTGCCGATGGCACGGGGGGCAGCGACGGCGGCGGCGGCGCGGCAGGTTATAGCGCTGACGGAAACAGCGGGACAGGCGGCGCGGCGGCCTCTGGTATCGCTAATGAGAGCGGCGGCGGCGTCGGGCTCTTCGGCGAAGGCGCGAGCGCCTCAGCCGGCACCGGCGGGGGCGGGTCTGGCGGGCAAAGCGGATATCCGGCGGCAGGCGCCGGCGGCGCGTATGGCGGCGGCGGGCGCTATTTGGACAGCAGCGCTAACGCCCGGCAACAAGGCGGCCCCGGCGCCGTTCGCGTCGTTTGGCCCGGCGCTACCCGACAATTTCCAAACACTGATGTAGGACCGAGCTAATGTTTACGATGATCGTTGTTCGTCTCGCGGCCGCCCTTGCAGGCGGCTTTTTCATGCGCGCGCGGGGGATGGACATCCTCGGTTCCACCACCGCGCAACGCATCGCCTATGCGCTCGCCTTCGCAGTGATGTGCTGGTGTGTCGGCCTACCTTGGCAGTACGCGGCACCCTTGGCCGTTGTCACCTATCTGGCGCATATCCGAGGGTGGGGCGCCCACCAGCGGATGCACCCCGACGTCTACGGCCAAACCTTCGACAAGACCGAGAAATTGACGGCCTGGCTTCCGACGCTGTTCGGCGCCTGGGATGACGATTGGTCGGCCTGGAAAAAGACGGCGTATCAAATTACCGGGATGACGGTTATCGGCCTCGCCACCGTGGCGCCGATGGCGGTTCCGTTGATGCTTTGGGATGCCTCAACCATCGGGTTTGCGGCGGTCGGCCTCGCCTGGGGTGTGGTTTATTGGCTTGGTTGGGAAGTGAACCGGTTTTGGGGTCTTGATTGGCATCAAACCTGGGTTCGGTGGCAGCACCACAAAATCCGCAAACACCTGCGCAGCGGCGGGGAATGGGGTGAAGTGTTCGTCGGCGCCATCACTTGGGCCGCCGCCGCGGGCGCCATCCTAGCGGCCGGAGTTTGACGCCATGACCGAGCAAATCGGACCCACCGAGCTAGCTTTCGCCCCCGGCTATGAGCGGCCGGTCCCCCTCGACGCGGCCTTCGGCACGCCTTATGCGCGGCCTGATTGGTCGACCTACACCGTTCGGGCGCATTTGGAGAACGAGTTCGTCAAAATCGAACTGCCGGCAGCGCAAATCACCTTGGAAAACCGGACGGTGTTCGCGACCCCGGGCACGACGGAAGGGCCAACCACGACCCACGTAATCCCGGTGATCACCTTAACGCCCGCAGATACGGCGGCGATTAAAGGCTCGCCGGCCGTGCTTTATGTCGATGTTGCCGCGGCCGGCGCCAACCCCCGGTTGATCATGACCGCCGCGTTGATCGAGCAGGCCGCGCCGGAGACCGCCTAACATGTCAGAGATCATTGTCACCCTGACAAACCCCGTCGCGACCGTGGCCGGCGAATTCAACGATGTTGTGTCGGCGCTGGTCGTGCCCGAGGAAGCGAGCGTCGTCGGCCTGCCTGCGCAGATCGGGTTGACGGGTCCAGCAGGTGCGCAAGGTCCAGCAGGTGCACAAGGTCCAGCGGGTCCAGCAGGCGATACCGGTCCAGCAGGTGCACAAGGTCCAGCGGGTCCAACAGGCGATACCGGTCCAGCAGGTGCGCAAGGTCCAGCGGGACCGCAAGGCAACGATGGCCAGTCGATCACGATCACGGTGGCAGCGGATCAGGCCGCGTTCGACGGGGCGACGCCGGGTGCGTTCGAGTTGGTCGTCCTGAATGCCTAAACTCGATCTGAGCCGGGCTGCGCGGATCAAACATTCGAGCGGCGAACTGACCGCCCTAAAAGGTGTCGGTTTTTCCTGGGTGCGGCCCTCAACCTCATTCAATCCGGAAGCGGGACTTGGTGCCATCGCGGTGACGCGAGCGCCCGGCCAGTTCGACCTGACCCCGCCCGCCAATGGGCGTGAGCAGATGGTGCTGGCCTTTGATCTAACGCTGCCAGCCACGCCACCCACGGCCAACTTAATCTTTGAGCAGGGCGGCGGCGGTCGCGGGATTATGCTTGGCTGTCGCGGAGCCTTTATGCGCTTCCGGTTCGGCACGGGCGGCAGCAACGGCAACATCACAACCGGTGGTGCAGTCGGCGGCTTCCACACTAACAACACTGTTTGCATGTTTGAGGTGCCAGTGACCGATCTACCGTTTGACGGCATGCCTCACACGATCGTTTGGCAGGTGGACCCGCGCCCGGGTCAGATCAAATCAATTGGCTGGGTTGATGGGGTTGAGATCTTCAATTTTCAACCATCCGGCGCCGTACAAAGCAACCAATGGGGCGGCGGGGCCAGCGGCGGTTTCCTGACCCACACCACCAACATTCAAGGCGAAACCGCATACGACAACCCCTGGCCGGTGCAGACAGGTGAGTGTCGCGTCTACTTAAACCAAGAGGTGATCACGTGAGCGACAGTGACGATCGCAATAACCAAGTGTTATTGGGCCGCCTGGCTGGTCTAACCGAAGGGTTAGACCGCACCTTGCGCCGCGTTGAAGGCAAAGTCGACGCGATCGATGAACGGGTCCGGAAGCTGGAACAACACAAGACCGGCGAGGAACGGGTGACGAAGTTCAAAGCCGGTTTGCGCACAACCCTTACCGCCGGGTTTGGCGGCCTGGTGACGCTCGCCGGTGGTTGGGTCGTCGATTACTTCAAATCAGGCGGGGGCGCCCCATGACCGGCCACGGGTTGCCCGACAACTGGCGCGATTACGCCACCGCCAAACAGACGCAGCAGTTAGAAGCCTGGGACGCCTACGGGACCGCGCGAGAAGCGGCCGAGGCCCTCGGCGTGACGCACCCCGCCCTATCGAAAGCCAAAAGCGCGGTTGCGAAGAAAATGCGCCTCGCCGGCCAGCGGTTGGATGAACAGAAAGCCGGTATTGTCGGCGACCCCATGGCCGTTAAACGCCAATCGGGTTTTTATAAGATCGACCCGGCCACGGGTGAGGCCAAGCTTTCCCATTTCTGGCAGATCGCCGAGAAGGACCGCGAGGCGCATAACAAAGCGCTGGTCGAGGCGTTCGAGGAATTATGCCAAGACTTGCCCCGCGCCACCCTGATCGCGGAGCCAGGGCATACCGACGACCAGATCCTTTGCAAGTATCCGATCGCCGATTTGCATATGGGCCTGCGGACCTATTTCGAGGAAACCGGCGAAGATTGGGACACCCAGAAAGCCGGGAAACTGATCCGGGCCGCGATGAACCATTTGGTTGACGGGGCACCGCCCGCCGAAACGGCGGTTATCGTCCAGCTAGGCGATCATTTCGACGCCGATGATCACAAGAACCGAACGCCGCTTTCCGGTAATCTGCTAGACCCCGATGGCAGTCGTCACCGCATCCTGTGGGCCGGTTTTAAGGCCCTGCAAGATTGCATTGATCTAGCCTTACAGAAACATAAGCGGGTGATTGTGATCTCGCTGTTCGGCAATCACGACATCAATGCGGCGGTGGCGCTGCAAATCATGTTGTCGATCCGGTACGAGAACGAGCCGCGCGTGACCGTGGAAGATAGCGCCATGCAACATCGGTATTCGGAGTTTGGGGTTAATCTGTTCGGCTATCATCACGGCGACGGGGTGAAGCCGAAAGAACTGCCCGCCACCATGGCCGCCGATATGGCCGAGGCGTGGGGCCGCACCAAGCACCGGGAATGCCATTCAGCACATCGCCATCACCTGCACGTGGAGGATGTGAAAGGGACGCTGGTGTTCATGCACCCGATCATCTCGGCCAGTTCTAAATACTCGGCCAACGCGTATCGATCGCAGCGCATGGCCTGGCGCCTCGACTACAGCAAAACCGGCGGCCCGATCGGCGACCAGAAAGTAACGGCCGGCCTGCTCTACACCCTGGCCGGGGTTGAGCCCCCGCCGGTTCGCCAACCGCTCGCCCTGGCGCCCGCCGCCGAATAACCACCCACCACCCCCGACAGGTGTTTGTTGCCGCGGCTCCGTGCCGAGGTCGCTGGCGCTTGTCTTCACCAATGGAAGGATGAACGACCATGGAACTTGCTCAATCAACCTGCGCTAACATCTTAGACACCGCCCGCGACATCACCAGCGGCGACCGAGCCGCGACCTACGGAGACAAGGTCGAGAACCACGCCAATATCGCTCGTCTATGGAATGCGCACCTCCACAACCGGGGCCTGTTGCGCGCCGATATCCCGGGTTCGGTTGTCGCCGAGCTTATGGGTCTGATGAAGTTCGCGCGCATGGCCGGGCCGCTACACCACCCCGACAACTATGTCGACGGTGTCGGCTACATCGCGATTGCCGGTGAGTGCCGCGCCCGCGAAGAGGTGTTGAAGGCTGACAAACAGGCGTCGGCCAAGTGATCGCCGCTGGTTTTTACGAACATTTCGATCATGTGCCGCTCGATCGGTGGCACTGGCCGAACTTCACCCCGCGCGAGTTTCGATGCGGTATCGGCGAGGACATGCCGCGCGCCGATGAAGGGGTCGACAGTGTCTTAATCGTGCCCGACGCGCTAGAGCGGTTGCAGCGTGCGCGCAGCAATTGGCGGCGGCCGTTTCGGATCACCAGCGCGTTTCGATCCGCCGCCTATAACAAGCGGATTGGCGGCGCCGCCGAAAGCCTACACTTGTTCGGGATGGCCTTTGACATCCGATGTGTGAAGGAAGACCAAGCGACGCTTGTCTCAATCCTTCGAGATGCCGGGTTCACCGGGATCGGTCGCTACCCCTATCGGGGTTTTGTTCATGCAGACATAGGACCGGCGCGAGAATGGACCGAGAGCCGATAAAACGCCCGCGCTGGTTCCTGTTCCTCGCGGCGATCGCCCTGTTCGCGGCGTATCTCTATTTCGCCCGGGATGTGACCATTGCCGAGCCGGATTTGTTGAGCCAAGTTCTGGCCACCCTGGCCGGGTTACTGGCCATTGTGTGTGGCTTGTTAGGCGGCGGCCCGCCCATGCAAGATGCGTTGGCGAAATTCACGGCGTTTATTGGGTCGCTTCGTCGTCGCGGATGATCTCGACCACGTCGTCGATCTGCACGTCGAGGGCATTCGCCAGCTTGGCGAAGGTTGTTACCGACGCGTTGCCACCCCCCTCAATCTGGACAATCTGAACCCGGTTGACCCCACTTTGCCGGGCGAGCGCACTTTGGGACAGGCCGCGCCATTCGCGAACGATGCGGAGCGGGTTTTCCCCGGCGATATAGCGGTCGACGACTTCGGCAGGCATGGCGACCCCGTCCCGGCTGTCGGCTTCATCAAGAGCCCGGAGGTCTTCGAGAAGGTCGCGCGCCTCAACCAGTTGGTCATATTCGGCGCGGGTGATTTCGATCGTTTCACTCATTTGTAGATACTCCCTCTGGGGCCAATTTTTAGCACGTCCAAGACCTCACCGTCTCGCATAACGACGCGCCAGTCGCCGACCCGCAACCGGATTTCATCATCGCCGCGCAACCGCTTGACGTTGTTCGCCAGGCTAGACGGATCGGCGGCGTATTGGTCGATCTTCCCGCGGATTTTCTCAGCTTCTTTCTGCGCCATCTTGCGAAGGGCTTTGCGAGCTTGTGCGTGGATCATGACCGTTTTCATGTCTGCATTGTAACAAACAGTTACACTGTAATCAACAATTACAGGGCAAGAAATGACCCAAAATCCCAACCTAGTCCCAAACCGTTAAGCGAAAGTGACGGCGATCATGTTGCAAATCGTTTGGTCGGCCTTCCGGAAGAACTGGTCGGTCGGCATCTTGTCCTTGGCCTTGATCGGCCTCGGCGGCCTTGTCTGGCGCAACCATAGCCTCGCCGAACAGCGTGACGCGTTGCAGGGTGAGCTATCGGGCGCGGTGCGCGTAAACCAGATGCAGCGGCAGCTATACGAGCTTCAACTCGCCAGCCTGCAAACCGCCCTACAAGCCGCCCGCGCGCGTGAGCAGGCCGACACGGACCGCGAACAGGTATTCGAACCCATAGAAAGGCAGATCGATGAAACCGAACCGGAAAACGACGGCCGCGTCGCTGGTGTTGTCGTTGATACTCTTGGCCGCTTGCACGACGCCCGAAACCATCGTCGAGCCAACGCTGATTAAAGAGACCTTCGCCCGCGGCCAATTCGAGTGTTTGCCGGCCGCCGACCTCACGATCGACGATCGGCAATCCTCGATCGCCGCGCTACTCGTTCGACAGGAACGGGCCTATTGGTCTTGTCGGTGCGCGCTAGAAGATCTCTCGCGGGCCGTCACCCTTGCCGATGGCGCGATCACAGTACCGCGGCCTATATTGTGCCAGCCGCAAGTCGGGGCCGCCCGTTAGCGGTTATACCGCTCGATAATGCGTTGGGCCTCGGCCAGTGAGGCCGCTTGCTGCGCCTCGCTGGCGGCTTTCTCATAGGCCGAATAGCGCAACCCCATCGCGATCGACCCGATAACCAAACCCAAGGCGACGATCCCGATCGCCGACCCCATCGACAACCCTTCCTCGCTCTTCCCTTCCGCCGCCTTCGGCAACCTATCCGCGATATCGGTCGCCACCTGGCCGAGTTTCCCCAAGCCTATAAACAGCAACGATGACGTTAGCCCGGCGATGCCCGCCGCGATCAGCGGGATAAAACCGGCCGACGGATCGACCATCGCGACCACAATCGGGAACACCGACCCAATGGCACCAAAGACGCCGATGACGAAGATCAGTTTAAACATCGCTATTCCCCGCAAAAATCCGGCCTAGTGGCGCCAGTGCCGTCCCACGGCAAGGCGTGGCCGGCTTCGATCAGCGCCTTGGCGATATCCGCCCCGGTCGGGTCGATGACCGTGGCCGTAAAGCGACCCGCCCAGGTGGCCGGTTCTACGTTAAGTAGTACCACCTTCTTACCCTCGATCCGATCACGCAACCAATCTGTTGCGGCCTCACCCTTCACCCGTTCAATCTCACAATCCGGGCGGAATGTCTCTGGTGCTTGGATATCTGGCACGCGAATGCGCCCGTCGACGGTCAATCCCGGCCAGGGGGTGAGCCGCACGTCGAAGGTGTCGCCATCGACCACCCGTTCGACGACGGCCGCTAACTGCGTCTCAGCGGCAAAAGCCGAGGGCGCTAGAACTGTAAACAGGATGGCTAGAACGACCGCTTTCATGGCTCGCATTACATCTATGCTGGGTTGTGTCGTCAATAGGATGCAACCTAAGAGTGTGTCGATTTATGGCCCGGAAAGGTGCGACACACGAAATCCTAAGTATCTGGTGTTTTTGCGCGTTGTCAAACGCGGTGCGACACGCTAAACAATTGAAATATATAAATAATGGCGTCCCCGGCGGGATTCGAACCCACGGCACCAGGATTAGGAATCCTGTGCTCTATCCAGCTGAGCTACGGGGACGCGTGGGGTTCAGATACACCGGATTGAGGGGTCAAGCCAATGGGCTGTCTGGCAGCAACGCCTCGATTGGCCGCAACGGCCAGCCGGGGTTGTCATGCTCCCGCCTTGCTGGTCCTATGGCCCCGTAGCTGATCAAGCTGATCCCGGTTTAACCGATGTCCCCTAACTCATCACCGCCTGTCGGGTTTCCAGAGACGCCCTTTCAGATCGTGTCCTTTGGCGGTTGTGGATCGCAGGCACTTGCCGTCGGTCTGTTCGCTGCCCTCTGCGATGCTGAGGTGGATGATGTCGCAACGATGCATGGTCATCGCCGGGTGGCACCCGATGCCATACCGGCGGGGATGCATCTGATTTACATGTTTGGTGACCCAAGGGATGCGGTTGTGTCCTTCTTTGCCAGGCGCGAACGTCGGCATGAGCGTCACCACTTCTTCCTGTTGCCCAACCGGGCGGAGCCTCGTCCCAAATGGGTGATGTGGCATCTCGCGAATTTGGAGGTCTCACCCGAGCCAGTGACCGAGGCGTGGGATCTGGCCCGCTATCTTGGTCATGATCGTGATGTGTTTAAGCTGGAAGAGCATGCCACCAATTGGCTGCTCTGCGACCGACCGTATCGGATCACCTTCATCCGCTATGAGGCGCTGTGGGAGAACCTGGACGCGCTGGCCCAACATCTTGGATTGGCGGGGATCAATCTGGCGTCAAAGGTTGAGCGTGCGTCCAGCTGGCAGTCATTGCCGGTTGAGCAACAGCAGGCCATCAATCAGATGTATGGCCCGCTCACTGAGCGCTTAGATGCGCTGCCTGACCTGTTCTATTCAGAGGCAGGGCAGCATTTTGATGTCGTGGGAAATCCAATAAGCATTTGAATTGGCTCAAATAACTACCTGGCTTGATCGCGCTGGGTGGTAA
The DNA here is from genome assembly GCA_019192455.1 of Alphaproteobacteria bacterium SS10. Lineage (NCBI taxonomy): Bacteria > Pseudomonadati > Pseudomonadota > Alphaproteobacteria > Alphaproteobacteria bacterium SS10. The sequence goes on from JAHCML010000007.1 coordinate 114,807, forward strand.
GAAAGCGGTATCAATAATACGATACACAATACGTATTGTATTTGAGGAATGAACAATGGCGCCTAGGAGCGAGTATCAGGCCGCGCAAGATATGGCAGCAGGTCTGGGCCATAAGAAGCCACCGCCAGTTGAGGCAACTGCTGACGAACCATCGGTCACTGACCTGGTTCGTGAACGCCCCATCGAAGACCCAGAGGTCACCCGCCGTGCGACCGAGAATGTGAAGCGGATGATTGCTGAACGAAGGGCGCAAAAACCGGCCGGCCGCCTTGTGCTGCGCCCCGGTCAGTCCGGCACAGGCATGGCGCCCTAGCGGACCGCATCTAGTAATTTAGGCTGCCGCAACACCGCGTGGCAGAGTTTGTTCAGGCGCTGGCTTGCGCGTTTTCTGAAGCGTTAGATCACGCGCTTTTGGTGCTGCGATACCGTTGACCGTGATGCCGTGATTATCCATCCGCTCAGGCCGACCAGTTTTGACGCCTTCACTAATCATCTTGGCCGCCGCATCGACCAAGCGACCAAAGTTCCGTTCGCCCAGATCTTGGCGGGTTAGTACCTGCTCGGGCCAATCATCAGAGTTCTGATAGTTGATGCTGTCTACCTGCCAGACGGGGGTGTCACCCTCACGCTCAACCATGGTGAAGTTAAGCGCCAGCTTCTCAAAGCCGCGGCGGCGGGGAATATCCTTGCGAACGCTGAGCTGACGATGGCCGAGATCAAGTGAGAATTGGCCGTCATTCACCTGGGGCATTGAGGCGGTGACATGGCTTGTCACCCGGCCACGGCCGAGGCCACCATAACCCATATCCATCTTCAGCAAATCAGCCGATTGACCGGGGGCAAGTTCAACGCTGTCCTTGCCACTGAACGCTTTGATCGCGGCTTCCGGGCTGGTGAACTGTTGGTCGGCGAGGCTTTGGCCTCGAAGGCCCAGGCGCTCTGGAAACGCGAGGGAGAATAAACCGTCGGTCCGCAACATCGTCGGATCCTTCTGTTGAGGGGGCAGGGCCATCAGACAGCCTGACCGGCGTCACCTATTTCCAGGGCGCAACATCTACTCAATTCGCCAGCTATCACGGGGATTGGACAGTCAGAAGCTGCGCTTTCGCGATGCAGCGTTGTGTTTGGTGCATTGATCCGACCCAAACCCCTGGTTTCTGGGGATTTTCATCTTGGCTTGCATCGCATCTGCGCCAGCTATGCATCCACAGATCGATTTTAAGCTGTGATCTCAATGCCAGCTGGGCTGGAGACTGGGGGCCATTATCGCCTACACTCCGGCACGACTCGCAATGCCGCGCTTGCCACCACGCTATGTCTGAACCACCACTGCTATCGCTGCAGGATATTCACCTGACTTTCGGCGGCCCCTCACTGCTTGAGGGGGCAACGCTATTCGTGCATCCGCGCGACCGGGTTGGGTTGGTGGGGCGCAATGGTTCTGGCAAATCCACGCTGATGAAGGTGGCCGCCGGGATGATCCAGGCGGATGAGGGTGAGCGGTTCGTCCAGCCCGGCATCAATGTCCGGTATTTGGAGCAGGCACCAAACTTCTCACGCTTCAAAACCACGCTTGAGGCGGTTGAGGATGGGCTGACAGAAATCGACCTAAAGCACCAGGCGGCCCACATGCTGGAGCGCTTGCGGCTGCGCGGTGATGAAGACCCCAGCACCCTGTCCGGTGGTGAGTCCCGACGGCTGGCCCTAGCCCGGGCGCTGGCCTCTGACCCGGACGTGCTGTTGCTGGATGAGCCAACCAACCATTTGGACCTGCCCACCATTGCCTGGCTTGAGGAGACGTTGGGGGCCAGCCGCGCTGCGCTGGTTCTGATCAGTCATGACCGACGGTTTTTGGAAACACTGACCCGGCGGATGGTCTGGCTCGACCGTGGGGCCAGCCGCACCCTGGATCAGAGCTTCAAGGCCTTTGAGGGCTGGCGTGATGAGGTGCTGGATCAAGAGGCCGAGGCGCAGCACAAGCTGAAGCGCCAGATTGAGCGGGAAGAACACTGGCTGCGCCACGGCGTCAGTGGGCGCCGCAAACGCAATGTTCGCCGCCTAGGTGAGCTAAAGCAGCTGCGGGTTGAGAAGGTCGAGCGCCGGTCGCGGCAGATCAAAGACTACAAGTTGAATGTCAGCGAGGGGGAGACCAGCGGCCATCGGGTTATCCTTGCCCGCAACATCGCTAAGAGCTTTGACGACAAGGTAATCGTCGACGGTTTCGACACCATGATCATGCGGGGTGAGAGGGTTGGCCTGCTCGGCCCCAACGGTGCGGGTAAGACAACGCTGCTTAAGATCCTGACCGGTGAGATGAGGCCCGATGATGGCCGGGTGAAGCTGGGCACCAATCTTGAAATTATCTCTCTCGACCAACAACGCCGCCTGCTCGATCACCGCCTGACCATCTATGAGACCCTGACCGAGGGGCAGGGTGAGATGCTGCAGATCGGGGCTGAGAGCCGCCATGTCTATGGCTATATGCGGGACTTCCTATTCCCGCCGCATATGGCCCGTACCCCGGTAGCCGCTCTCTCAGGGGGTGAAAAGGGGCGCCTGGCGCTGGCCGTTGCCATGACCAAGCCATCGAACCTGTTGGTCTTGGATGAGCCGACCAATGATCTGGATTTAGAAACTCTAGACCTGCTTGAGGAGATGATCGCCGCCTATCAGGGGACGGTGCTCTTGGTCAGTCACGACCGTGATTTCCTCGACCGGACGGTGACCAGCGTTATCTCGCCTGACCCAGTTGCAGCGGTGAAGGGCAAGCAGGGTATCTGGGTTGAGTATGCCGGTGGCTACACCGACATGAAGGCGCAGCAACGGCGCGCCATGGAGAAGTTTGCCCCCGACGCGGTTGAGAGTGTCGCGCCTAAGAAGGCGAAGGCAAAATCCGGCGCACCAAAGCCCAAATCATCGGATACCGGTAAGCTATCCTATAAGGACAAGTACGCCCTTGAGAACTTGCCCAAGCAGATGGCCAAGCTGGGTGAAGAGATCACCAAGCTTGAGGCTGCACTGGCTATCGCTGATGCCTATGAGAAGGACCCAGAGGGGTTCCAGAAGAAGGCTGACCGCCTTAGCGCCGCCAAGGCGGAGCTAGACGCGGCGGAAGAGCAGTGGCTTGAGCTTGAGATCAAGCGCGAAGAGCTAGCGGGTGCCAGCTGAATGGCGCCAACAACCTGACGACGGTGATGAGACGCTTCGGACCCAATATCAGTCTTCTAACCCTGATGTTCATCGGCATAAGCGTGGTCATGGTGCTGACGTCCGGGGGTAGGCCAGGGCCAACCGACGACATGACCGCTGAAACTGCGACCCCAACCGTGTTTGAGGATGTTGAACATGGGTACCGCGCGGTTTTTCCAAACACGGTGCGGGCAAACACCAATCAGGTTTTTGAGGCACAGATTGAGGATCGAAGAACGGGCCAGATGATTGACTCGCCCGATGTTACCAAGGCTGTACATGGTCGCTGTGGGTACGCGGTCGCACTGATCGCCTGCGTCACCCATTTGACCCTGCTGGATCATAAGCAACCCAATCTTGCGAGGCTTAGAACCGACCCTGACGCCCGGGTTCAGTTTATGGCCGAGCCATTTCACAACATGCTCTGGATGCCACGGTTCTGGCATGAACGCGGAACCGCGAGGCCTGATGACATTACCTTCGCCGTTGAGATGGCCGAGCATTTCAGCATGGGCGATCATCCGGCAACCCGGCTGATTGGTGAGGCTCAAGTCTACGGTGAGACATTGCCGATTGCGCTGACACTCATTCTACGCGGCAATGAGGGGCTTGTTCTTCTGGCCGTAGATCATGCGGGTCAGGGCTGGGCCACTGATGCGGCCCGTGCCTTCAATGGTGAGTTCGCCCTGCTGGATCGGTGACCAGCCTTGAGTTTAACTCAACGCTCACCCGTCGATAATGGCATGGTTCAACGATTGCCGATCTGTCAGCCTGATCAGGTTCTTAACTCTGCATGATCCCAGGCAGCCATGACCGAACACGTCGCAAACCACCCCGCTTTAGCGCCCTTAGCGTGCGTGGTGACCGTTTTGGCCTGGGCGTCGGCTTTTCCATTGATCACCCACGGGCTGGCAGTTCTGGACCCTTTGCCATTGGCCGCCTGTCGGTTCTTTGTGGCCGGTGTGGTGGTTGGGCTTTGGTTGGTTTGGGCTAAACCGAAGCGACCCACCGTGCCGGATTTGGCTCGCTTCGCCCTTTGCGGTTTGATCGGCATTGGCGTTTACAACGCCCTGTTGAACATCGGTCAGCAGACCGTTAGCGCGGGGGCCAGTAGCTTCATCATCAACACAGCGCCCGTTATGACGGCGGTTCTGGCGACCCTATTCTTGGGGGAGCGTTTCGCCCGCTGGGCCTGGGTTGGCACCCTTATCAGTCTTGGCGGCATTGCGGTGATCGCCATGGGCCAGCCTGGTGGTTTAACCCTTGGCGGGGGCGCCAGCTTGATCTTAGGCAGCGCCGGCTGTGCTGCCATCTACTTCACCATCCAGCGCCCCATGGTTGCCCGTTATGGTTTCCTGGCATGCGCCGCTTACACCTTGCTTAGCGGTGGTATCTTCCTGCTGCCTTGGCTACCGGCGGGGGTGTCGTCTTTGGCTGCTGACGCATGGTCAATCAGCATCGTTATGGCGATCGTGCATCTGGGCGTCATCTCGGCGGCGCTGGGCTATGCGACCTGGACCTACGTTTTGGGTACCTACGGTGCCGCCCGTGCTGCCAACCTGCTTTACACCGTGCCACCAACGGCGGTGCTGCTATCGATCCTGCTGCTAGGCCATCGGCCGGATGTGCTGACCCTACTGGGCGGTGCCATTGCCTTGTTTGGTGTGGTGGTGGTTCAGCGGGCGCAGGCGCGCGCCACTATAAGGTCAGCGCAGAACTAGGGGTTAGCCAATCGCCGCAATAAGCGGGCGGTAGCTGCTCTCATGACTGCCCTCATGATTATCCATGCCGGGGCGGGTCAGGATGCCTTTCGGTGGGGCGTAGGATCTGATTAGGCGCATCGGGTTTTCCCGCCAGCCAAGGTTGAAGGCGGCCAGCTTTGGGAAGAAGCAAATCTCAGAATAGGGGAGATGATCGTGCAGCCACCAGGCGAGCGGCTGCCAGTCCTTGGTCTGCTGGTAGAGGGGCAGAAAGGACGGCACGACCACCGTGACCATGGCGCCCATGTTCCCGTCCGCGTCCCGCATATCCCAGATATGGTTGGCGGCCGTTGCCTCATTTCGTGCGCAGTTATGGCCGCCGGCGTTACAAAAGGCATTAAGCGCCGCCGTGCGATAGCCGGAGCGAAGGGCCAATGGGCCTAACCGCTTTTGCAGCGGCTCCAGCAACTCTTCGCAGAGCCGGGTGCCAGCGGCGATGGCGAGGTCGGGGTCATTGGGCACATTGGCGATGCCGTTCAGGGCAGCAACTTCAGAATACAGAAAGTCCCGAAGGAAGAAGTGCTTTGAGAGCTGCACGCGGCTCAGCTCTTCAAGGCCGCGCACGGATGTTGGGGAACGTCGTTTTGCCATGGCGGGCAGTCTGACGGTGATGCCCATTCAGTGGCCACCCGTTTCCAACCATTCGCGCAAAGAAAAGGACCTTTCCCGGGTTAAAACCACAGGAAAGGCCCAAAACTGGACGACAGGCTCTCCCCTTCCTACCGCCCAACGCATAACCGGCCGTCGCCGTACCAGTTATGCGAAACTGGATATGTCTTCTGACAATGGTGACCCGGTTACCAGCAGATGCTGGAACTTAAATGCGTGGGTCGCATTGTCGGGATCGGAGAAGAAACGCATGGGGGCTGAGCAGACTGCTCACATGCATCACGTTAACGTAAGCGTCACTGATCCTAGTGAAAGGCCAAAGCCTTATTAGGGCCGGAAGCCCAGGCCAGTTGGCTCTGGCTTAAACGGTGTTCCATCCACGCCACGCTCAACGTCTGGACGTTCAGCCTGATCCTTCACATAGGCCGCCACATCCGCGAGGTGCGCAGAGAAGGACATGTTCCGAACCGGGTCTGCCATATCGTAGACGATCTGGATCTCGTCGGGTTGGCCCTCAATATTGCTCGAGACCTTAATGATGAGGGATTCCTCTGGGACTGGGCTCTCTGGCAAGCCGCGCGTCCCATCGAATTGGATCATCCGGGCACCCGGTGGCAAGTTGGCTTCTGGGCGCTCTTCCCCACCACCAAGCTGTTCCTCAATCTCTTGGATCGTGACTGGTCGTGGCTCATCATCACCGGCTTGAGCACGTGGTGCGCCATCTTTGGCCATGCCCATGATGCCGTCATCATCGTCATCTGGTGCGTAGAGCGGGTGCATGCCCGGCATCTCATCATCGTCAGCCATCATTTGCTGAACGCGCTGGCCAGGGTGGGCTTGCGCAGCTGCTGCTTGTTGCTCAGCCAACACCTTTGCTGGGTACAGCATGATCGGCTGCATGCGCTCGATGGTCATTTCCACAACCTTCTCGCCTTCATCATTGCGAAGGGCAGCGGTATCGGAATTCACCCGTTCGAAGTTGATCGGGAAACCCTGGCCTTTCAGCGCATCAATGCTGTCGGCAACTTGGTCAAAGACCATGTCGACATTTGCGCGGTGCTGGCGGTACAGCGCCAGACGGTGCTGGGTCAGGCCGACAAAATCGTCGGGACCGCCCGCATCGAGGTCATCACCGGGGTTTTCTTGGGGTACCAAATTAGTCATAAGCAGTCGCAATCACCATCGAAGACATGAATCCTCTCCGAACCAACTTGATTGCTCTGGGAGCGCCGGGGGGAGAGGCGTATATGTTCGGCGAGAGCCAGCTATGCATCTGTGGCAGGGCTGTCCCTCACTCCTTGAATACCTACAGTGAAAATGGTCAATGAAAGCGACAATCTATTTATTTCATTTTGGTGACCAAAACCGTCTCAGATCGTGCGTCATGTTACTGAAACGCGATCAATTTGATCTTTGCGGGTTATAGGTATGATTAACACTAACCAATATCGTCCCAAGCTTTTGCTAATATGCTCGCCTGAGGCCGGCGGGAACCAAGGTGACGACGTAATTCTGCATGGCAACAACGACTTACGCCGTTTGATCGACCCCAGTTATTTCGATGTCGACAGCATCATTTTGCGCCCCCATCGGATGGAAGCGATCAACGAATTAGACTTCAGTAAGCATCGAATGATCATCAATGCGATCTCTGACCCTGATCTGAACCCCAATGGCCTGAAACTGGCGAAAGAGTTTTGTAAGCGACACAAACTGCCAGTGGTGAACCCACCGGAGCGGATTGTGCCCATGACGCGCGATTGGGTGTCACAGCACCTGGCCGATACGCCGAACCTGCTCATGCCGAAGACCGTTAAGCTGACGCGTAAGAAGCTGACGGTGAAAGAGATTGAGAAAGCGGAGCTAGAGTTTCCCGTCCTAGCGCGGCCCGTTGGCCGCCACGGTGCCATTGATTTGGTGAAACACGAGGATCCGCAATCCGTCGTTGATGCCATGGCGGATTATCCGAATGACGACGCATTCTACATTACGGAGTTTGTCGACTTCCGGGATGCTGAGGGTTTGTATTGGAAAACGCGCGTCATCTATGTCGGCGGTAGTTTGGCAATTCGCCACCACCTGCCGAGTGAGCATTGGATCGTCAATGCCAGTCAGCGGGAGCAGCTGATCGATAAGCGTCCGGACCTTTGGGATAAGGAGCTAGAGATGATCGCGAAGCCGGTTCAGTACTTCACTGAGCAGGGAATTGCGACCATCCGCGATGCGATGCACCGAATGCGACTCGACTATTGCGGGATGGATTGCGCGCGCATGCAAGATGGCCGGATTGTGGTTTTTGAGGCGAACCCGGCGATGAATCTGCTGCCCATCGCGAACAAGGGTTACGAGATAGCCCGCAGAAACATTCAGGGTATCACCAGGCGGATCGGCGACATGCTGGATTATCGTCTTGCCATGGCGCGGGTCGGCAACCGAGGTTGACGAGGATGATTGCTTCACCCGTTGCTCCCGATAGGCCTAACCGATGTCGTCTGCTTCCCTGTCGTCTGAACCGCTGCTTGATGATGCCACTGACGATATGAGCCGGGATCAAGCACGCCAAGCATTTGCGGAACAGCATCTGGGGGCTGGGGTTGAGCCCGTGGCCCTGCCTGCCGATGCCTCCTTCCGCCGCTACTACCGTGTGGTCAGCGATGGCGGCACATCCTGGCTATTAATGGATGCCCCGCCCGAGCATGAGAATTTGGCCGCCTATCTGCGTGTGGCCGGTTACCTCCACACCCATGGTTTCTCTGCCCCCGCCATCAAGGCCCAGGATTTGGCCCAAGGCTTTGCCCTGATCGAGGATTTCGGCGATCAAACCTATACCCGGCTGTTGAATGCGGGTGCCGAGGAAGCGCCACTCTATGCGTTGGCCATTGATGCCCTGGCGGCGCTGCATCAGAAGCCGCTGCCTAATTCAGACGCAGGGTTCGACCTTTACAATAAGGAGCGGCTGCTGACGGAGGCATCGCTGTTTCCAGACTGGTACTGGGCTTACATTAAGGGTGAGGGCCCAACATCAGCGGAACGGTCCACCTTTATGGGCCTGGTGGAAGCGCAGCTGGATGCGGTTGCCAATCGCCAGGTCTGTGTGGTCCTGCGCGATTACCATGTCGACAATCTGATGCTACGCCCGGATCAAGCGGCGGGCAGCTTGGAAAGCTGCGGCCTGCTAGATTTCCAGGACGCGCTGATCGGGGCTAAGGCCTATGATCTGATGTCCCTCTTGGAAGATGCGCGACGTGACCTGTCCGATGATTTGGTTGCGGCGATGATCGACCGGTACTGTGCGGCCCTGCCGGGCACTGATCGCGACGTCCTCATGGCTGACTATAAGATCCTCGGGATGACCCGGCACGCGAAGATCCTGGGGATCTTTGTTCGGCTGAACGAGCGGGACGGCAAGCCAAAATACCTGAAGCATCTACCGCGGGTGGCGCGGCTCCTCGCCCGCTCACTCACCGCGCCAAGCTTGGTGCCGATGGCTCAGTTCCTGGACGATGCCTGCCCTGGTTGGCGCAACCCACCACAGGTTTAGTGTGGCTGACTGATCGCCTAACAATGCACTCACATGCCGCTGTTGGTTACGTGATTGCGATGTTATGAGCGCCTAACGATCACAATCCCAATCTGTGTCTCATGCAAGCCGGTGGTGGTTCACCGGATGCCCAAACATTGGAGACACAAGACATGACCGTTAAGGCCCTTACTATTGCCCTCGCTACCTTTGCTGCTAGCAGCGTCTTTGCCGCCTCGGCCATCGCCAGCGATACGACGACCACCCATTACGGATCAGCCCGGGCGCTGAGCTTTGAGGATGCCACCCCGCAAGCCTCAATCCGGGGCAAGACCATCATTGAGCGGGCCGTCACCAACAATGGTTCGGCTAGCAAGCTTCGGTTTGAAGGTGTTGTGGCTGATGCCGGCGGCGTCGATGACGGCAAGACCGTCCATGCCGTAACCGAGCACAGCAATAGCGGCATCAGCCCATTGCTGCGTCGTAACTATGATTGGCGCTAACTAGCTATCACGGCGGGGTGGCCTGATCGGTTAGAAGGCCACCTTGCCGCGATACTCTTCATAACGGGGGCGGATGCCGTTCTCGTCATGGGAGTGGCGCATAAACTTTATGAACTTCTTGAAGCCCGGGCAGTCCTCATCGACTTCCGGGTTCCAGTATTTGAAGATCACGCCACAGCCGGAGCGGCAGACCCGATACTCATCACAGGTCCGGCACTCTTTCTTCGGCTTCGCAGCCTCAAGCACATGGGCACGGAAGCCCGGCGATTTCGCCACCTCGGCGACAGAGCTCTGCACCACATTGCCCAGCCATTCTGGGTTTAGGCCACCGCCAGCCTCAAGGCAGGTCGCGGTCTGACCATTCCAGTCGATATCCATTGAGCCCGCGATGATTGGGCAGACGATATCGTCCAACGGCTCACCTGACGTAATACCCGACAGCATACTTTCGACCGGGTTCACAAACAGGTCGGGATCATCGTCCCGCCGTTCGAAATACCAATGGGCGGCTTCGATCAGGAAGTTCGAGGTCTCAACAAACTCAGGGAACATCTCATCCCGGTTTACGAGCCCATCGCCCGATGGAATGAAGAAGCCGAAATGGATCTGCTTAATGCCCTGGTCATAATGGAAGTCGAGCAGACTAGCCGCACCACGCTCCACCACGTGTTTGGTCATCGCTGTGGTGACACCAACATCGAGGCCATTGTCTTTCAGGAGCGCCAGATTATCGCGCCACATCTGCTCCAGCTTCGGTTTAGGGAAGCGGGTCTCTGGCTCGTACGACGTGTTGATCCGGTCGAAGAATTTAGCGATCGGGAGGATATCTCGAGACAACAGGTTCGAGACCATAATGATCTCAAAGCTGAATGGCTTATCCATCCGGCTCGCGGCTTCCTCAATGGCTGCGCGTGCAGGTGGAATATTCTCTTCAAAGAACGGTAGGCCGAGAATGGTTGGTTCCCCGCCAATCACGTGGATCTCGGCGTGGTCATAACCAATCTGGGACATGTGCTCGCCGATATCCGCGAAAATCTTGCGGAAGTTCTGCGGCGCCATTTTGCCCGACGCTTTTTTGACGTCTGAGTGGATGTAGCAATGGGTGCAACGCAGGTTGCAGTCCCGTGTGATGTTCACCTGATAAAGATAGGTTTTACGCATGTAAGGCGTTTTCCCCCGTCTAAATTCAACCGCATCCCTCGTCCTGCCATCAACGCTCGTGGTGCCATCACGGCGTTTCGGTTCGGCGTGTACTGCCAACCCAAACTGGCAGTGAAACGAAGTAGCAGCCCCCGGTTTGAAACAATCGCCAACCTGTTAACCGTACGTTAGCAATTGCTTATCCAAATCCCTGTACTGTTTTGAAATATAGCTGAAATTTAGACTGCCAGCACCCGAAATCGGACTCCATCGATTGTGCTGTTTCGCCCAATCAACGAAATTGGCTGCCAATGGCATGCCGCCACTTCAAAAGAATAATCAAAATCTGAGGCCTTAACATGATCGATCTCTATTACTGGACCACACCGAACGGGCACAAAATCACCCTGTTCTTGGAAGAGGCGGGGCTGCCTTACACGGTCCATGGGATCAACATCAGTAAGGGCGAGCAGTTTGAGCCCGACTTCCTAAAAATCGCACCAAACAACAGGATTCCGGCGATTGTGGACAGGGAGCCCATGGGTGGCGGCGGTGAGCCGATCTCAATTTTTGAGAGCGGGGCGATCCTACTTTACCTGGCTGAGAAGACGGGCAAGCTCCTCGCCGCCGATCCGGCCGGCCGTTATGAGACGCTGCAATGGCTGATGTGGCAGATGGGCGGGTTGGGTCCCATGCTCGGCCAGAATCACCATTTTGTTACCTATGCCCCAGAGCAGGTTCCCTACGCCATTGATCGCTATGTTGGTGAGACCGGGCGGCTCTACGGCGTCCTAAACAAGCGTCTTAAGGATCGTGAGTTCATCGCCGGTGAGTACTCAATCGCCGATATGGCCTGTTATCCATGGATTGTGCCCCATGAACGCCAACGCATGGATTTGGCTGAATTTCCCCATGTGAAACGTTGGTTTGAGGCGATCAAGGAGCGCCCAGCCACGATCCGCGCTTATGCCAAGGCGGATGAGATCAATCAGGCCCCAACCGTGTCTGAGGATGCGAAGAAGGTTCTGTTCGGTCAGAGCGCATCAACGGTGACGGATGATTAACGCAGGCTGAATAAAACAAATAAGCCTTAACGATAGTGTATTGACCCTTGCCAGCACTGGAATTTGCCGCAACTCTATAAGGACCAAAACGGGTGTCGGAATATCGAGCAAGGAGCGTCGATCATGAAACACTGGTTCCCCCGTTTTGCTTTTGTGAGCGTTGTAATGACGGCTGTACTTGGGTTTGGAGGACCCAGCCCGGCAATTGCCAGCGAAAGTGCAGCCCATAAAACAGAACCGCTAAAGGCAGCAGCGACAAAGCAAGCGGAGCTTGTAAGCAACCTAACCGGGGAAGACGTAATCTCCTCGGACCAGACCCCTAGCAGCGCGCAAGGGGCCCTGCCTGCGCCCGCGACCCAGGAAGATCTGGGCGCCATCGAAACCGTGATCAACAGCCAGTTGGAAGCCTTCGCCCTAGATGATGCGGAGACGGCATTTGCGTTTGCCTCACCGGGCATTCAACGCCGCTTTGGCTCGGCCAACCTGTTTATCCGGATGGTTAAGTCCAGTTATGCGCCGCTAATCTCACCATCCCAGGTGTTCTTTGGTGAGGCCCAGCCCAGCAACAATCGCGATGCGATCGTACAGCGTGTGACCTTCCAGGATGATAATGGCCTACTGGTTGAGGCGCTGTATCGCATGGTGCAGATAGATGGCGGTGAATGGCGTATCGCGGGATGTGTCCTGCGTCAGTCAGCGGAGCGCGCGCTCTAGCCACGGCAGATTTATCGGCACGGGCGTATTGCAGCGCAGCGCTGGGTGGTTATAAGCATGGTCGACATTTCGACCTGCTTAACCATGCCGAGCTTGGCTATGCCTTCAGACGATACAACTCCCCAGCCCGATAAGAGCTTTCCCGTTTCCTGGGAAGAGCTGCACCGCAATGCCAAGGCGCTCGCTTGGCGCCTGATTGATGGCCATGACGGCGAACCCTGGAAGGGTGTGGTGGCCGTGACCCGTGGTGGTCTTGTGCCGGCAGCCGTTGTCGCGCGTGAGCTTGATATCCGGATGATTGAAACGGTCTGTATCTCATCCTATTCCGGCACAAAGTCAGGTGAGGCCAATATTCTGAAAGGCTTCGATGCCCCTGATGGTGGCAAGGGCTGGCTGATCGTTGATGATCTGGTCGACACCGGTAAGACCGCCAAGGTGCTGCGCGATATGCTGCCGAACGCTCATTTCGCCACCGTCTACGCCAAGCCCCAGGGCCGCCCCTTGGTTGATACCTTCGTGACCGAGGTTAGCCAGGACACCTGGATCTTCTTCCCCTGGGATGTCGACCTGCAATTTGCCAAGCCAATCGCTAGTCTGCGCGCCGGGTAAGCCAACCCGCCCAGCGTTCGCGCACGAAAAAAGCCCTCACCGGATATCGGCGAGGGCTTTTGTTTTGGGTCACTATTTCCGGTCGCCGATTACTCAGCGGCCTGCTGGCGTGGGTCGGTCCACTCAAACGGCTTAAACGCATCATTGAGCGGCGTATGCGCGAAGTGGTTGGTGTAGTTCGACAGCACCTTAAGGCCGACGAGCGTGACCACCTCCAGAATATGCGCCTGGGTATACCCGGCATCGAGGAAGGCTTGCGTGTCCGCATCGCTGACCCAGCCACGCTGGTCGATCACCTTGAAGGCGAACTGGCGCAGAGCCTCGAGTTTCGCATCGGCGAGCGGCTCTTCATTCCGCAGTGCTTCGATCACCGCATCATCGACCTTCTGACCTTTTGAGATCGCGGTATGCGCCGCCACGCAGAAGGTGCAGCCGTGATAGGTGTTGCCGGTGAAGAAGACCACCTGTTGTTCGGTGGGGGTGAAAGTCGACTTCTCACCGATTAGGGCGCTTAAGGTTGTGTAGGCTTCAAGCGCCAGTGGTGACTCTGCCTGGGCGGCGAAAAGATTGGGGGTGAAGCCAAGCTTCTTCGTAGCGCCTTCAAGGATCTTTGTTGAGCCTTCGGGCGCGCTCTCAACCGTGTGGAAGGTGAAATCAACCATGTCATATCTCCTGTTTGTTTGGTGTGGCCGACGGTGACGCCGTGGCCAAGGACTTGAAGGATGACTTGGGAAGTCTGGTCCCACCCCACAACCGGCAATCAGTGATGATCAGCGCACAAGGGCGTCACAGTCACGTGAGCGTCCGCTCCAACAGGTCACGCAAACCCCCAGGTAATGGGACTGGGCGGCGGCTTTTGGCATCCACATAGACATGGGTAAAAAACCCAGCAGCTTTTGCCAATTCGCCGCCAGGTTGATCCGCCTGGCCAAACACGCCCAGCTCATACCGGACGGAGGAGGTGCCAAGTTTGGCCACCTTGATCCCTAGCTCCAGCCGCTCCGGAAAGCTGGCGGGGGCAAAGAACTGGCAGCCGGTTTCGACCACCAGTCCGATGACCTCGCTCTCGACCGGGTTTAGAACCCCAGCCTCAATCAGGTAACGGTTCACGGCGGTATCAAAGAACCGGTAGAAGGCCGCGTTGTTAACATGGCCATACATGTCGTTATCCGACCAGCGGGTATCCACGGTCTCAAACTGCCGGAAATCGGCACGCTTCGGTGGGGTGGGGCGTTCGGCCAATTAGAGCGCTTCCTGATAGATGGCGAGCGCCTGCTCTTGGCTTACTTCCCGTGGGTTGTTCACCAGTAGGCGGGTTTGCAGCATGGCATCCTCGGCCATGCGTGGCAGGTCGTTATGGTTGATCCCGACCTGGGTCAGCTTACGATCGATCTCTACTGCATCGGCCAGCTTATCCAGCTCATCAATGAACACTTGGGTCAGGGCCTCATCGCTGCCCTCTGCACCGGGGCGGAGGATCGGCGCCAACTCAGCATAGAGTGAGGCTGCGACTGGCGCGTTGAAGCGCAGCACATGGGGCAGCACCAGCGCGTTTGAGAGACCGTGCGGCACATGGAAGATGCCGCCAATTGGATAGGCGAGGGCATGGACAGCCCCGACCGGTGCATTGGCAAAGGCCTGTCCGGCGAGCATCGAGCCGAGCAGCATGGCCTGCCGCGCTTCCAGGTTGCTGCCATCCTTACAAACGGTAACCAGATTCCCGCTCAACAGGCGCAGGGCCTCACGGGCCAGGGCATCGCTAACCGGGTTCTTTTTGATCTTGGAGGTGTAGGACTCAATTGCATGCACCATGGCATCGATGCCGGTGGCCGCCGTATGCCGGGCCGGTAGACCGGTGGTGAGGGCGGCATCCAGGATCGCCATATCGGCATAAAGCTGTGGGGAAACGACACCCATCTTGGTGGTCTCACCCGTGGTGATGATTGAGATCGGCGTGACCTCTGATCCCGTCCCCGCCGTGGTTGGGATTTGGACCAGCGGTAGGCGCTCCCCCGTCACATTGCCCACGCCATACATCTCAGACAGTGGCTGGCTGCTAATCGCCATCAGGGCCACCAACTTCGCCACATCCATGGATGAACCGCCGCCAAGGCCGATCACCAGGCCGCTAGCCGCTTCCTGTGCTTGCTTCACTGCATCGAGGAGGATCGTTTCCGGCGGGTCGGCAACCACCTTATCGAACACGGTCACCTCAAAACCGGCGGCCTTGAGGCTGTCTAGTACGGGGACTGTCACCCCGGCCTTCACCAGGCCCTCATCGGTCACCACCATCACCCGCCGGGTGTCGAAGTGATCGGCCATCATTTGGCCCAGTTCAGCGGTGCAGCCGGTGCGGCTGATGATATGTGGAACGGTGCGGAATTCGAAACTCATGGGTCTACTCCTCGGGCGTCCTCGTATTCCTGGATCGCTTCTTAGGGTGGCAGGCGCAGTTAAATCGGTTACCAAGGACCCAATCAAGCAAACACTCACATCTTCAAGCGGCGGAAACCTCATGAGCAAAATCACCCCAATCACCAGTGACAACCTCGAACTCGAAACCCTGCTGTTTGAGCGGGATGAGGCAACCAACGGTGCTGTGGCGATCATCACCATCAACCGGCCAGAGGCAGCCAACGCCCTGAACGACGCCATGACCAAGGATTTGTTCAAGGTGGCGATTGCCTGTGATGAGGACCCGACGATCCGCGCGGTGATCCTAACCGGGTCGGGGGATAAGCTGTTTTGCGCCGGCGGTGATTTGAAGGTGTTTGCCGAGGCAGGTGAACATGGCAGCGCCCTGATCAAAGAGATGGTGACCTTCCTCCACGGCGCCATTGCCCGCTTTGCCCGTATGGGTAAGCCGGTGATTGCAGCCGTGAACGGCAATGCCGGTGGCGCCGGGGTCAGCCTGACCGCCATGGCCGATCTCGCCATTGCCGCTGACAATGTGACGTTCACCATGGCCTACACCCGGGCGGGCCTTACCCCGGATGGCAGCTCCACCTATTTCCTTGCGCGCGCGGTCGGCCTGCGCCGTGCCTATGACATGGCGCTAACCAACCGCCCGGTGCCAGCCAAGCAAGCTGAGGCGTGGGGTTTGGTGAACTATCTGGTACCAGCGGAAGCGTTGAAGGATGAGGCATTAAAGCTGGCGCGACAGCTGGCCATGGGCCCGACAAATGTCTTTGCCATGACAAAAGCCTTGTTGGTGGATAGTTCGGTCACATCTCTAGAGACGCAAATGGAGCATGAGGCCCAGGCCATTGCATCCGCTGTCACCGCCGAGGATGGTAAGGAAGGCATTTCGGCCTTCCTAGAAAAGCGGATGCCCAACTACACCGGCAGGTAACCCGATATCGCCTGCCATTAATCACAGATAGGGGTTATCACCCGAGAACTGATCGGCTAGGTGGTCGATCAATGCCCTGATCCTTGCGGTTAGGTTGCGTGTGGGTGGGTATAGTGCGAAGAGGCTAAACTCTTCACTCCTGAACGCAGGTAATAGCGGCACAAGTGCGCCGCTCTCTAGATCCTTAGCAACTTGATAGAGCGGGCATCGAGCAATGCCTAACCCGGCTCGCGCAAATGTTGCTGACGCTGCTGGCGCATTGACGGTAACCGGGCCGCTAATTGAGATGCTGGTCCTCTCGCCATTTTTTGACCAGTAAGACCAGGCGCTGGGATTGCCCATATTCCGATCAATCATGCAGCGATGGGTGGCTAGTGCCTTTGGATGGCTGGGTGTGCCATGGGCCGCGAGGTAGCTTGGCGCTGCACAGGTTACCAGCGGCATGGGGGCCAAGTGGCGGACCATCAGCGTCGAATCTCTCGGTATGCCGACCCGCACCGCCAGGTCGAAGCCTTCCTCCACCAACGCCACCTGCAAATTGGTCAAATGCAGGTCGACAGAGATGTTTGGATGCGCGGCCATAAATCCAGCGAGCGCCTCTGATAACGGTCCAGCACCAAAGCCTGTGGGGGCGGTTATTCGGATGCTGCCACTAAGGCTCGTGTGCCCTTCGGTAACCAGGGCATCCAGCTCGTCGAACTCTTCAACCAGATGGCGACATCGGTTCAGATAAGCGGTGCCGGTTGCGGTTAAGGCGACGCTTCTGGTGGTACGGTTAAGCAGTTGGACCTGATACTCACTCTCCAGCGCAGCAACTTGTTTGCTGACCAGCTTGGTTGAGCGGCCGAGTTTGCGACCGGCGGCGGTGAAAGACCCCTCCTGCGCAACCGCCATAAAGGCGCGCATCATTTCAATCCGATCCATCTTTAGGCCAGGTCATAGAGTTGGAGCATCGCCAATCAGTTTAACGCTATTATGAACAGAATGTTCATACTAATTCGTTAAATTGATAAATTATCGCCAGAACGCGGTGGGGTTATATCCGATGACAGAACCGCGGTCTAAAGCGTCAATCACGACGGGGCCGCCCACATCATCAAGAAGGAATGACCCCATGACTAATACCCCAACCAATGCCATTCGAATTCACCGCCATGCCCTTTCTGGACATAGCCACCGCGTCCAGCTGTTCGCCGCGCTTACCGGGATTGCCTATGAAACCGTGGATGTTGATCTGGCCGTCGGTGAACATAAGGCCGAGCCGTTTCTAAGCTTAAACCCAGTTGGCCAAGTACCGGTTATCGAGGATGGCAGTACCGTCATTGCCGATTCAAACGCCATCCTGGTTTACCTGGCGCAATCCTATGCGCCGGATTGGTTGCCACAGGATCCGATCTCCCAGGCAGAGGTGCAGAAGTTCCTGTCGCTCGCTGCCGGTGACATCGCCTATGGCCCAGCTGCAGCGCGACTAATCACCGTTTTTGGTGCCGACCTTGATGCCGCCCGATCAAAAGCGATCGCGGCGCAGGCCTTCGCGCGGCTTGAGGCGCATCTAGATAGTCGTGAGTGGCTGGTCGGTGAGCGGCCAAGCATCGCTGATGTGGCGATCTACTCCTACACGGCGCATGCGCCGGAGGGGAATGTTCCCCTCGAGCCCTATCCGAACCTGCGCGCACTGCTTGGTCGCATTGAGGCTCTGCCCGGCTTTGTCCCAATGGCGCCAACGGCAATTGGGTTGGCTGCATAACCGGCCCCAATGAACGCTGTCTCCAAGACTGGGAGGTATCCAATGTCGCGATCATCTGAGTGCATTAGCCGAACTGAGCAGGCCACACCATTCCATGAGGGTGAGCGGGCGGTTCAGGAACAGGCCGGGGTGCGTGATATCGAGAACTGGGCCCGTAAGATCGTGCGGGATTACTTTCCGGATCAACATCTGGAATTTCACACCAACCTTCCATTCTTGGTGGCGGCGGCCCGAGACGTCCAACGACGCCCCTGGGTAACCCTTCTAACTGGCCCTGAGGGCTTCGTCTCTGCACCTGATCAGCGTCATTTGCGCATTGATGGTGCGCTCCCAGCCGGTGATGCGTTGAGCGATGGGCTGACCGACGGCGCAGATCTTGGGTTGCTGGGCATCGAGCTCGCGACCCGTCGGCGCAATCGGGCTAATGGCCGGGTTCAGCGCCAGGATGATGGCGCATTGCTGTTCTCTCTGGATCAGAGCTTTGGCAACTGCCCGCAATATATTCGGGAACGCGCGTGGCACCGGGTGCCAAACCACCAGCAGGGTCCGGTGATCAACGGGTCGGCTCTAACAGCCCTGCAGGTCCAATGGGTCAAACAAGCGGATACCTTCTTCATCGCCTCCGGCTATCGGGGTGAGGGTGCCGATGCGCGTTTTGGCATGGATGCATCGCATCGCGGCGGCGATCCTGGCTTTGTTGAAATACTCGAAAATGGGCGGCTCCGCTTTCCCGATTTTGCGGGCAACAACCACTTCAACACGATTGGCAATCTGCTGGTCGATCCTAGGGTTGGGCTGCTCTTTGTCGATTTTGCCACCGGCAGCCTTCTGCAGCTGACCGGCACCGCCGAGATTGTATGGGACGGCCCGATACTGGACCACTATCCCGGGGCTCAGCGTTTAGTCGATATCACGATTGAGGAAGTCATAGAGATGCGCGATGCCGTTCCGCTCCGTTGGGAGCAGGAGGCAGATTCAGTACGCTCGTTGCGGGTCCTCGATAAGGTTCAAGAGAGTGCGGATGTAACCTCCTTCTATCTTGGCGCGCGTGACGACGGACCGCTGGCAGATTTCGCCCCTGGTCAGCATCTGCCAATTGAGGTTGTCGATCCCGATACCGGTGAGCGACATGCACGGACCTACTCCCTCTCAAATGCCCCGGGGGATGGGGGGTATCGGATCAGCGTGAAGCGTGAACCCCAAGGTCGCGTCTCTAGGTTGCTGCACGACAAGATTGGTGTCGGCACGGTTCTTTCGGCCAGGAAACCGTCTGGCGACTTCATCTTGGATCACGGCACATCACCGCTTCTGCTGGTTAGTGCGGGGGTCGGCATAACGCCAATGCTAAGCATGCTGGAGAGCCTAGCCATTTCAGGCTCAACTCGGCCTGCAACCTTCCTGCACGCCGCCCGTGATGGGCTGCATCATCCCTTTAAGCGGGTCGTTGATGCGTTGGTTGGGGGGGCTTCCCCAGGCGCGCCGGGTGACGGCCTATACCAAGCCTATGTCAGCGGATCGGATTGGGAAGGACTATGACGTGGCGGGTCGTCCAGACCAAGATCTATTGGCCAGTCTACAGATTGATCCTGCGACGGAAGTCTATATCTGCGGCCCGACCCGCTTCATGGCCGATATTCAGGATATGCTTGAGGGTTTGGGGCTTCCAGCCAGCCAAATTCATACAGAGACCTTCGGCCCTTCCACCGGCGGCAACAGCGCGGCAACGGCCAGTCCAGTGTGCTTGGTCTAGGTTAAGCGTGATCACAGAATCGCAACGAATTTCGCCGATCCCCTGTTAATCCTGCTTGGCCTTCCCAAGTATCACCAGCGAACCTAGGATTCAGCCTAGGAAAACGTGCGGGCCAGGAAGAAGCCAATGCGCCAAGTGATGCTATGTTTGATCGTCGGATTTTTTGCTGCCGCTTGTACGGTGGTTGAGGGCCCGCCCAACACCTATACGGTTACCACCGGACAGCCGACCTTGGCGCCCGCCAATCAGCCGCCGCCACCTTACTTCTCGGGTCAGGCACCGAATACTGGCGTTGCCTCGCCCGAGTTCCAGACACCGGGACTTGAGACCGCACCGTCCGCGCCACCATCGACGGTTGCCGATACTGGCTACGCCCCACAAACACCGCCGCGCTATCGCTATGATGGCCCGGCAGTGCCTGGCTATGAGTATGACCGCTATGGCCGCCCACCACAGCCAAGTTCGCTACTCGCCTGCGGGATCACCGATGGTGACTTTATCTTCTTCAGCCGTCGCCCAAGACAGTATCAGCCAATTAGCTTTGCCGTTGCACCCGGTGAGACCCAGCGCATCCAGGTCACCCAAGACAATAACGACCGGCGTGAGAACATCTTCGTTCAGGGTGATTTAAGCGGCGTAGGTGTTCGGATCAGCCGCAACCAGCCACCAGAGCCAGGCAGTAATGGCCTGATCTTTGGCGCCAGCGGCGGCTTTGCCTCAAGCGAGCCCCAGCTCGTGAAGGGCGTACGGCAAAAGCTGAACATCAATGATCTGTTCCGCGACGCCACCATCTCTTGCGGCTTCCGCTCACCACCAGGTGTTTTGCCAGGCAGCCGCCAGATTTATCGATACTGATCTGGCGACTATTCGGCTGCGACGGCGGCTGCGTTGGCGCTTTGGAAGCGTTGCTCAGCCACCTGGTCGGCTGCTTTGGCTGTCGCCATGCCTTGCTTGTCGGCCAGGGTGAAGATCTCGGCCAGGGTGTCGCCGACACCGGCGACCCGGCGGTCAATCTCAGCCCGGTCGATGCCGTAATAGTCACCCC
Source organism: Alphaproteobacteria bacterium SS10 (assembly GCA_019192455.1). NCBI lineage: Bacteria > Pseudomonadati > Pseudomonadota > Alphaproteobacteria > Alphaproteobacteria bacterium SS10. The sequence continues at coordinate 135,809 of JAHCML010000007.1, forward strand.
AGATTTGGATGACACCACCGGCATTGATCACATAGTCGGGGGCATAGAGCACACCAGCCGCATGCAGCGCATCGCCATCAGCGTCGCTCGCCAACTGGTTATTGGCGGCACCAGCGATCACCTGGGCTTGCAGTTTGGGCCGGGTATCCTCATTGATCACGGCACCCAGGGCGCAAGGGGCGAAGACATCACAGTCCACGCCGTAGATATCAGCCGGGGCAACAACCTTGGCGCCAAAGTCACGCTCGGCGATGTCCAGGGCATCGCGGTTGATGTCGGTGACGATCAGCTTGGCGCCAGCCTCGTGCAGATGCTTGGCAAGGCCAAAGCCGACATGGCCAAGACCCTGAACCGCGACGGTCATGCCGTCGACGCTCTCTTTACCCAGCTTGTGCTTCACCGCAGCCTTTAGGCCCAGGAAGCAGCCAAGGGCGGTGGAGGGGGATGGATCACCCAGGCCACCTTCAGACGCGGAAAGTCCGGCCACATGGGCGGTCGCAGAACCGATGGAGGTCATGTCCTCCGTCGAGGTGCCGACATCCTCAGCCGTGATGTAGAGGCCGTTCAGGTTCTCAATCGCCTGGCCGAGCGCCTGCATCATGGCTGGCGTCTTTGGCCGGTCTTCGGAAACCAGCACCACAGTCTTACCGCCACCTAAGGGCAGGTTGGCGATGGCGTTTTTATAGGTCATGCCACGGGAGAGGCGGAGGACATCAGTCAGCGCAGCCTCATCACTCTCATAGCTCCAGACCCGGCAGCCGCCGAGGGCAGGGCCGCGATTGGTGTTGTGCACACCAATAAGGGCGCGCAGGCCGGTCGCTTCGTCATGGGCCATCAGCACGCGCTCATGGCCTTTGAATTCTGGATGGTCAAACAGGCTGGTAATGCTGGTCATCGAGCAGTCCTCCCGGGACACCAAAAACGGCAAAAAACCCAATGACCTTAGGGTGATACGCAGATACGAAGGGGGCAACGCAAAATCTGCGCGTTTCCTTGCGTTTTTCAGTCTCGACGCAGCGTTTCTTTGCGCGGGCTAAGCCCTTGGTTTTGCAAAGATTTCCTTCGCAGCCGCAAAAAGTCAGATAAGTCGCTGAAATCGCGATTAAATCTGGTCTAGCCCTTGAATTAGGTCCGCGACCAGGTGATCCGCATGCTCAAGCCCGACGGACAGACGCAGTAGGTCTTCCGCCGCACCATAGTCTGGCCCCTCAATCGTGAAGCGATGCTCAATCAGGGTTTCGGGCCCACCAATTGAGGTGGCGGCCATGATCACCTGCAGCTTGTCGATCAGGGCGAGTGCTGCCGCCGCCCCGCCATCCACATGAAATGACATCAGGGAGCCGAAGCCGCCCGGCATCTGCTGCTTTGCAAGGTCATGCCCAGGGTGGCTGGCGAGGCCAGGGTAGTTGACCCGGTTGACCTTAGGGTGCGCTTGCAGCGCTTCGGCCACCGCCAGGGCGCTGGCACAGCTGCGTTCAGCGCGGAGGTCGAGGGTTCGGAGGCCACGGCCCAGTAGCCAGGCGCCAAACGGGTTCAGGACCGCGCCGCCAAGCTTCCGCTCTAACCGGATGGCATCCCAAAGGCTGCTGTCTTTTGCCCGTGTGACCAGCAGGCCCGCCAAGACATCCGAATGGCCGTTCAGCGATTTGGTCGCTGAGTGAAAAATGAGATCCGCACCATGGTCCAGAGGTTGGCTCAACACCGGTGGGGCCACCGTGCTGTCGACGGCAAGCAAGGCGCCCGCTTCATGCGCAGCGTCAGCGACAGCGGCGATATCAACCACATGGAGATAGGGGTTGGATGGTGTCTCCACCCAAACCAGATCGGCTTTCTGACCCAGCGCATCGGCCAGGGTGTTTAAATCCGACGGGTCAAACCAGGTGATCTCGGCACTCTGTCCGCCTTCCAACATCTCCGCCAGTTTCACGGTGCCGAAATACATGGAGCGCTGAATGACCAGCTTTGCCTTGTGGCCCTGTTTCCCAGCCTCTGCCGTCACCGCCCGGAACAGGGCGGCAATCCCGGCCATGCCAGAGCCGAAGAGGAAGGCATCGGTGGTTTCAACCGGGCCGCCATGCAGCTTGGCCAATACCTCTTCAACCTGACCGACTGTTGGGTCCTCATCCCGGATATAGGTGCCACCATGGCCGGGTAGGGCATAATCATCGCCCCTGGCATAGGTGGTGGCCGGGTTAATCGGTGGGATCACACCGCCGGATTGTGGATCGATGAAATGGTCGAGCTGGGCCAGCAAGGTCGCCTGCTCTGCCCTGGTAATCTTGCCTGATTTGGTCATGCTGTCGCGCTCAGTGTGTTCGGGGCTTGGTACGCTATCGGGCATTTTGCTATGCATCCTGACAAATCAATCGACGCGCCCAAGGGCGCCGGTATGACCTAAACGACGTTTGCTAGTTATGACTGTCCCATCCCCCCAGGACAACAACACACCGCCCGAGGAACAGGTGCCACCGGTGCTAATCCACCCGCCGGTGCTGGTTGCCGCCTGTGTCACCATGGCGGCGCTGCTGCAATGGCGCTGGCCCCTGGCCGATGCAACGGCGGTTCTGCCGCGCGTCCCGCTCGCCGTGATTGGTGCGGTTTGTATTGGTCTTGGTGGCTATCTGGTGGTGCGTGCGATCCTGACCATGCATCGGGCTGGTACCAATGTGCCGACCTTTAAGCCGGCCACCGCCCTTGTCACCCATGATGTTTTTGCCCGGACACGTAACCCGATCTACTTGGGGCTGGTCCTTGGCCTGCTTGGTGTTGCCATTGCCTGGCCATCGATTTGGCTGGTGATGTTCACCCTGCCCATACCGTTGATCCTGAATGTTGCCGTGATCCCGCAGGAAGAACGCTACATGTCCGCCAAGTTTGGGGCTGATTACACAGCCTATCGTGAGCGCACGCCCTGCTGGTTCTGACCCATTATGCGACGACCAAAATTGCGTGATCATGGCGGGCCTGCTAGCTTGTCAGCGTTATTTCTTTCGGCCACGAGCGTTGATTGTGATTTGGGGGCGGATAAGCCCACCCAAGAGTTCACAACCATCTGACGTCAAATACTTATCAGCCACGTCGCGCCCGCTTGATCACGGCCTGGGCGGCGCTCCCCTTCCAGCTATTGAGAGCATCAAACATCATGTCTGAGAACCAGGTTTCTACCGACACCCCGATCCCAGCCGGCACTTCTGTCACCGACCTTGCCACCGCAGAGGTTCAGGCCGCTGAGTCTTCGCTGTCGCCAGATCCGGCGGTGGTGGCAAAGATCCGTGCCGATATCGACCTGCAGGACCGGGCGCAGCTGATCTCGTTCGGTGATAATGCCCAGCGCGAAGTGGCGGCGTTCGCCGACCGTATCCTGTCGCAAACCCTGACCAAAGATTCCGGGCCGGTTGGCAACCTGCTGAACGACATGATGCTTAAGGTTAAGGGCCTGGACCCTAAGAGCCTTGAGAAGCTTGGCTTCTTCGAGCGGATCTTCGGCGGGGTGAAGGCCAAGGTTGAGAAGTTCAAATCCCAGTTCACCGATGTGGCAGCACAGATTGATCGGATCGCCCTAGAGCTCACCAGCCAGCAAGAGGTGTTGAAGCGCGATATCGCCATGCTTGATGGCCTTCATGAGAAGAATATGGAGCAGATGAAGGACCTTGAGGCCTACATCGTTGCCGGTACGGAGTATCTGGAAGAGGCCCGTAAGACCCTAATCCCAGAGCTTCAGAAAGCTTTCGAGGCGGCCGGTGAAGGCGCTGAAGGCCAGCTGGCAGCACAGAAGTTAAGCGATACCCGCCAGGCATTGGAGCGGTTTGAGAAGAAGATCCACGATCTAAAATTGAGCCGGGTAATCGCCTTGCAGGCGCTGCCGCAAATCCGTTTGGTTCAAAGCGGTAACGCTACCCTGGTTGAAAAGCTGCAAAGCTCGGTCGCGACCACCATTCCAACCTGGAAGAACCAGATGACCATTGCCCTGGCGATCCATCGCCAGCGCGAGGCGTTGGAGCTTCAGAAAAATGTGTCTGAGGCGACCAATAAGATGCTGCAAGAGAATGCCGAGACACTGCGCGCTGGTACGGTTGAGATCGAGCGTGAGAGCCAACGCGGCATCGTCGATATCGAGACCCTGACCAAGGTGAATGACGAGCTGATCGGCACGATCAACGATGTGCTGCGCATCCAGGAAGAGGGCCGCCAGCAACGTGCGACCGCTGAAACTGAGATGAAGCGCATCGAGGGTGAGCTGAAAGAGACCCTGGCCCAAGCCAAGTCTCGCCAGCTTGAGGGCGGTGATGAGGCCAGCGCCTAGGGATGTCTAACCAGGATCGGAATTTAGCGCGGAAGGGCGGTCGCCGTTCCCCACGTCTCTTGGTGTTGATGACCTTGGTCGCTGGTTTGGCCATCGCTGGCCCAGTTCTGGCCGACTTATTCGCCTCCCTAACCGCGCCCGGTCCGGGCAAGCTGGGACGTTCCTTCATCATCACCTCAGGCTCTGAGAATAAGAGCCTGGAACCCATCGTCATGGAGTTCTGTGACGATGCCGGCGTGATGTGTGAGGTGCAGTATCAGGGTTCCCTCGATATTGGGATGGGTGTCTCACAAGGTCAGGCCGTTGACGCGGTTTGGCCAGCCAATGGCATTTGGATTGACCTGTTCGACCGGGCCAGGCGGGTTAAGCATCTGGCCTCAATCAGCCGTTCGCCTGTGATCCTTGGTGTGCGCCGATCCAAGGCAGAGCAGTTGGGCTGGGTCGATAACCCAGTAAAGATGGCCGACATCGTTGCCGCGGTTGAGAGTGGCGATCTCCGCTTTCTCATGACCTCGGCAACCCAGTCGAATTCGGGTGCCGGTGCGTATCTCGCCATGCTGGCGGCGATGGCCAGTGGTGACCGGGCCCTGACAGCTGACGATTTGAATGCCGATGCAATTCAAGAAGAGGTGCGTGGTCTGTTGCGGGGTGTGGCAAGGACCTCTGGCTCCTCCGGTTGGCTGCGTGATCTGTTCCTAAAATCCGATGCTGAGGGCGTCCGCTATGACGCCATGTGGAATTACGAGGCGATCCTCGCCGAGACCAATCGTGAGCTGCGGCAACGTGGGGCCGAGCTGCTGTGGGCTGTCTATCCTGAGGATGGCGTCGCCTTTGCCGATAGCCCGCTAGGGTTTGTCGACCGGGAGCAGCCGCCCGAGTTTGAAGAGTTCTTTCTCGAGCTTCAGGCCTATCTGTTGAGTGAGCGGGTGCAGAACCAACTGGTCGCTGCTGATCGCCGTGTTGCCCTGGGTCGAGCCGATGCCATCGCTCAGCCGGATGAGAGCTGGAACTTTGATCCGACGCGGTTTGTTAATGCGATCCGGATGCCGGAGCCCGATGTGGTTCGTGAGGCCCTAACGCTTTATCAGGAAGCGCTGCGCCGGCCGTCACTAACCGCCTATTGCCTGGATTTCTCCGGCAGTATGCAGGGCCAGGGAGAGGCTGACCTTAAGCAGGCGATGAGCTTGTTGCTGCGGCCCGAGCGCGCTCGTGAGGTGTTGATCCAGGCTGGGTCCCGTGACCGCTTGATGGTTATTCCGTTTGATAACAGGCCACGCCAAGTGTGGACCGGTCGTGGCACTGAGGCTGATCAGGCGCAACTCCTCTCCCGGGTAAACCGGGAGGTCTCTGGCGGTGGTACGGATATCTACGCCTGTGCCGCGCGTGCGCTGGAAGAGATGCAGCAGATCGATGATTTTGAGAACTATCTACCGGCGATTGTGCTGATGACCGATGGGGCCTCCGATGGCAGCTTGGCCAGGGTCGCAAACGTTCGAACGGGTGTGGTCAGCCGGGTGCCAATCTTTGGCATCACCTTTGGCAACGCAGAGCGGGCGCAGCTTGACCAACTCGCGGTTGAGACGAGCGGCCGGGTTTTCGATGGCACTAAGTCGCTGGTCCGTGCGTTCCGTACGGCGAGGGGCTACAACTAACCCGGCTGGATAATCCGGCTTTACTCTCCTCTTTCCAATGCCAGGGACGGCATGGCGACACGTGGACCATTAGCAGACAACCGGGATCTGATTGCCGGGATTGGCGGTGGCGGCTTTGCCCCGTTGGCGACCTTTGTCTTCGATTTGCCGCTCTATGCCACGCTACCTGGTGCGATCTTAGTTTTCATCGGCCTTCGATTAATCCTGGCGCCTAAGACATTCTTTGAGGATTTGCCGACCGGCAAGTTTGCCAAGGCACGGGTTGATCTGGCGCGCGATGTCCTGGTGAAGGCCGATCGCGCCCTATCCGAATTGGCGCAAACCGCTGAGGTAATCCGGCAGGAGCATGTGCAAGAGCAATTGCTGCACCTTCACCGGATTGCGACCGATATCTCGATTGAGGTCGAGAAAGATCCAGGGCGCCTTAACCAGGTGCAGCGCCTGCTGACCTATTACCTCCCGGCGGCGAGCCGGGTGGCGACCGGCTATGCGGCACTGGAACGGAAGTTCTCACCCAATGAAGAGCGGGTGATTGAGGCGCAAGTGATGATTGAGCGCCTGGATCAGGTGTTTAGTGAATATGCCGATCGGTTGGTGATGCCAGAGGTTGAGAATTTGGATATCGATCTGCAGTTGCTGGATGATGCCATTCGCGATGAGGGCCTGGAACGGGTGCGATCATGAAGATAACGCGTCGACATATGGGTTTCGGCCTTCTGGCCGCTGGTATTGGCGGTACGGCAGCCTACTCCGTCCTTGATCAGGGCGGCGATTTTGGCGCGCTGATCGGCACCAGCCATGGCGACCCCGTTGATCTTTGGGGTTTCATCGGTGGTGAGAAATCGGACTTTGTCCGCAATCCTGAAATCACCCGTATCCTAGATCGTACCTATGGCATCAACCTCGATGCTCGCCGGGCCGGATCGGTTGAGATGGTCCGTGATCCGGGGCTGTTCAGCCAGCGTCCAGACTTCCTGTGGCCCTCCAGCGCCGTCATGGTCCAGATGGCACGACAGAGTGGCGTCGGCGTCCGCCGGGATCAGGTGATCTTTAACTCACCGATTGTGATCTATAGCTGGCTGCCGATCGCTCAGGCTCTAGTCGCAAGCGGTATCGCGGAAGAGCGGGCGCCTGACTTCTTTGTTGTTGACCCGGCCAGCCTGATTGATGCGGTAACCGGCGGTAAGGCCTGGTCAGCACTTGGCATTGATCAGCTGTTTGGTCAGGTGATTGTCAGCTCAACCGACCCAACCAAATCCAATAGTGGCTTCATGTTCGCCGGGTTGGTTGCGAACCTGCTGTCCGGTGGTGTGGCAACGCCGGATAGCATTGGCGGCCATCTCGACACCCTGGACGATCTGTTTGAGCGCATGGGCTACAAGGAGCATTCGAGCGGTAAGCTCTGGGATAGCTTCCTGAATGAGGGGATGGGCGGCCGCCCCATGGTGGTTGGCTATGAGAACCAGCTGATTGAATTTGTCCTCGGCCAGCCCGAGGCTTGGGCGCGGATCAAGAACTCACCCATGCGTCCAGTGACGCTTTATCCAGAACCAACCGTCTACTCTGCCCATCCGTTGATCAGCTTGAATGAGCCAGCCGACCGTCTGATTGCCGCGCTTGAGGATGATGCAGTTCAATCCCTAGCGTGGTCGGCTCATGGTTTCCGGGGCAAGCTGGGTGGGGCCGGTAGTGCCGATCTCGGTATTGCGGGTGTTCCGCAGCAGCTGAACCAGATTGCGCCAATGCCCGATGCGGCGGTGATGATGACCATCCTCGAGCGCCTCTCACGCCGGGCCTAATCTAAGCTTTGATCGCATGATTGGCGGTTTTGCTTGCGTGTAACCGCTGTCACCCCGTTGTGACACCCTGGTGATTGTCGTTTGGAATCCGCGCGATATGATCCATAATGTGCCTCAATAAGAATAAGAAAAGGCAGAGGGAACACGGGAAGCGCATGGCGGTATAATGCCAACGGGACGTACGGATCAGGAATATTATGACTGACGATCACCGAGCGACTGACCAAGAGACGCCTGATGCTTCGGCTAGCAGCGACGCAGCGAATGTGCCTGCCGATAATACTTCCGATAGCGATGAACCAACCTTTGAGGTGATACCCGCCCAGGGCGATCTGAAGATGCGCATGGGCGGCCGACCCGGTCGTCGTGGCCGGATCAGCGAAGAGGTGATCGAGAATGCCGAGCGTGCCATTGGCAAGCTCGGCGACAACTATATCGAGGTTGCCCGGTCAAGCGTGGCCACCCTGATTGGCCAGTTCAACGCGGTGAAACAGCCAGAGTGCCCTGACCTGCCCGGCGCCATCATGCAGGTCGCCATGACCGCCCGCGAAGTGAAGGGCCAGGCCAAGACCTGTGGCTACGATCTCCTGACCGAGGTCGCCAACTCTCTCTATAAATTTCTGAGTGAGCGGGAAGCCCTAACCCCGCTTGAGATTAAGTTTGCCGAGGCGCATTTGGGCGTCATGCAGAACGTTGTTGCCCATGACCTTCGCGGCAATGGTGGACCCGTCGGCACCGAACTGGCCCGCTCACTGGCAGTTGCGAAGCAGAAGCTCGACGCTGGTTAACCGGTCCTAGTCGGCGCTCTCGCCCTTATCACCGTTCTTTGGAACCATCAGCGGCCCCTGCGGTGGGATTGGCTGCTCACCATGCTTTTTGTAAGTGCGTGCCAGATTGTTGATATCTGGATTTGGCAGTGCCACCAGACCTATGGTCATCTTTACCGCCTCACCCAGATCGCGCAGCAGGTGTAGGTCCTGCTCCTCCAGAGAGTCCCAGCGGCGCGCGATAGTCTGGATCTGCTGGCGTAGGGTTTTGGCTAGCTCAATCATGGCGATGTTATCGACCTGATCGCCAATCCGCTGGATGTCGCGCATCAAGCTCAGCATCACGTTGAACCAGGCACGCATCTGCATCGAGTTCGTGCCTGCCGAGTTTTTGCCGTCGAGATGCGCCTCAATCAACAGATGGCTAAGCACACCAAGGGATTGGGCGTGCTGCTCAAGGCGGGCAGCGATGATGGCCTCAACCGTCTCGCGGATATGATCATCGGCGACAACATTGCTGCCTGGGTTGCCGGTCAAATGCTGCAGCAGCGTGTTTGGTACCTCTAATTGGCTGATCGTCGAGGGACGGTCATCATCCTGCCGGCGATCGGGGCCGACATAGTTGCTGGTTACGACAAAGGGTCGCCGGTGAATGGCAACATACTCAATTCGCTCACTGAGCGTTTTTGAGGTGATGGGCTGCACCACAACATCATCAGCGCCCTGTCGGATCAAACCGGCAATATGGCGAGCATCCGCGCGGGCGGTTGTGACGATCACCACAACAAACGGGTTACGACCCACCCGGCCGTGGCGAACCGCATCGATAAATTTGATTGATTGATCGGAGAAATCATCGGCGATGACCAGCAGGTCAGGGGTGGTTAAATCCCCGTCAGCATCAGCGCGGTCCGCAAGCTCTGCGTCGCCCTGCATGGCTTTGCGTAGATCGGCCAGCTCATCAAAGGCCGTAATCCGTTCACAGCCAAGCTCACCAAATGCCCAAACAAGGGCGTTGCGGTGGCTGGCATCGGCCTCCGCGATCATTATCTGTGCATTCTGCAGATTGCCATATTCAGGGCCTATTGCCCCGTTGATGATGGCCAAGTCTTCCCCCACCCGTACCAAACAAACCAGCTAGGGTTTAATGTAGCACAAAGCCGCCCAAACTGGAGTCTCGAACCGGGCGTTAAGGTTTGGGCTAGGGGCGCGATAGGGCCCTATCGGCCAGGGCAGCCTTTAGCGAGGCGCGGTCATCGATATCTCCCGCCGGGCGAATAAGGCCAACCCGTGTACGGCTTCTGCCGTGTGTTGAGAGACGTGCGGCCGTCGCATCCCGGGTTGTTTTTGCTGACCACTGAATGCCGTCCAGCGATGGCAGCTTGGTCAAGGCGCCACCACGCCAACCGATCAGCCAGAAACCTCCATCATCAGCAGGTCCCAGCACAAAATCGTTCCGTCTAAGGCTGTCTAGCGCAGCAGAAATATCGGTTGCCCTAATCCCCGGCAGATCGCTGCCGATGATGAGGGTGGGGCGCCCCAATTCACCAAACTGGGCTAGCAAGCTGCGCATTCGGTGGCCGAGATCGCCATCGGCCTGGATCATCACCGGCAGGGCTTGGAACCGGGGGTGTGAAACCGCTGTCCGGTATTCCTTTGAGCTCGCTAACGCGATCACTAGCTGAGTTGAAGGCAGGCGCCGTAATCGATGGGTTAGGCGATCCAGGCTATGGCGTTGGACCCTAGCGGCCGTGGCTGGTGAGGTTTCAGCCGCCAATCGGCTTTTACCCTGCCCCAGCTTTGGCCAGCGGGCCATGATGACCAGCGTCGCTCTATGCCGACTAGCCACGGGCAGTCCCTTTGCCTTTGTAGCGGTTGGCGATCCTCTCTACCGGAACGCCGCGCCAATGGTCGAACAGGCAGCGCAGGTTGCGAAGCACACGCCTGGCATAGCCATCACGCTGGTAGCGATCGGCGGATGTCATAATCTCAGTTGGTAGTTGCCGGATAACCCGCCGCCCGGCCTTCTCTTTCAGCGCGTTGATGAGCATCACATCCTCCATAAGGAGCGCCGGCTGAAACCCGCCGCTGGCATGGTAGAGGCTCATCTCAATCAGTAGGCCTTGGTCGCCATAGGGCAGGCCAAACCATTTGGTTCGCCAGTTGGCCCCAGCGGCAACGAGTGCCGGGCGCCACCCCTTCGCATCAAACCGTAGCTTGGCTACGCCAGCCTGTCCTTGATGCGCCTCGGTGTGTTCTATGACAGCCGCGCCAAATCCCGCGGGCAAATGACTATCCGCATGCAAGACTAGCGTCCAATCAGTGCTGATGTCTTTCGCGCCCACCTTTAGCTGAATGCCCCGCCCCGCAGCGCTGGTGGTCAAGGTTGCGCGGCCCTCGCAAAGCGCCTGGGTGCCGTCGCTTGAGCCACCATCCACCACCATCACAGGTTGGCCTGGTAGTTCTCGCGACAGATCATCCAGCAGCCTTGGCAGCTGCTTGGCGGCATTCAGTGTCGGGATCAGAATTGTTACCTGGCTCATCAAGACCTGGTCTTCGGGGTGGTAAAGCCGTGAAGGCAACGCCATTCTATACCCATGCGCGACACCGATCTGAACCAACTTTATAGCCGCCAAATTCTTGACCTTGCGGCGTCGATCGACCGGACCGATCCATTGACGGATGCCGATGCGAGTGCGCGGGTGACGAGCCCGGTCTGTGGCTCGCGGATTGAGGTCTCCCTTAACCTCACCAATGGGCGGATATCTGATTACGGGCAGAAGTTGCAGGCCTGTGCCCTGGGGCAGGCCTCGGCCGCCATTATGGCCCGCCATGTGATCGGCAGCGACAGGGTAGCGGTGGAGGCGGCCCTGGACGATCTCGACGGTATCTTGGCCGGTAAGGCCGATGCTGATCAGATGGATTGGCCAGAGCTTGCGCTGCTCGCGCCGGTTCATGAGTTTCCGGCACGGCATGGCGCTGTTCGGCTGCCATTCCTGGCAACCCTAAAGGCGCTGGATAGCGTTACTCGCTAGCTGGCGTCTCGAGTGAGTAGCCACGACGCTCCAGGTGGTCACCGGCAACGCTGTGGATCAGTTCAATGTGGCGGGGCTCAAACGTATTGACCCAATCGCCAACCACGCCTTTGCGGAAGAAGCTGTCACGGTTCTCTTCACCGCGCTTGCGACCCTCTGACAGGCGCTCGAAAGAGCCGCCATAGACGCATTTACCGACCGCTTCCTCGCTCGTATCCACCTCGAGGAACTCAAGGACGGTCTTCATGGTCTCTTCAGGGTTTTGATGCAGATCTTCATAACGGATCTGATGCATCGTGCCGGGGTGGTTTTTGTCATAGCGAGCGCAGTCATCTTGGACTTTGACCCAGTTCTTTACGAACGGCTCAACAACCTGGTCCGGATCCTCACGCTTATTCGGGTTCAAGCCCTCGCGGTACAGGCGCTGAGCCTGGTGGAAGGTCGAGGCGCAGGCATCGCGAACGTCACGGGTGATGGTGACGAACTTGGCCTGTGGGAACACCAGTTTGAAATACTCAAGGGAGGCGGTGTAGAGCGGTGTCTTATCGCCAATCCATTTGGCGGTTGGCTTGATGTCAGCACTCAAAATCACCATGCCGATCATGGTGCGCAGAATGAACTGCATATCCCGCTGACGCAGCGCCTCGGTGTAGGTCGCATCGCCGTCCTTGTAGATGAAGCCGTTGGTCTGCTTCATCTTCGCATTATAGGCGCGCAACAGGTCGTGCAGCGGACGACCGAGCCAATCTGAGAAGTGCCCCTCACCACCACAATGGATTTCTGGATGGTGGTTCAGTGATAGCTGCAGCCAGGTGGTTCCGCTCTTCGGGGCGCCGCAGACAAACAGCATCGGTCGCTTCAGGATCTCGGCGATCTGTTCTTGATAGGCATCAAAAAAGGCTGGGAAATCTTTATTGCTGTTGGGCAGTTCTTGCATGGCGCTGGCTTGGTCTAAAGGCATGGGTTAACGGGCCTGTTTAACAAAGTTGGTCTGCTGCGACTCGGTGGCTGGGCGTGGCGTCTTGCTGGCTTATGCCTGCCGGTCAGCGGCTGACAAACATGGTTGCTGGGTGGCTTACACGGCAGAATCGTTCTAGTCGAGTGCGATTTCGTGGCGATTTATACACACCACCCTCCGCTGTTGCCGTTACCGCGGGCTCACCTATCGATGGTCCAGGGCGAATCGTATCTTGGAACCGTGCTAACAGCGGAATTGTTCCGTTTGCGTTATAATCTGACGATCAGCGCGTAATTTGGCCGGGATGGCTACGTCGATGTTGATTAGCGTCAACCAACCGAACAGGTGCGGTTATGAGTGGAACGATCGGTAACGATACCATTGCAGGAACCAGCGGTGCTGACATCCTGAACGGCCTTGCTGGCTTTGACAGCATCGTCGGCGGTGACGGCAATGACACGATTGATGGTGGCGCTGACGGCGACACGATCCGCGCTGGCGCCGACGCAGACAGCGTCAACGGTGGTTCTGGTAACGATAGTCTGGATGGCAGCACTGGCGCTGACACGATGATCGGTGGCACCGGCTCCGACATCATTGATGGCGGCGACGGCGATGACATTTTCGATCCAAACACTGGTGTCGATAATGATGGTGGTAATGACACCATCTATGGCGGTGCCGGTAATGACCTAATCACCAGCCGAGAGGGCGATGACCTCGTCTTTGGTGGCACCGGCAATGACGCCATCACCATCGGTGATAACGACACTGTCTATGGCGATGATGGTAATGACATCATTACCGAGTTTGTTGAGACCCCGGGCTTCGACAACCAGATTATCTATGGCGGCGCGGGCAACGACACGATCAACCTGGCGAATGATGCTGACACCGTTTTCGGTGACGCTGGCGCAGACCTAATCAACGGTTCCAGCGACGGTGATGTGCTTTACGGCGGCGATAATGTGACCTTCGCCGATGCCTTTGATGTCATCGTCACCGAGGGCGACACCATCTATGGCGGCGCCGGTAATGATCTAATCTTCGGCGGTGGTGGCTCTGACACCCTCTATGGTGGTGACGATATCGACACCTTCGCCGGTACGCTGGCGGAGTTTGATGGCGATCGCCTGGCCGATTATTCGGCTGCTGACGCGCCTAATTTCCTGCCCGCTGAGGTGATCCGTATTACCGATCAAACCTCTCTCAGTGCGGCGGATATTGATTTCAGTCGCTCTGGTGGTGTGACCACACTGACCATCAATGACGGGGTCGCAGATCGTGAGATCAACATTGTCGGTGATTTCAGCCTGGAATCGATCGTCAATGGCGAGATTCGCCTGCAAGGGCCGAGTGCTACCGCCAATGAGTTTTCAAACATTCTCGATGGAACCGGTGCCGCTGACACAATCAATGGTGAGGGCGGAAACGACCTGATCTATGGCTTTGATGGCAATGACTCCCTGATCGGTGGTGAGGGCAATGACGAGGCCTATGGCGGCAATGACGCCGATGTCCTTACCGGTGGTTCCGGCGATGACCGGCTGTTTGGTGATGCCGATGCCGACATTCTGATCGGTGGCACTGGCAATGACGTGCTCGACGGTGGCGCAGGTGCTGACAATCTGGATGGTGGAACCGGTGCCGACGTCCTGAATGGCGGCGGTGGTGCCGATACCATTGTGGCCGGCGATGCGGATACCCTTTCCGGTGGTGCCGGGGCTGACACCTTCGCCCCAGATGCGGCCACGGTGAACGCCACGATTGACGATTTTGCCATTGGCGATGTCATCGACTTCTCAGTCCTGGGCCAATCGGTCGAAGATGTGAATGATATCGACATCACGGTGATACCCGGGGCGGTTCAGATCTCCTTTGAATCGCTGGTGCTGACCTTGCTGTCGGCGTCCCCTTCCACATTGGCGACATCGATTGCCGCCAACGCATCGACGACCTTCCAATTGGCCCCTGATGGCCCACCGCCGAGTGGCACGCCAACCGATGGTGATGATGTCATCATCCTGCCCGATGGTACCACCTCCATTGATGGTGGCGCTGGCAATGACGACATCACCGGCGGCACCACCGCAGACAGCATTCTGGGTGGTGACGGTGAGGACACCGTGAACAGCGGTGACGGCAATGACACCGTATTCGGTCAGGAAGATAGCGACGTTATCGACGGTGGTGCGGGTGCTGATGTTGCCTATGGCAACACTGATGAGGACACGCTGAACGGCGGTGACGGCAATGACAGCCTGTTCGGTGGTCAGGATGATGACGCCATTAGTGGCGGCGTCGGCGATGATCGCCTGTTTGGTAACAAGGGCGAGGACAATATCGCCGGCCAGGACGGCAACGATGTCGCCTATGGTAACCAGGGCAATGACACCCTAGACGGCACCGTTGGGGCCGATACGCTCTTCGGTGGTCAGGGCAATGACAACCTGTTCGGTAATGTCGGCAGCGACCAACTCTTCGGCAATAAGGGCGATGACACGCTGGTCGGTGGTGACGGCAATGACTTCCTGTTCGGTCAGGTTGGCAATGACGTCCTAACCGGCAATTCCGGCGGTGATGTCTTTGTCGTCAATGGCAGCGGCGCGCAGACGGATCGGGTTACCGACTTCAATGCTGCTGAAGGTGACCGCATTGATGATGGTGGCGTCGCAATCAACGGTATCATCGAAACCGGCGGTGACACGGTCATCAACTTTGCTGGTGATGTGACTGTGATCCTTGAGGGGGTCCTCGGCTTCGACACGGCCTTCATCATCTAGTTCGGCTAACCAAGACCAGTGTTCGACGATCCCAGCTTGCCGACCCATTTACGGGTCGGTGGCATCGTTCGACGCCTGAACTCTGACGGCCAGCCAGCCTACATCCTCGCCAAGGGTGATCCCGATCGCGGCACGCTGCTTATCAAGCTGATTGGTCGTGATCGATCCTGCCGCTTAGAGCTCGAACAGCGGGATATTGAGGGGGTGCTGCGCTGGATGCCGGCACTGCCTGACGCAAGCCCTGATGAAGCCAAGGCCGACGCCTATATTGAGCGCACACGGGCCCGCGACCCCGACGTCTGGGTGATTGAGATTGAGGTGGCGGACGCCACCACCCCCAACCCGTTCGCCGACTAGTCCGCTGGCCTAGCTAGTCTCTGCTGTGGCCGGCGGTTCACTTGGCTCACCGGTGGCTGGCGCTGCAGGTTTCCGCAGATTAATCACCATAAGGCCGATTGCCAGGGCCGCACCGGCGGCATGTACTGCCAGCGTGGTTGGCCATAGGCAAAGAATCGCCGCGACCGCTAGCAGTAGCCGCTCAATCAGGTTTACCGGCTTCTCCATATGTCCGGCCAGTACGGCAGTGAAGCAGTAGAGGCCGATCAGGGCAAAGCCAGCAACGGTAATGGCGGCCCCCCAATCACCGGACAGGATCGGCGTATAGGCAAAGAGCAGGGGCACGATGTAGAGGCCCTTGGCGATCTTCCACGACATCACACCGGTTGCCATGGGCGGTGTCTTCGCAATCGCAGCCACGGTAAAGGCGGTAAGGCAGACCGGCGGTGTCACGTTACTATCCTGGCTCAACCAGAAGATGATCAGGTGTGCGGCCAGTAGCGCCGTTGCGGCTGCAGCTGGGTCCAGGGCGATATCTCGGACACTGCCTTTCAGATCAATCGGTACAGCCTCCCAAAGGGCGGCAGCCTCTGCTGCCGACATCGGCGAGGCCAGGGTTATCAGGGCGTTGGGATCAGCCAACATCATGACAGCCCGGGCCTGTTCGACCAGCGTGCCATTGGTCATCGCTTCAACGATGAGGCCATCGGCAATCAGGTTGTAGAGCGCCGGTGCTGAGAGGGTGCCCAGGACGATGTACGCTGCCGTCACCGGTAGGCCCATGCCCAAGATCAGGGAGGCAAGGGCGATCAGCGCAATCGCGATGATCAAGCTAGACCCCGCCCATTCAGTGATCATGAGGGAGAAGGTGTTACCAACCCCTGCTGTCGCAATCACATTCACGATCAGGCCGACAGAGCAGAGCAGCACCGCCGTCATCGCCATGTTGCGGGCGCCAAGGGCAAGGGCCTCAACCACCTCTTTCGGGCCCATCTTGTTCGGCGTCAGCCAAGACGCAGCGACAACTGAGATGATGGCGAGACCAGCCGCATAGGTTGGGGTGAAACCAGCGATCAGAAGGGCGATCAGCACGACAATCGGGATCAGGAAGGCAATACCGCCACGCCGCATCACATCGATGAAGCTAACAGTGTCATCGGTGTCAGCGACAACACCGGTCTTCTTCGCCTCAACCCGGACAAAGAACGCGACACTGGCAAAGTACAGAATGGCTGGCAGGACCGAGGCCGCGACGATGGTCGTGTACGGGATCTGCGTATAGCTCGCCATCACGAAGGCGCCGGCGCCCATAATCGGTGGCATCAACTGCCCGCCGGTTGAAGACGCGGCCTCAACACCGGCAGCAAACTTTGCGCGGAACCCAGCCTTCTTCATCAGCGGGATTGTGACCACGCCGGTGGATGCTGAGTTGGCGACGGCGGAGCCGGAGATCGTGCCGGTTAGGCCGGAGGCAATAACGGCCACAAGGCCGGGACCGCCAACCAGGCGACCAGCCACAGCCCTGGCCATATCAATCACAAAGTCACCACCGCCGGAGCGCATCAGGAACGCACCGAACAGGATGAACATGAAAACGAAGGTGGAGGAGATCAGGGCGATCGTGCCGAAGATGCCCTCGTCATTATAGACGCTTCGGAACAGCACGCTCTCAAGCGATAGGCCCCGGAAGCCAAAGACACCGGGCACATACTGGCCCCAGAACGCGACATAAGTCAGCGCGATGACAATCAGTGCGGGGATGATCCAGCCGGTTGTCCGGCGGGTCAGCTCAAGGGCGCAGAGGATCAGGATGATCGCAGCACCCAGCTCCGTCGTCGTCATGGTGGAGCCGCGGGCGTAGATCGCATCCTCGCTCAACACCAGGAAGATGGCGGTGCCAGCCGCTAGCACACCGATCAGCACATCGATGATGACCGTCCATCGGAAACGGCCGGCGAGAAGGTCACCCCGGGACAGGGGATAGACCATCACGCAAAGCAGGGCGAAGGTCGCAAAGTGGATGCCGTTCTGCAGAAGAGTGGACGGGATCGGCAGGGCATCGATCAGCGTCGTGAGGGTGTTGAAGTAGATATGAACCAGGGAGACGAGGGCGCCGAGGATCAGCAGGGTCATCCGCAGCCAGCCGGTCTCAACAAAGCCGGGCATGCGGGTGTCTTCCGCGGGCTCTGCATCATCCATATCGGTCACGCTTGGGTTGCTTGCCTCACTCATGCCCGTGCTCTCCCTAATCGGCGTTATCGCCTTGTTATAGATACAAAAAGGGCCGTGCCGGGATGTCCCGAACACGGCCCTTGGAAGTAGACGATTAGTTTGTGATCAGGCGCGCTGGGATGTCCAGGCCAACCTCACGGTAGTAGCGCACAGCACCGGGGTGCAGTGGCATTGGCAGGCCGGCAACCGCCTTCGAGATGTCCATCGCCTTAGTCGCGGCGTGGATCGCATTCAGGAATGGCAGGTTCTCATAAATCGTCTTGGTGATCATGTAGACGTCTTCCTCAGACATGTCCGCACGGACGGCGAGGAAGTTTGGCTGTGCGACGGTGATCACATCCTCATCCTGACCAGGATAGGTACCAGCCGCGATCACATACTCAGTCCAGAGGCCAAAGCCGCCATCGGCTTGCTTCATCTGGTCTGGGGTGAAGGACAGCATGGTGATGTCATCGCCCATGGCCGCGAAGGCGCGGGTGACGGCACCGGTTGGCACACCAGCAGGGGTGTTCATGCCAACAACTTGACCGTTCTGTAGGGCGTCAGCGCTTGGGCCATAGCCAGCATGGACCAGTTCATAGTCGCTGTTGATGTCGATGCCCAGGTTGCGCAGCAGCACCTCATTAGAACCGATGGTGCCAGAGTTCTTACGACCCAGGGCCATCCGCTCACCGGTCACGCCAGCAAGGTCAGCGACGGTGCCGGTCTTGGCATCTTCTGAGCGAACGATGAACTGCTCAACATTCTGCCAAAGCATGGAGACGGAGCGCAGACCTTCTTGTGGGCCGTCAGCCTCAACCGGGCCTTCGCCATTCCACGCGAAATAGCCATAGAGGCCCTGCATGATGGCAAACTGTGCTTCGTTCTCACGCAGTAGCTTCACATTCTCGCCGGAACCGGCGGAGTTGATCGCGGACATGCCGATCTTGTGCTTCGGCTCGAGCTTGACCTTCACCAGGGTGGAGAGGGCCACGCCCACGGGATAGTAGGTGCCGCCGGTGGAAGCAGTGGCGAGCAGGTAGCTGCCTTCGGCTTTAGCGGTCAGTGGGGCAAAGGCGGTGGCAGCGGCGAGGGCTGCGGCGCCGATAATGCCGCCCAGTGTGCGGCGTGATACGCGAGATGACATCATAATCCTCCCTTGGAAGTTGTCATGGCGGTTCCGGGGTGCCCAGAACCTGCATTGCGATGATTGTTGTTTCTTCTTCGGCACTTGCATGCCGTGTATAGCGCGGGCCACTATCCCGAAACCAACGCCGCCTGCCAAGTCTTTCCGGCATAAACTGCTGTTTTGAGTGGAATTCCCATGACGATACCTGCTTTGGCCGATCTCCACGGTGCCTTGAGGGCTGGGACGGAAGACCCGGTGCAACTGTTAGAAGCTTGCCAGGCCAAGAACAGTCACGGCGCCTATGTCACCCGATTGGACACCGCCGCCCGCGCGCAGGCGGAGGCTGCCAGTGCGGCGTTCCGGGGAAGCGTTGATTTGGGCCCGCTTCAAGGCATGCCATTCGCCGCGAAGGATTTGTTTGGCACGGGCGCTGGCCATCCGATTGCGGCTGGTAATCCGCAACCGCTACCGGCGATTTGGGATCGGGCCGGGCCGGTGATGCAGGACTTAACCGACCAGCTCTCGGTCTGTGTTGGGAAATCCCATACCGTGTGCTTTGCCTTCGGCGGCGTTGGTGCAAATACCCATATTCCCGTGCCACGCAACCCGTTCTCGAAAGATGTGCACCGTGCACCGGGTGGCTCATCCAGTGGCAGCGGCGTTAGCGTCGCTGAGGGATCTTCGCTTTTTGCCCTTGGCTCTGACACCGCCGGTTCGGTGCGCATTCCGGCCAGCGTCAATGGGATTGCCGGCTACAAATCCACTAAGGAGTTCCTGTCCACCGACGGGGTGGTGCCATTGAGTACGACCCTCGACAGCACTGGTATTCTGGCACGCTCGGTCGAGGATGTTGCCTTTGTGATGGAGGGCTTGGTGCCCGCCAACTTCCGCCTGCCATTACCCACCCAGGATCTGTGTCTGCATGTGGTCACCGGCAGCTACGCGACGGAAACCGATGACGATATCGCCGCCGCGTTTGGCAAAGCGGTGGAGGCGCTGGCCAAGGTCGTAGACCGTGTCAAAACCGGACCGCTTGACCCGGCAGAGGAGGGGCTGGAGCTATTCCGCACCGGACCTATTGCCGGGGTTGAGCTGGCCGCGCGGTTGGACAATGACTTGCCAGAGTTCTGGGAAGGGTTGGACCCGCTCGTCAGGCGGCGGATTGAGCAAACTAGGTCCATGACGGCGAGTGACTATCTGAACCGCCGCTATCAGGTGCTGGATCTTGAGCAGCGGATGAATGAGGTGATGATGACCTCTGGCATCGATCTGTTGATCCTGCCAACCGTGCCGATTAGCCCGCCCGAGATACCGCCCCTGCTCGATCCCGCCAATGCGGACACCTATAACCGGGTTAATGGCCTGATGCTGCGCAACACCTGCTTTGCCAATATCTCTGGCATGTGCGGGCTTAGCATTCCGATTGGGCTGGATGGTCATGGCATGCCAATTGGCCTGCAAGTGCTGGCCATGGGCGGTATGGATCAGGAGCTGATCGGCATTGGTATCAGTCTTGAGAGAGCCTTGTGGGATGCCGGCCTTGCGGTCGACACCCCGGTATAACCCTTAAGGCTTGGACGCCACCGCCGTTGATAGGCTGGTGCTGCCGCTCAAAGTTGGTTCTTCCGCAACGTCACTGCGTTGAGGCTCTGTCGCCCCTGGCGTTGGTAGGCCATCGCGGTCCAGTACCGCATGGGCAATTGCCGTCAGGTGCGAGTGGATGCGGCGCAGATCGCGGATGATGTCGACATGCAGGCTTGAGCTCTCAATCGTCGCACTGTTACCGGAGACGAGGCGCTGAAGGTGCGCATCATAGCTCTCCCGCTCCATCTGCCGCATGGCTGCCTTACGCTCCAATAGATCATGCGCCAGATCCCGGTCCCGGGTGGTGAACACACCAATGGCCAGATCAAGGCTTGAGCAGACATTCATGTGCAGCGCTTCAATCTCGGCGATCCCAGCATCTGAGAAATCGACCCCGGCCTTACGCTTCTTCTCAGCGAGGTCCATCAGGTTCTTATCGATGATGTCGCCAGCATGTTCGAGATTGGTGACGAAGGTGATGATCTCCATCGCCCGCTCGCTCTCTTCAGGTTCCAATTCCTCAAATGAGATTTGTGTGACGAAGAGTTTGATACGCCCATAGAGCTGATCGAGGGCGTCATCTGCCTCCCGGATGCGGTCGACGGTGGCGGCATCATTGGTGCGGATGGCGGCCATGCTTTGGTGCAGCATGCCGGATAGTTGGTCAGCCATGCGTCGGCTTTCCCGCGTGGCACCGGCAATCGCGACCACAGGCGCATCCAGCGTGCGTTCATCCAGATAGAGCGGTGTGCCAGGGGTTTCGCCAATCGGCTCATCCGGCATCATCTTGGTCAGGATGCGGGCCACGGCAAAGCACCAGGGCAGGGCGATCAGGGACAAGATCAGGTTAAAGCCAGTGTGGAAGTTCACGACCTGGCGCGCTGGGTCAGCCTCGATAAGAGGCAGGTAGTTGAGCGCGATAGGTAGCAGCGGCAGGGCGATGACAACGCCAATAATCCGAACCAGGGCGTTGGCTGCTGGCACACGGCGACCCGCTGTCTCGTAAGAGCTGCTGGCAACAATCGGGGCAATCACGCCGCCCAGATTGGCACCTAGGACCAGCATCAGGGCTGCTTCCATTGGCAGGGCACCGCCGGCACTGATCGACATAACCAGCAGCACGGTCGCCAGGCTGGAATGGGCAAGCCAGGTAACAATCGCGGCAAAGACCAGGCACAGCAGCGGCTCACCTGCCATGGCTTGCAGCAGTTGCACCATGATTGGGTGACTGCGCAGCGGATCGGTCGCCTCGGTAATCAGGCCGAGGGCGAGGATTAGAAGGCCCAGGCCAATGGCAATCCGGCCAAAGTGGCGCTTGGGGTCATGCTCATACCGGCGATAGACGATGTAGCCGACGAGAATACAAACCGGGGCCAGCCAATCGACCTTGAACGACAAAATCTGGGCAGCCAGCGTCGTGCCCACATCCGCACCCAGCATAATCGCCAGGCCAGCCGCCGTGGTAACGGCGCCCTGCCGGGCGAGGGAGGCAACGATGAGGGAGGTTGCGGTGCTGCTTTGCAGGCCACAGGTCACCACCACACCACTGAGATAGGCAGTGATGGGATTGCGGGCGGCAATGCCGACGAGATCATGCAGACGGCTGCCCATGGCGCGGGTCATGCCGGTGCGGATCATGCGGATCGACCATAGAATCAGGACGATGCCACCTAGAAGCCAGATTAGAGTCTCAGAGCCGTTCATACTTGCCCTTGTTATTGTTGCGGCGTTGGGTTTTGGAGATCAGCGGCGCCAAGTCGTTGCTTGAAAACGGAAAAGCTGACCTTCAAATCACTTCGTCAATAATAATGACCAAAAATGCAACGCATTTTTCATCTAAGTCATTGCAAAACGCGAATTTATTAGTCGCGTCAATTGACGATTTAAGATGTCAGCTTCTTATGAATGTTACAAGTTTGTGACAAGCATTTTTTTGAAAAAGTGCTGGGATAAGTGGCGAAACCGATGCTGGAAACGCGCACTGGCATCCGGCGGTGGAACGGGCTAAAACCCGCGCCATGAATGATCTAGCGACCGATAACAACCCCATCGCCAAGCGCCGGACTTTTGCGATCATCTCGCACCCCGATGCCGGTAAGACGACCCTGACTGAGAAGCTGCTGTTGTTCGGCGGTGCTATTCAGCTGGCCGGCGCCGTTAAGGCGCGGGGTGAGCAGCGACGCGCTCGCTCTGACTGGATGAAGGTTGAAAAAGAGCGCGGTATCTCGGTCGCTTCATCGGTCATGACCTATGAGTATGAGGGTTGCACCTTCAACCTGCTCGACACCCCGGGTCACGAGGACTTCTCCGAAGATACCTATCGAACCCTGACGGCGGTCGATAGCGCGGTGATGGTTATCGATGCCGCGAAGGGGATCGAGCCACAGACCCGCAAGCTGTTCGAGGTATGTCGCCTGCGCGATGTGCCGATTATGACCTTCATCAACAAGATGGACCGGGAAGCCCGTGATCCGTTTGAGTTGATCGATCAGATTGAGCAAGAGCTGGCGCTGGACGTCACGCCTGCCTCCTGGCCCATTGGCATGGGGCCCCTGTTCCGCGGCTGCTATGACCTGATCAATGACCAGCTGGTCTTGATGGAGCGTGGCGAGAAGAAGAAGGGTGGCACGGCTATCGGCGGTGTTCGTGAGACCGTCAAGGGATTGGACGACCCCCGTTTGGAGGAATTGGTCGATCCGGACCAGGTGGCCCAACTTCGTGAAGAGGTTGAGATGGCGCGCGGGCTGATGCAGCCGCTTGAGGTGCAAGGCTACCGCGAAGGGCATCTAAGCCCCTGCTACTTTGGCTCTGCCGTCAACGCCTTTGGTGTTCGGGAATTGCTGGATGGTTTGGTGGCCATGGCACCGCCGCCGCGCCCACAACCGGCCGAGGGTCGTGCCATCGAGCCGGAAGAAAAGAAGGTCTCTGGCTTCGTCTTCAAGATCCAGGCGAATATGGACCCGAAGCACCGGGACCGCATTGCCTTCATGCGCCTCTGCTCTGGCCACTTCAAACGGGGCATGAAGCTGAAGCACCCGCGATCCGGCAAAATGGTCAACATGCACAACCCTGTGCTGTTCCTGGCCCAGGACCGGGAGTTGGCCGAGGAAGCCTTCCCCGGCGACATCATCGGCCTGCCGAACCATGGCAATTTGCGTATCGGTGACGCCCTAACCGAGGGTGAGGACATCAAATTCACCGGGATCCCAAGCTTCGCCCCCGAACTACTGCAGCGGGTGCGACCAGAGGATCCGATGAAGGCTAAGCATTTGGGCCGCGCGCTACAGCAGATCGCAGAAGAGGGCGGCGCCCGGGTGTTTAAGCCACGCATGGATAGTGACTGGGTGGTCGGCGTCGTTGGTGCCCTGCAGTTTGACGTGCTCGCCGACCGTGTGCGGACGGAGTACGACATCCCGGTGAAGTTTGAGGCGACGACGCTCTACACCGCGCGGTGGGTTGAAGCTGATGATCATCAGCAACTGAAGAAATTCATCGACGCCCAACCCTCGGCCATCGCCGATGATCATGATGAGCAGCCGGTCTTCATGGCGAGGAACGCCTGGCATTTGGATGACACAACATCCAACTGGCCTGATATCCGTCTGCTTAAGACCAAGGGCTGATCGCCCGAGGGGGGATGGTTTGCTGTCAGTTTGGGATGGTGAGGATTTTGCGGGCGCTAAGCTGGCGCTGATCCTAGAGGATCAGATCCTGACATATCGTCGGGATGATAAGCCCGATATTCCGTTTCCCAATTGTTGGGACCTGCCCGGCGGCGGGCGCGAGGGGGATGAGGCGCCCACCGACTGCGCTTTACGGGAGCTGGCCGAGGAGTTCGGCCTTAATCTGCCGTACTCTCGGCTAACGCTGGGACGGCGTTATGAGCGGGCGGACCGGCTGCCAGCCTATTTCTTTATTGGCGATCTATCCGCCGATGATGTCGATGCCATCGAGTTTGGTGATGAGGGTCAGTACTGGCGCCTGATGCCGATAGGCGATTTCCTCGCAGAAACACAGGCTGTAAGCGCACTCCAAGAGCGTCTGCGCGATTGTCTCTCGTTGGAATATAATTTCTTAAAATAGATATTCTTTGTCACTTTCTTAGATACGAACGATCCTAAACATATCAGCTATTGCGTGGGGCAGTGGCTGTGTGGGGACGTTGTATACTGGGGAAGATTTATGGGGGCTTTAGCTACCTTCGAACGCACGATGGATCGCTGGACTGGCGGTTGGGTTAATCATGAGCCCACCCGGTCAACCGGTGCCGTTGACCGCAATAAACTGGTCAATCTGCGTGAGGTGCAAACCTACTGGGAAGGCCGCCAAAACGGCACGCCATTCGGCCGCGATGAAGAGAACAATCTCGACGAGCTTGGCCGCCACCAAACCATGGCTGCCCTGAACCACGCGATCGAGAATGGTCGGGTCGGAGTCTACTTCTCAACCGGCCTGCCCAACCAAACTTACAATGCCCGTATGCTGAAATTCGCCTATGTGCAGGCGGGGGACGTGATTGATGCTGCCGATGCGGCTGGCCTGGGCAGTGACCGTCGGACCGAGCGTGGGCGCTATCGCCTGGAAACTGGCTTGATTGAGAGCCGGGACGCAACCGGCCTAATCTCAGCCGGCCAAGTTAAGCTGGCTACTTAAGCTCTAATCATAATCAGCGAGTTTTGATAACAGCGTGGCTTTAACCGCCGCGCTGTCTTGCTGTGCCATCTGCATTCTTACCGGCGGCCTCGTTAGCCAGGTGGATGGCCTGCTGTTCCATGAAGGAGTTCAGCATATGCAGCTTGCCCGCCCGAATGTATTGGCGCGCCGGGTCGGCGCCGCTCGGGTTCGGGAAGATGTATGAAATCTCTGGCCCGGTGGGCGTTAAGGTTTGGTGCAGGACGGCAGAAATGCCCTCGGCCACCAGCTCTTGCGCCCGGCTGCCAATCTCTGTTTCCGCGACCTGGATCATGGCCTGGATGCCCTTCTCAACCGACCCGGCATGCAGGGTGGTGATGACCAGGTGGCCAGAGGTTGCGGCACGTAACACCTGCGCAGCGGCTGCGCCCGAGCGGATTTCGCCCACCAGCATATAGCGCGGGTGCCACCGAAGGGCCCGTTTCAATGATGGGGCCCAGGCCTCATCATCTTCCACCTCAACCTGGAAGCAATAGCCGCCATTGCCCCGTTCACCGCTCATGTTGAATTCAACCGGGTCCTCAATCGTCATGGCAACATGGCCAAGGCGGTCGAGATAATCGGCAAGGATGGCATTGGCAGTGGTTGATTTACCCTGACCCGTACCACCACAAACGATGATCAGCCCGTTGCGGCGGCCAAGGCCACGCAGCACAGGCAGCAGAAGCTCATCAACCTTTAACTCTTCCAGCGTGGGCACTTGGCCAGAAATCCGCCGCAGGCAAACCCAATGCTCGCCATTGGCCAACCGGGCGCGGGATCCACGATACCGAACCTCATCATGGGCGAGGCTGAAGTCTTCTTTTTTGATTAGGTGCAGCTGTTCGCGTAGGCGGGCGAGGTCAGCCTCATATTCCCTGGTGACATCCACATTGCCAGGTTCACCAACCCGAACATCCTTCGGGTTGTAGCGGGCAACGCCATTGGCGTGCAGTGGTACGTAGAGATCAACGAACTCAAGCTCACGAAGCCTGCTGGCCTTCGATGGGGCGGCCGCTGCCTTCTTGTTCGGTGCTGCGCCTGGAGGGCGTTGTCGACGGCGCTGCTCTGGGTTGGGGCGATCGCCCTTACCTTCTGGGCGCGCCTCATCTACTGCGGCGTTGACCACGTTACGGGCCGATAGAACCGGACCCCGTCGCTCAGCTTCGGCGGCTGGTCGCTCCCCCTCGGCAGATTGCTCACGCTGTTGGCGTTTGGCCTGCGCGGTACGGCGTTGGGCCATGGCCTGCGCTTTGGCGCGCGCCTCCGGGTCATTCGTGGCAGGCCGCATTGTGCGGGCGTCTTCACCCCCGCCAGGACCCTGTTCGTCATCGGAAGCTTTGGGTGGCCCCATAGTGTCCCGCATCTATGTCTTTTGAGTTCTTATTTGGTGTTTCGCAGTCAAATGCCGAGACCGGCACCCCCCCCAACGAACCGGCACAATATCGCATTTAGCCGTTTGAGGCCACGGGGCTGAGCCGAGCAGGCAGATTTCAGCCAATTTTCGGGGTCACGTTTTGTTGCGCGGTACTACGCAGTCGCTTTTAAGCGTCCGCGGCAGCGCTAGTGCCATCGGCGGGAATGCCGACACCAATGCCGCTTTCAACGGGCATTGAGAAGGCGATGCCGCGCCCTGGCATATCGAGGGAAACGCGCTTGCGCAGGCTGTCATAGGCCGCTTCTTGCTGGCTCTTGTTGATCACGCTCATGAAGACGATTTTCTCTGGGTTCACCCAGCGATCAACTTGCTGCCAGATACCGGTGCCGGTCCCGTGCAGACAGGTGAAGGCGGTAATGCTGGAGGCTTCCAAAGCCTCGCAAACATCCAGAAAAAAGTCCTTCTCGACGATCACTACCAGCAGCGATTGCGCCATCAAAATCCTCCGCGCGGTCTTTGGCCGCTTATTACGCGACCAACTCCAAGCCGCCAACTACATATTGGGTTATTGCTTGGTCACGTGCTCGTCTTGCGGTTGACTGATTGGTCAGCGCAAACCGAATCAGGCAGTAAATACCTGTAACTCTGTCATAAGTGAAATAGATTGCGGGCGGCAAGAGCTTCCGACCTGTTGCAAATACAAGCCGCCAACGGCGTAACATTGGCAATACAGCGCGTTTTTATGCTACTTTTGCGTCAATAGGTCGGGATGTTCACGCGTCTCCCCTGGGCAGGGCAGGTCAATTTGAGGCAGATTTGGTTGAGCGGGTTACCGCTCAGCCTACTTCGGCGTTTGGCATTTTGCTTACTAATCCGTTGAAGTGAAATGGGCCGGTGATCCGTCCGGGTACTTACCCGGGGTTAGGGCGGATTGCTTGAATTGACTGGTTGTCTTTGGGGGTAAAAATCATGGACGGTGTGCTCGACGGGATCAAAGGATCCAGCGATGGCAACACGGATACCGATGCACTGCTGAGCCAGGCGTCATCCGTCACCTCTTCCACCGATACAGAGTCGTTGAGCGCGCTTCAGCAGGTTGCCCAGGCAACTGACAGCGCTGATCCGGCAATTCAGGCCCTTATCGACCAGTATGGTGAGCCAATTGGCGTCGTCACCGAATTGACCGGTGAGGTGATTGCCCTCCAGGTTGATGACAGCGAGCGTCCCCTTAGCATCGGCAGCCCAATCTTCCTCGATGATGAGGTTGAGACCTTTGCCGATGGTGCCCTAACCATCCAATTCGCAGATGAGACGACCTTTGCCCTCGGTCCGGATGCTGCGCTGTTGGTGGACGAGTATGTCTACGACCCGACGACTAACGAAGGTCAGCACAAGTTTTCTGCCCTGAAAGGTGTATTCGTCTTCGTCAGTGGTTTGGTGGCGGAAGACACCCCAGAGAACGTCTCAATTGAGACGCCTGCCGGTACGCTCGGTATTCGCGGTACCGTCGTTGTTGGCTCGATTGAGGCCAGTGTTGGCGCCGATGGTCAGATCCAACTGACCTTCCTGCAGGGTGCAGGTGTGTTCGGTGATCAGTTTGGTGGCATCACTGAGATTAGCGGGCTTTATGCCGGTATTAGCTCATCCAACGGCCAAACCAATCAGGTCGAGCTGTCGCCCATTCAGATTGGCGCGCTGCTGAATGAGATTGGGCCAGAGATCATTAGCAGCCTGCAAGATCAGTTGCAGGATGCCGATTGGGACTCCTTCCTCGAGCCGCTGCAAGCCTTCCAGGAAGACCAAGGCAACGCGCCTGATGATGAGGGCGAGGAAGAGGATGACGGCACCTTAACGGAAACCGGTGACGGCACAACCAACCGTCAGTTCCAAGATAATGGTGAGAGTAACGAGACCGACGGTGATGGGGATGACGACACCACCAGCGGCGGTACGACTGAAGATACAACGGCCGGTGGCACCGGTGGTGGCAGCAGCAACGACACCGTGGCAGGGGCTGGCGCCGGTGACGATGATGGCAATGATGATGACGAGTTTCTTGAGATCCTGCTGGATGGCACCGGCGACGATGGCACGGGCGACGGCACCGACGGCAATGACACCCTAGGCCAAGATACCCAGGGTGAGGATACCCAAGGTGAAGACACGCTCGGTGAGGACACTAGCGGTCAGGATACCATTGGTGAGGACACGGCCGTTGTTGATCTAGGCGGTGGTGGCGGTGGCACTGACTCTGTCGGCATTGTCGGCCCAGATGGTGAGGCGATCCTCCCGGTTCCATCTGTTGAGCCACTTGGCATTCTCGCCGGAACGAACAGCGGCGACAGCAGCTCAGACTTCGATACCACCGGCAGTGATGACGAGATTTTTGGCCTCGGCTCAACTGATAACATCGATGCCGGCGGTGGTGATGACACCCTCTATGGCGGTGGCGGTTCAGATAACCTGACCGGTGGTAGTGGCGCTGATGTTTTTGCCGGGTTTGTTGGCGATTTTAACGGCGATACGATCGCGGATTTCAGCTTCTCAACCGATCAGCTGTTGGTGACTGATTTCGACCAGAGTGTCGACTCAATCGGTTTCCTGAATTCTAGCGGTGATCTCTCTGTCACCCTTACCAACACACAAGGCTCATCGACCTTCACCCTGACGGGTAATGCAGTTGCTGGTACAGCGGTTGCCACCATTACCCCAACCGCGGCACAGGTTAGTCTGGGTGGACCCAATCTGTTCCTGGGCGATGTCACGCCGAATACGTTCACCGGTTCAGCTGCCGATGAGGTGTTCTTAGGTTTCGACAACAACGACACCCTTGATGGTGCGGGCGGCAATGACCTAATCGAGGGCGGCGATGGCGACGACATTCTGTATGGCAATGGCGGGAATGACGTCATCGATGACGGTGATGGGGTGGACCTGGTCTATGGTGGCCCGGGTGACGATACGATCTATGGCAGTGATTCCGGCGATATTCTCTATGGTGGTGATGGCCTGGATTACATTGAGCTCAATGATGGCGGCATTGTCGCCTATGGCGGTGCCAATGATGATGACATCGTCTCCGCTGGCTTTAACAACATCATCTACGGTGGTGATGGCCAAGATACGGTTGTTGTAAGCTTCGGTAATACAACAATTTTTGGCGATAATGGTGATGACAGCATCTCTGGCAGCAGCGGCGCTGATCTGATCTATGGTGGCGCTGATTTCGATACCATCGACGGCAATGGCAATAACGACATCATCTATGGTGGTGATGGCGGTGATTCCATCGATGGCGGCTTCGAGAATGACCAGATCTATGGCGATGCGGGCGATGACCGCCTGTATGGCGGGTTCGGTAATGACCAGGTCTATGGTGGTGCCAATGACGATACGCTCGAGGGCGGTGACGGTGCCGATAGCCTCGATGGCGGTGCCGGTGTTAACCAGCTAACCGGTGGCGATGGCGCTGACGTATTCATCGTCGGCTCAGCAACGGGTGCAACAACCAACATCACCGATTTCGACCTGTTCGAAGACGACAAGATCTTTATTGAGGGTGGTTACGGTGGCTCTCTGGTCACCGTTACCCCTGCGGGCTCTGACTTATTCACGATTGATGTCGATCCTGGCGGTGATGGTCCTGGCGTGGATAACTTCTCGCTGACCCTCGATATCAGTGGCACAACCCCAGGGCTGGCCTTGGATACTGGCGGTATCTCCGTAACAGCTGCTGGTTCTGGCGCTTTCATCGACCTGAGTTCCCCATCAGTTCTGATCGGTACCAGCGGTGTCGACAACTTTACCGGCACCAGCGGTGGCGATCGGATAATCGGCAATGGCGGTGCTGACCAATTGGATGGCGCCGGCGGTAATGACAGCATTTACGGTGGTAATGACGCTGAGACGATCCAGGGCGGCAACGGCAATGACAGCATCGATGCCCAGGGTGGTGCCGATAGTCTTGTTGCTGGATTTGGAGAGGATACGGTTTTCTCTGGCGCGGGCAATGATACGGTGTCCGGCGGTGACGGTAATGATCGCATTACCAACAATTCAGGTGATGATTCCATTGATGGCGGTGCCGGTGATGACAGCATCTTCGGTAGCTCCGGCAATGAGACCTTCATCGGTGGAACTGGTAATGACCGCATCTCCAGCAGCTCTGGTAATGACAGCCTGAGCGGTGGCGCCGGCAACGATAACCTTCAGGCGTCCAGCGGCACCAACACCATTGATGGTGGTGCGGATAACGACACCATCTTCGGTGGTAACCAGGCTGACTCGATTGGTGGCGGCGATGGTGTTGATTCCCTGTTCGGCGGGAATGGCAACGACACCTTCTTCTTCTCTGGTACCGATAGTGGCGACATCATCAGTGATTTCAGCATCGGTTCCGACCGCATCTTCATTGCTGGCGCCAGCACCGGCTCACTGCCAACCCTGGGCAATAGCGGTAGCGACGTAACTGTCTCCTTCGGTGGCATTAGCTTTACCGTTAATAACCTCGACTTTACCCCGGGCGTCTTCGATGCCCAGGACACCATGGGTGGCCTGCTGTTCGGCATTGGTCCGGATGGCGCGATTGTTGGTACAGATGGTGCCGATGTCCTTACTGGTACGTCTGGCAATGACACCATTCTTGCCCTGGGCGGCATCGATAACATCGACGGTTTGGGCGGTGCTGATGTCCTTTACGGTGGCAGCAGTTTTGACGTCATCTATGGTGGCGATCAGGATGATGTTATCTATGGTGAGGGTAGCAGCGATTACCTTTATGGCCAGGCGGGTAGCGATACGCTCTACGGTGGCTCTGACTTCAGTTCAGATCGCTTTGTTGGCACTGTGTCTGAGCTTGATGGCGATGTTATTGCCGACTTCAGCCTGTTCAGTGAAACCATCATCGTCGATGGCGTTGACCTAACTGACAGTGATGTCTCGGTCTCCGTCAGCGGCAGTGATCTGCTGCTGCAAATCGATGAGGATGGCAACGGATCAACCGACGCAACCATCCGCCTGCTTGGTCTTGGTAGCAGCGGCGCAGTTGCCGATGTTTACGGCTATGGTGGCTCAACCGATATTGGCCTGACGTCGGAGATTGCCGTTGTTGACTCTGGTCTGCTGATCTATGGCGACAGCTCTGGCAGCCCGACCGATGACAACCTGACCGGTTCACCCGGTGATGACAGCATCTACGGCCTTGAAGGCAATGACCAACTCTACGGTGGTGCCGGTAACGACAACATCATCGGTGATGAGAGCATGAGCGGCACCGGTGCCGACTCCCTCTTCGGTCAGCAGGGTGATGACAGCATTCAGGGTTATGGCGGTCCCGACCTTATTGATGGCGGCAGCGATAACGACACCATCAGTGGCGATGACGGTTCCGATATTCTGATCGGTGGTGCCGGCAATGATTTCGTCAATGGTGGCAATGAGGGTGACACCATTTTCGGTGGCGATGGCAACGACGACCTGAATGGTGGGAACGGCAATGACATCGTCCAAGGTGATGCGGGCGATGACTTTATCACCCACAGCAATGGTGGTTTCGACACCCTGATTGGTGGCGAGGGGCAGGACTCCTTCTTCATCTCCACCGGCAGTGGCGCGCTTATCGTTGGCGGGGACGGCAATGATACCGTAAATGCCTTTGGCTCTGGTGAGATCCTTGCGGATATGGGATCCGGCAACGACAGATTCACTGGCACCAGCTTTACCGGCAAACTCGATGTGTTCGGTGGTTCTGGCACTGACACAATTCGCGGCGGCGCAGGTAACGACCTGATTGCTGGCGGTGATGGTGGTGATTTCCTAGTTGGCGGTGATGGCCGCGATACCTT
Organism: Alphaproteobacteria bacterium SS10; assembly: GCA_019192455.1. Classification (NCBI taxonomy): domain Bacteria; kingdom Pseudomonadati; phylum Pseudomonadota; class Alphaproteobacteria; species Alphaproteobacteria bacterium SS10. Next base: position 168,258 of record JAHCML010000007.1, read on the forward strand.
TATCGGTACCGCTAGCGAGCTCTCCGGCGATTTCATTAGCGACTTCAGCCTTGACGATGGCGACGTAATCATTGTCGAGGGCGCGGATCCAAGCGTCTCTGGTCTGATTTCGGTTGTCAGCTTCTCTGGTGGTCTTCACACGCTGGGCATTGATTTGGATGGCTCCGGCGGCCCTGACTTTACCCTTACGGTGGACGGTCTGCCCGCCGAACTGGATCCGGTAATCAATGAAGCGCTCAGCGTCATCACGCTTGAGGATGATACCAATGGCGGTGCGACGTCTGGTGATGACACGTTGGAGGGTGACTCTGGTGGCAACACCATCTTTGGTCTTGCTGGCAACGACATCATTCTGGGCCTTGCTGGCAATGACAACCTGATCGGTGACGCCGATAACGACACCATTGATGGTAATGAAGGTGACGACACCATCACTGGTAGCTCGGGCAATGATCAGCTTAGTGGCGGTACTGGGAATGACAGTGTCACCGGCACGTTGGGTTCAGATACGCTGCTAGGCGGTCAGGGTAACGACACCCTTGATGGTGGTGCTGACGATGATCTCGTTGGTGGCGGCCCGGGTGATGACAGCATCATTGCTGGCAATGGTTCCGATACGATCTATGGCAACGCCGGTGACGATACTCTGGACGGTGGTAATAACAACGACATCGTCTTGGGTGCTTCAGGTGCCGACAATCTGTCGGGTGGCTCTGGGAATGACATTCTGGTTGGTGGCCTGGGCGATGAGACCATCGATGGCGGCTCTGGAAATGACATCCTTTATGATGGCGATGGCAATGCAAGGCTAACCGGTGGCAGCGGTAGCGACGTGTTCGTTCTGTCTGCCATTGTTGGGTCAAGTCATACAGTCTTCATCGATGATTTTGACAATAGTGTCGACACGCTGTTCTTAGATCCGACCTTTAATACTGAGACTGTCGGCCTGATCGAGACATCGATCAGTGTCGGCTCCTTCGACGTCACAACCATTGATATTGATCTTGAGGCTGATGGCTCGGTTGAACTGACCATTGATCTCGAGGGTGTAGCGATTGTCGGTGATGTTACCTTCGGTGGTATCACCTCGGTCGATCTCGGCTTTGACACCGTTAATGGTGAAGCACTGGTGTTCACCGCGATGGAGTTGATCGAGAGCACCTCGGGTACCAGCGCCGATGAATACCTGCTGATTGATGATACGGTCATCAATGGCGGCGGCGGTGGCGACATCGTCGATGGCCGCGATGCCGGCGGCAGTATCACCCTGAATGGTGATGCCGGTGCTGACATTCTCTATGGCAGCAGCAGCAGCGATATCCTCTATGGTGGTAACTTCAGCACGCTAACAGAGACTGAGGCCGACCTGTTCTATGGTGGCGCCGGTGGCGACATCCTCTATGGCGGCGATAACGACACCTTCTATGGCGGTGACGGCGGCGATACCGCCGTGGTTGAGCTGCTGCCGGGCGGTGGTGTTATCCGCTTAGGTGACTTTGGTACCGGTGATGCACTGGTTATCTTTGCCGGTGGCCTGGACACATCATTAATTGTTGGAACCCCGACATTTGATAGCTCGACGGGCTTCAGCACCTTCCGACTGACCGGCAATACATCTAACAACTTCATTGATGTTCAGATTGCCGGTGACCTGGTTTCGGCTGGTCTTGGGCCAACAATCGCACTGGTAGCTAGTCAAGCAACGATAGCTGGCGCCTCTCTTATCGATGTTGACAACACTCCAACAGATGGCCTCACAGCGGTTACAGCGGGCAGTAATGATGGTGACGATATTGAAGAGATGGGGCTGACCTCCATTTCTGGTGGCGACACTATCCTCGGCTTCTTCGGTGATGACACCATTGAAATTGGAGGCCTCAGCAACTTCGTCGATGCTGGTCCGGGCGATGACCGGGTGTATGGCGTGGGGACGACAGCAGGTGACGACACCATTTATGGCGGCGACGGCGATGACTCGATCTATGGTGAGTATTTCGGCTTCAGCAGTGTTGCCGGTGCCAATGGTGATGATCTGCTCTATGGCGGTGATGGTGATGATCTGATTCTTGGTGATGATAGCACCGGCTCTGGAACCGGTGCGGACACTGCCTTTGGTGAGGCCGGGGATGACCATATCGATGGCAGTGTCGGTGATGACCTACTCTACGGTAACCAGGGTCAAGATTTGCTCTATGGCGGTGACGGCCAGGACACCCTCTATGGTGGCCGAGAGGCTGACACCATCTATGGCGGCTTTGCGGAAGATACTATCTTCGGCGGTGCCGGCGCTGACCTGATCGACCTCGATGATGACGGTTTCGCCGACGATGTTACCGACATTCTGGTCAGTAACTTTGCCGGTGACACTATCGCGGGCTTCGGTCTTGCGGAGGATGAGGTCATTCTGCCTGGCGTTTATAATGTTGAGGATATCTCAATCACCGCAACATCAGATGGCGCAGTTGTTAACGTTGATACTGATGGGGATGGGGTTGGTGATGTTCAATTCCAGATTGTCACCGGCACGGGTGATGAGATCTATGGTTTCACCGTCTCCACATCGACCGACACGACGCTAACTTTCTCAACCACACTTATGACTAGCGGGTTAGGCAGCGCTAATTCGGACAGCCTGACAGGCGGTGCTTCCAATGACACGTTTGTTGGCAGCGCTCAGCAGGACACCATTTATGGCGGTGGCGGCGATGACGAGATCTTCGGTGATGATTCTGTCACCGGCGGCTTCGGCTATGATGACCTCCTCTATGGTGGCACCGAGAATGATAGTGTGGCCGGTGGCTTCGGTGATGACGCTCTCTATGGCGGCGACGATGATGATGTGATCACAGGTGGCTTCCTCTTCTCAGATGGGGAGAGTGGAAGTACTGGCAATGACATTCTCGTCGGCGGCGGTGGCCAAGATACCCTCTATGGTGGCGATGGTAATGACGTCCTTGACGGTGTGACCCATACCAGCGGTATCCGATCTGACCTTCTCTATGGTGGTTCCGGTGATGATCAGATCACGGGTGACGAAGGTGACGTCATTTATGGCGGTGCCGGTGATGATCAGATCACCATTAATCCGAGCTTCTTCTATGGCGGTATTATCGCCGGGGATGGTGAGGATACGATCACGCTAGACCTAACCTCACCTGGCCAGGTCGGCACCGGACCTGATGGTGTCTCCGGTGGCAACAACTTTGACACCGTCGTGCTGAAGAATGATGGGCTGGATTACAACTTCAGTGGCTCTTCAGAGAACGTGGCCTCTACCCTATTTGACCAGATCGAACGGATTGAGCTGGGTGAAGCGGGTAGCAGCGGCTCCGGTAGTGCGACCATTAATATTCAGGATGTCATCGATATGACGGATGGCTCGAACTCACTCGAGGTTGTCCTGCATAGCTCCAACGGCACCCTGAACCTTGATGACAACTTTGAGGATACGGGTATCGATCAGATTGGTGAGGGTGGCTACACCTTCAGCAAGTATGTCGATGATCTAAGCTCGCCGAGCGTGTCGATCTATGTCGCTAACGACACGGGTGCGACGGTCAATCTGACGACGATCGCTTAAGGCTTTTAGGGCCTTCACAGAAAAAGCCGCGGGGCCATCCGGTCGCCGCGGCTTTTTGTTTGTAAGTGGTGGTGTGCGTTACTTGGTGGTGGCCACGAATACCCCGTCCCAATCATCTCCCGGCGGTTCTGCCCGGTAAGATGAAATCCGCTCAGCGTAGAGGTCGTAAAGCACCTGGATATTCGTGCCGCGTGGTAGCCGCTCGCCTAGGGCTTCGGCTTCTGATTTCATCTGATCCAGCAGGGTTAGGGCGCCGTCCCAGTTCTGGCTGCGATAGGCAATCAGCATGTCATCAACGGTCTTGTTCAACTGTTGGAAGGCAGGGTCAGCGCCCTCGGCCTCAGCACCCAGTAGGCCATAAATCGTAACTGGCTGCAGCTTACCCTTCACCCGGATCAGGTCGAGCTCGATCGTCGCAAAGCCATCAATCTGCTCTTTCGTGGTCTCACCCACAATCATGGCCATGCCATAGGACTTGGTCTGGCCCTCAAGCCGTGCCGCCAGGTTCACCGCATCGCCGAGGACAGAGTAAGCAAAGCGCTGCTCTGACCCCATATTGCCAACACTACAAGGACCGGTGTTCATGCCGATACCGGCATTGAGTGGGATGAACTTCCGTCCCGCTTCCTTGGCCTGCCTCTCCAACTCCACATTTAGCGGGCCAAGTAGGGCGGTCATTTCAATCGCTGAGCGGCAGGCCTGTTTCGCATGTTCATCCACGTCCAGCGGGGCGTTCCAGAACGCCATCAAGGCATCGCCCATGTACTTATCAATGGTGCCACGCTTCTCTAGAACCGAGGCGGTCATAGGCGTTAGGAACGCATTGATCAGCTTGGTCAGGCTCTCAGGATCATACTGCTCTGAGATCGAGGTGAAGCCCCGAATGTCTGAGAACAGGATGGTCAGCTCGCGCATCTCACCGCCCAGCTTCAGCCGCTCTGGGTTCTCTGACAGCTCATCCACCAGTTCGGGTGAGAGGTAGAGGCCAAAGGCGCCGCGCAGCTCCGCCTTCTCAGACTGGGTGCGCCAAAGATTGAGGGCGAGGGCGGAGAGATACGACAGGGTCAGCGCCGTGATTGGCATAATCGGATCGACGAACAGCAACTCGTTCTTGAATGCCATCACCGACCCACCATAGATGCCGGCGGCGGTGCTCAACGCGATTACACCTGAGATAATTGAGCCCGCCACCTGCAACAGCAGCACGGCGCCAATCCCCAGTAACATCGCGCCCGCCCATTCAAGCAGCTGGATTTCTGCTGGTCGGGTGATGAACTTGCCCTGGAGGATCTGCTCCAACGCCTCGACATGGACCTCAACCCCCGCGATTAGGGCATTGAGGGGGGTGGATCGCAAATCCTTAAGGCCCGCGGCGCTCGTCCCGATGAACGCATATTTTCCCGCAATCTTCTCTGGATCTACCGAGCCATCAAGAATGTGGGCAGCTGACACGTATCGCTGTTCTTTATAGTTCTTGCCTGCGTCATCGGGTTTTGGGCCCAAATGACCAGCAAAATAGACAATCATCTCCCCTCGCTCGAGGAGTGAGATTTCATGTTCCCCCACCTTTGCGCTCAGATAGCCAAGGTTGTTCAGGGTGACCTGCTGCTCTTGACCCTGATCGCCGAAACTAATGGTGCGGCGGTGATTGGGGTCCTCAAAAATATTGGCGATAATCCGTCCCCGGCGCCCGCCCTCGCCGATGCGCAAGGCTTGCAGGCTTAAGCCTGGGTAATAGAGCCCGCCCTCGCCACTGATCATTCCGGCTTCTGATTCAGGGTGGAAGGCATGGATCATCGGGATCCGTCTGACCAACCCATCCACCCCTGGGTTCATATTGAAGTGGCCGGTGCCACGTGCAGCCTGTTCAATAACGTCTAGGTTCTTAACGATCCCGTTCGTCGCCCGCTGCAAGCGCCAGATGCCAAGATCATCATTTCGCTGCCCGCCCGCCGCGACGGTTGCGTTGTCAAATCGAACACCGCCGCGCTTGTCTTGGTGGGCAGGGATTTTGCCGCCCTCACTATCAAGAGTAATGCCAGCGACCACCCGGCGCGACGCCTTGATCGCCTCGCCAAACTGCTCATCATTATCCGGTAGACCGGCGACGACGGCGGCCAGGTTTTCGGTATCAACACTGCCGTCAAAACTGGCCAGCTGGGACAGCATCCGTTGCGGTGAGAGGCGATCCGGTTCTGCGAACACCATATCGAAGACGATCACTTTGGCATCAAGCTCGGTCAGGCGATCAACCAGCTCTGCCATTACCGCGCGGGACCATGGCCATTGCCCCACCTTGGCTAGGGCCTTTTCATCGATATCGATAATCTTAACCGGCCATTCGGGGTCGGGTTCACGTGGCATGGCACGCAGGTAGAAATCGAAATTGAGGCGGGTCAGGCGGTCCATGATGCCCGCACTGTCGCTATAGCCCCGTTCCCAGACTGGTAGGAAGGCGAGCAGGATCGGCAAGATCAGCTCAAGCCGCCGTTTCTTGATGAACCGCCCTGCGGCGATAAAGAAGCCCCCACGCTCTGCCATAACCCGTACCCTTACGCCTCGGTCAGGGCCCGCTCTTTGATGCGGGTCAGGGGTTTCAGCAGATAATCAAGGATGGTGCGCTTACCGGTCAGGATCTCAACCTCGGCCACCATGCCTGGTCGGATCGGCAGTTGCTCACCAGCGGTGCGGCCATCCAGATAATTGCGATCGGTACGAACCTCGATCTCGTAATACCGTTCATTGTCATCACCAAGCACGGTATCGGCGCCAATCCGCTCCAGCCGGGCGGGGAGGGAGCCATAGATGGTGAAGTCATAGGCGGTGATCTTCACCCGCACATCCTGGCCGGGGTGCAGGAACGCAATATCGGCGGGCCGGATGCGCGCCGCGATCTTCAGGTCATCTTCCTGTGGCACAATCTCGATAAAGTCGGTGGCAGAGCGGAGCACCGCGCCCTCTGTCTTAACCGCAACCGATTTGATCTCACCGGCAACCGGCGCGCGCAGCTCAGTCCGGCGGACCCGGTCATCTGCGGAGACCTGACGTTCAATCATGGCCGCCCGCTCAACCTGCCGTGCATTGAGGTTTTCCTGCGCCGTCGCCCGGAATGAGGATTCTAGCTCTGCCTGTCGGTTGCGGTTACCGCTCAGGCTGGCCTCAAGCCCCTGGATGGCCTCTCGCGCCTGGCGTAGTTCACCGGCGGTTTCTGTTAGTTTCTGACGAAGGCGAATTTCCTCAACCGCCGCCACAACACCATCGGCCACCAATTCCGCCGTGATATTGAGCTCCTGCCGGACGAGACCGGTATTGGTGCTGAGCTGGCCGATCTTGGCCTGCATCTCACTGATGTTGAAGTTGGTCTGCTGTTCTTCATCTTTAAGCACAGCGAGGGCTTTGCCCAGCTGGGCTTGGCGTTCATCGAACAGCGCCCGTTCGGCGGCCACAAACTCCGGCCGGTTGGCGCTTAGTTCATCCGGGAATGATAGTTCCAAACCCGTTGCTTCTGCCGTCAACCGCGCGATGGCGGTATCGAGGCCAGCGATTTCAGCCTCACTCCCGCGTTGCTCAGCAGAGAAGGCAACATCATCGATTCTTGCCAGAACCTGGCCTGCCTGGACGAGGTCACCTTCCTGAACCAGCAGTTGTGCCAGAAGACCACCTTCAAGGCTTTGCACCACCTGAACTTCGCTGGACGGGATGACCTGGCCACTACCACGGGTAACCTCATCAACCTCGGTCGTACCGGCCCAAATCACCACCCAAACAAAGAAGGCAAAGATCGCCAGCAGTAGCAGGTTGACGGCCACAGCGGGCTTGGTCTCAGCCAGGGCGCGGTCGATGATATGCGGCAGGTCGCGACCGCTCTCAATGGCCGGTTGCTTGGCTTCTAGATCGCTGGGTTTGGCGTCCATTAGGCACCTCCCTCAGCTTGGCCAGGTACCTTAACCTTACCGCTGCTAAGGGCCGTTAGTACCTCTTGCTTAGGGCCGCTAATGGCGATCTGGCCATGGTCCACGACGATCAGGTGGTCCACCAATGCCAGCATGCTCTGCCGGTGGGTGATCAGGACCAGGGTGCGGTCTTTCAAGTAAGGCTCAAGCCGTTTGCAAAGGGCGGTCTCACCCTGCTGATCCATGGCATTGGTTGCCTCATCAAGGATCAGGGTGTTGGCCTGGCCCAGTAGGGCACGGGCAATCGCAACCGCTTGTCGCTGACCACCGGAGAGGCCCTGGCCACGCTCGCCTAAGGGCATATCATAGCCTTGCGGATGCCGGGCGGCGAACTCGTGCACGCCGGCAATGGTCGCGGCCTCCAGGATCTGCTCATCCGTGGCATCGGGGCGGCTGGCGGCGATGTTATCCCGCAAGCTACCGCGCATCAGGAACACATCCTGTGGAACCAGAGCGATGTTGCGGCGAAGGTCAGCGGGGTCGAGCTGCGCGATATCCGTCTGATCAATGCGGATCAGGCCAGAACGCGGTGGTGACAGACCGGCAATTAGGCGGGCCAGCGTACTCTTACCGGAGCCGACACGCCCAATAACACCAACCTTCTGTCCGGCCTCAATCGATATGCTGATCTGGTTTAGGGCGGGCCGCTCAGCACCCGGATAGTGATAGGTGACGTCCTCAAACGCGATGTGACCATCCAGCTTGTCACGATGCAGGAAGCGGCGATCCGCCGGGCGCTCAACCGGCTCTTCCATCAGGCCGTTTAGGCCGATCAAGGCATGCCGGGCTTGTTGGAACCGGGTGGCGAGCTGGGCAACCTGGCCGAGCGGCGCAATCGACCGGGTGCCAAGGATGACACAGGCGATCAGGCCACCAACGGTGAGCGTACCATCGGCCACCAGATACATGCCGGATAGGATGACAAAAACCGATGCCACCTGCTGCATGAACATGGCCGTGTGCAGGCCCTGCATCGCCCAGAGGCGGGATCGTTGACCAAACCAGGTGCTGGTCGCCAGCAGGTCCGCATAACGGGCCCGCAAACGCCGATCTGCGCCGGTGCTGCGGATCGTCTCAATGCCATTGATGGTCTCAACCATCAGGCCGTGACGGGTGTCGTCCGCCACCTGTGCCCGCTCAATCAACCGGCGTAGTGGCCATTGAATGGCCAGACCTACAAGCGCGATGACAAAGACGCAGAGCGCCAGACCAAAGGCGATGGGCCCACCAATCAGGTAGATGACGCCAAGGAACAGGAAGACAAAGGGCAGGTCGACCATGGCGGCGAGCGTGGCGGAGGTGAAGAACTCACGCACGCTCTCAAACTCACGCAGCATGTTGGCGAGCGCCCCAGAGGCACGCCCTTGCAGCCGGTCGAGTTGAATATCCAGCATCTGGTCAAACAGGCGGCCCGCGAGCTTCAAATCTGCCCGGCGTCCGGCGACATCAATGAAGTACCCGCGCAGGCCTCGCAGTAAGAAATCGAAGCCGAATACGACCAGTGCGCCAAGGCCCAAAGCCCAGCCGGTTTCTAACGCTGCGTTGGGCAGCACCCGGTCATAGACATTCATAATGAAGAGCGGCGTTGCCAGACCAAACAGATTGATCATTAGCGAGGCGAGTGCCACCTGGGCATAGATCCAGCGGTTCTGGCTAACGGGTCCCCAGAACCAATGATCAGCCATGGTCTTTGTGACGTCTGGCCGGGCAGAGGCCGTGCCCATCGCCTCCCATTCCATCACGGGCTGTACGATCAGTGGCGGATGTTTGAGCTTAAGACTGTCGAGCTTGCTACGGCCCATCCGCGTCCGGCTCTCATCATTACCTGAGGTGCCGATGCGCTTAATCTCTGCGGTGTCCTCATCCCAGGACAGCAGTACGAGGACACCTTTCTCTGTGTGGATGAGGGCGGGTAGCTCGGCCGCGGTCAACTGGCCCGGGCGCTTGCCGCTCAGCCTGGCATCGAAGCCGGCACGTTCAGCGGCGCGAATGACTAGATCAATATCGGGTTTGCCCTCGGCATCAGCCGGGCGCCAGGGCAGGCCAGCGGTCAAGCTTGCCAGGCTGCGCGGTTTACCGGCCCAGCGCGTCACATAGGCAAGGGCGTCCAGCAATGGGGCCGTTTCACCATCGGAATTGCGCACAGCATCAGTGGTAGCCCCACCCGCTTTCGCGGCGGTGCGATCATTTGACGGCAAATCAACGGTTTTGGCCTCGCTCATGACGGCCATGGTAGTGGGTTTGTGCGCGCAATGAAACGTTGGGCTGCGCTTTGAGAGCCCAACAGCTTCAATGATTTAGCAAGCGTGACCTGTTGGCCCGGCCCGGCTGACGCTTACTCGGCGTCAACCTCAACCAGGGTGCTGTCGATATCCAGCACATGGCGCAGGCGCCCCATGGCGGTGAACAGACGGTAATTCGCGCGGATTAGGTCGCTTTGGCCGTTGTTCAGAGAGACGCGAGCGAGGAAGCGCTCATTCTCACTATCGAGCAGGTCGAGAAGAGTCCGGCGACCAGCTTCAAACTGGCGTTGATAGGCATCAACGACCGCATTGGCTGACTCAACTCGCTCAGCGAGCTGCTCAATCTGCTTCTGGGTGATGGTGACTTCAGCATAGCTGGAGCGCACCTCTTCCTCGATCAGGCGGAACCGCTCTTCCGTCTCTTGGTCAGCGGCGTCCTTCTCACGCATCAGGCGCTTGCGCGCAGCGTACTCGGCACCACCGGTTGGAAAATCCCAAACCATGCGCACCAGGGCGCGGGTCTCTTCCTCACCGCCACCCAGGCCATCAACATCAGAGCCACGGTTGTAGCTGATGTCAGCGTCAAAACGTGGGTAGAGGTCACCCTCGGCTGCCTCGACCTCATGGGACAGGCTGTGGGCGTTGAACCGGCTAGCGGTAATGAAGGGGTTCTCTTCGGTTGCGATCGCAACTGCCTCACCAATGGTGGTGGGGATTGGCTCAGCGGGTGGGTTTAGTGGGCCCAACTCACCAGGCATGGAACCAACAGCTTCCTTAAAGTCAGCGCTAGCAATCGCCAGCTGCTCTTCAAAGCCAAGCAGGACCTCACGGGCAAGGGCCAGGCGGCTCTCAGTTTGTGAGACATCGCCGCTATCACCAGCGCCCGCCTCAGCCCGGCGTTGAATGTCGGACAGGGTTTGGACGTGGAAATCGACGTTATCGCGGGCAAAGCTGGCATTGCGGCGTGATTGCTGAACCAGTAGGTACGCTTCAATCGCGCGCAGACCAATCTGCTCTTGGCTGTCGGACTCGACAAACTGGGACTGGCTCAAACGCTGGCGCGCGGCTTCAACCAGATTTGGGGTCGCGAAGAAATCAAACAGCAGCTGGCGCAGGCGAACCGTACCCTCATTGGCAAAGCCGGTGACATCTGGGTCACCGCCTGGGCCACGGGTTGGGCGTGCGCGGGTTGTGCGGTTGTCGGTGTTGCGATAGCCGCTGGACGCCTCAAGTGAGACGGTTGGGAAGAAGTCAGAGCGCTGCTCACGCAAGGCCTCGCGGGTAGCCAGGATCGATGCCCGGTCACCAAGCACACGCGGGTGGTTTTCAATGGCTAGGTGAATGATCGCCTTCACATCACCATTGGCTTCACCGGCAACGACGGTTGCGGCTTCTGCCACCTGAACAAAGTCACGGGATAGGCCACTGGCGGTTGCCAGGACGCTTTCGGAGTCGCTGCTAGCCACTTCAACAGCCTCAACCGGTGCCGTGTCGGCTTCCATGGTCTCAATGGCGTCCGCGGTCTCAACTGTCTCTACATCAATGGTCAGGCCGGTCGTCTTGGCTTCCACTGGTGCTTCTGGCTTCGCAGAAGGCACGGGCACTGGGGACAGGATGATGATTTCGGTTCGAACCGGAACGTCACCGGAGAAGATCTCCGTTGCGCCTTCGGTTTCTGCAGCGTCGGCGGTTTCAACCGCTTCATCAGAAATCTCAGCAACTTCAGCGGGCGTTTCGGTTGCTGCAACGTCGGTTTCAGCCGCAACCGGCTCAACGGCTTCCGCGAGCGGGGCGGTCAGGGTTGCCGGGACAACCTCTTCGGTCTGCTCAGCGGTTGTCTCGGCAGTGTCACCGGCAAGCTCGGCCAACTGGTCGGCGAGCCATTCTTTGGAATCTGTGATCTGGGTATCGGTTAGCGCGGCAGCCATGGCCTCGGCTTTGGCATAGGCCTCGGCCAGTTGGTCATCGCTATCGGCGCTGACTGCCTCTGCCTGCTGTTCACCAAGCCATTCGGGGGCCTGTTCGGCACCGACGGGCGCGATACTGTCGAGGCGGCCAATGACCGGACCATCAGCGGTGGCGTCTTCTGCGGTTGCGGTTTGCGGCTCAGCGGCGATGAGGCCGATGGCGAGCGCGACGGTTGCTGCCCCAGACAGCAGGAAATGCTTAAACGGTGTGGTCATCCTAAACACCAACCCCAGGCGCCTGGCGGGCGCGTTGAATTACTTATGGTTGCTCTGGACTAGCTAAGGATCAAATGGCCTGTAAAGCGCTGTCCCGGCCCTGCCCGACCGGTAGCCCCCTTGAAGGCGGCTATGTACCGCAAAAAACAAGCGCTTTGCAAACCTGCCACAGGGTTGAGGTATTAGGGTAAACCTACCCCAGAATGCAGTGAGTCGCCGAAATTAGGCCAAAACCGCAGAAAACTGCGCCCGATTCGTTGGAGGTCCAAGGGTGCTTAAGCCTGTGGATTTATCGCTTCCGCGGCACCAACACCGCTCAAAAACGCGCTTTCTGCCCGATTGCCGAGGCACCAATCCCCGGCCAGGGTCAGGCCCAGCGAGGCGTCGTGAACGCATGGTTTGCCGTAGGCATCAGGCGCGAAGGCATAGCGCCAACGATGCGCGGTTTTATGCACGATGGGTGGTAGGTCGGTTTTCAAAGTCTCTGCAACCAAGCCCAACATCTGCTCGATCACGGTGTCATTGCCCTCTTCTAGATGCGTAGCAGACCAGTCGGGGGCTGCATGCACCACATAGCCATGCCAGGCAGCACCGGCGTCAGAGCTGGCGCTCTTGCCGATCCAGGCCAGAGGATGATCCTTAAATTGCCGCGCTTCCGCGTCTAACGGCAGCGCCTGTTCAAAGGCAATCATCAGGGACCAGCAGGGCACCATCGGCGTGGAGGCCGCGGTGATCATTCGCTCAAGCCGATTGGCATCCTCGATATCGGCGGCGGTTAATAGGTCTTTTGCTTGGGGCGCTGGGATGGCCATCAAGAGGTGGTCGTAGGGCCCGTGCTGATCACCCAGCTGATCTTCCAGCAGCCAGCCATGCAGCGCTTTGGAAATCTTGGTGATCTGGGTCTGGCGGTACCGCTCAACGGTCAGCCGTTGTTGTTTTGCCTGTTTATCGACGGCGGCCATCATGACCCGGCCAAGGGCACTCATCCCGGGTGTGCCAACGAAGCGCGGGCGCTGTGCGTCGACTGATACCGGCGGACCGTCTGCGATTGGCGCGGTCCATTCTTCCGCCTGCCCGGCGGCGATTGCGTCCCGCAGAATGCCCTGAAGCCTTGGGTCGGATGCCCGGACATATTGGGCGCCATGGTTGAAGGATCGATCATTAGGTAGGCGCCGGGTGGCCAGCCGACCACCCAACCCGCGTGACTTATCAAAGATGGTCAGCTGCGGCGCTGGTTTGCCATTGGCAATCAGGTGCCACGCGGCGGCCAGGCCGGCGAGGCCGGCGCCGATAATGGCGATCGATGGCGCATCGGATGGGAACGCATCGGACATAGTTCAGTAATTCGCTGGGTTTCGGTAAGTGGGTGGTCAACTTACAGGCTCGGCAGGGGCCTTACCACTTACGCACCTTACCGACATCAAAATGCACATGGGTCGAGTATCGACCCACCCCACCGATATGGAGGTCGTTGAGGTAGTTACAAATGCTCCTCGGGCTCCGCTCGGGGATTTGGAAATCCACCGCCTTGCCGCTGATATGGAGGCTATTGCTCGCCACACCGGGGATCCGCTCGGCCAGGCGCTCATTCGTGCTGCGGGTTCGATAGCCGCTGGTGATTAGCAGTGGGCGGTCCGCGCCAAAGCGTTGCTGCACGACGTAGAGCACATCGAACAGCTTGCGGTTCATCTGATGGTAGCGCTGCACATGATGGTCGCGCAGATGCCAGTCGAGACGCCGTAAAGCATTGCGGTCGTAAAAACCGTTGCGCACATGGGCCAGACGCAAATGCTCGTCAGTATTTTTGTTGTAGAGCCAAAGGCCACGGGTGCGTGGCAGGCGAATGGCACGGGTGGCGGCCGCCGCGTCACGTAAGGGCACGCTTGCCATGGCCAGCGCCAAACCTGATAGGCCAGCCAGCAGGTGCCGCCGATCCAACTTGGGATCGGTCGTCTGCTCAGATGCCGCAAAGGCCTCTGCCAGATTGTTGGGTGCCGCTTGCTCGCCCATGTGCCCGAATGGCTAACGCATTCTCAGTTAAAACAGATGAACTGAAGCTGGCAGCGGCGGGCGCTTGGCTCAACAAAACCCGGTAACCGGTCATTCTTTAGACAGGTAGCGTGTTGCCCCCGTCACGCCTGTATTAAGCGGGGCATCAAAAGTGCGGATTAGCTGATCGTGTCGCCTAGCTGGCGGTAGGCGCCATCATGATAAATCAGCGGCTGCCGTGTTGGGTCGGCGAGGGCGGCCGTCACGTCTGCGATCACCACTGTGTGGGTTCCGTGATCTGTGGTTGATGCAATGCGGGCAACCACATGACCCAGCGCATCAGCGAGATAGGGCACGCCGTCGGGGTCGGTTTGCCAATCCCCGTGGCGGAACCGATCACCAGGTTCTGGCTCGGTCGCGAAGGCGTTGCTAATCGCCGATTGATCATCACCCAGAATGTTGATGCTTAACAGCGTGCCAACCTCAATATGCGGGCTGATCTTGGCGTCCCGGTTGATGCAGGCAACCAGGCTCGGTGGCTCCATCGATAGGGAGGTGACGGAAGAGGCGGTCAACCCATAGCGCTCGCCACTCTCAGGGTCCGCCATTGCGATTACCGTAACCGTCTGCCCGCAGCTACGCATGGCCAGGCGAAAGGCGTTGGCGGTTTGGTTCAGCTGGGGCGCTATGGCGGCGGCGGGATCGGGCATCGCTTGAAAGTCTCAAAAATCACGCGTTCATCGGTTGATGGCCATGACATAGGGCGATTCAGGGTCAGCGACAAATTCTTCTGACGCCTTGACCGTTTCAGAAGTTTTTTCAAAACCAGCGCAGGTTCTTCGCCAACTGGACCGTGTTGAACAGTAATCTAGGCAAAGACTAACAGCGGGCGTTGGCAAAGGTTGCGGAATGAGCGGGTCTTGGATGGTGCGGTCGGGGGCTGCTTGATGGCAGGAACGGCGGCACTGAACACAGCAGATGACCGGGGTGAGGAGGCCTCGGATCATGAGCTGATGGCAGCCATTGCCCGTGGCGACCGCAACGCCTTTGGCGTGTTGGTGGCCCGGCATTTGGGGCGTGCCATGGTCATTGCCCGCGGTTTTGATGGGTTAGAGGCGGATGCCGAGGATGTGGTCCAAGAGGCATTCACCAAGGTTTGGACGAGTGCCGCGGATTGGCAGCCACCGGCGGAAGGGTCCGTTGAGGACCGAAAACAGGCCGGGCGGGCGCGGTTCACCACCTGGTTCCACCGGGTTCTGGTCAATCGATGCATTGACCGGCAGCGTCAGGTGAAGCGCGGTGGCCGTGGTCGGCATGCGGCGTTGGATAGTATTGCCGAGCCTGCGGATGACCGACCCAGTGTCACTGATCGGCTTGAGGCTGATGATCGTGACCGGCTGGTTCGGGACGCGATTGCGACACTGCCAGAGCGGCAGCGGATTGCCCTGACCCTCTGTGCGTTTGAGGGACACAGCAATGCCGAGGCCGGTGAGATTATGGGGCTGGGCGTTAAGGCGGTGGAAGCGCTGCTGGTAAGGGCCCGGCGGCAATTACGAGAGGTTCTGGATCCCAACCTGCTGACAATGGCGGGCTAGGGCAATCCGATGGGGATGATGGTTTAAGATGTGGGAAGCAGAGTGATGACAAAAGACAACGCTTCAGATCAGGCGCTTGATCAACTGATCAGGCAAGCCATGGCCCAAGAGGCTAGAGACCTAGGCACTGCTGACTTGGCGAGCCGGATTGCCCTAGACGCGGCGGCTGGGCCACAACAAGTGCCTGCCAACACCCGTCAGGTGGCACGACAGGGATCATTTGGCTGGTTGCCACGCCCGAACTGGTTGATTTGGCCATCGGCAGCGGCCCTGGCGGCCAGTGCCGCGATTGGGTTCTTCGCCGGTGCCGGCACCCTGCCATTTGCAGACTACCTGCCTTTCCAAGACCCGCTGGCCACCATTGATCAGCAGTTTGCCAGCCTCACCGGCAGCGTCGATAGCGGCTTTGGCGGTATCGGGACGGAGGATCAATCATGAGTGATAGCGCAGAGAAACCCGATATGGATGATGCTCCCCTGCCGGGCGCGGATGGGCAAGACAGTCAGCCAAAGAAGCAGCGGCGTTGGCCGTTATGGACACTGGTTGGTGCCTTGCTTTTCTCGCTCAGTATCAACCTCGCTTTAGGTGGCTTCATCGCTGGCCGCTTGAGTGGCGGCGGTGGTGGTGGCGGTGTAGAGGGCAATCTGCGCCGTGTTGCCATGACCATGGAGCATCAGGATCGCAAGATCCTGCGTCAGGCCTTCATGGGGCAGGCCCGGGAGTTTCGGCAGCTGCGGCAGAGCCGTCGCATGGTGATGCGAGAAGTTCGTCAGGCCTTGGAAGCGGAGCCGTTTGACCGGCAAGCGCTAGAAACTGCGATGGCCAAGGTGCAGACCCATATCGTGCGAGGCAGTGACCTGTTCCAAGGTGCGATTGTGGACGCGGCGACCAACCTGTCACCCGATGCGCGCGGAAAACTCGCAGGGTTACGGCTGCCATCACCGTGAGAGTTGGTGTGACTGATCCCAACCAACATCTGAGGTGCCCATGACCAGCATTCAGGCAAGTATTGCGGCCTCCCGCTTTGGCCTTGGTGTGCGGCCCGGCGAATTGGATGGGATCGCCCGTGACCATCGCGGCTGGATCTTGAGCCAGATACAGCAGCCTGCTGCTGTGCCTAGGCAGATCGCGGCGATGCCTAGCTCGGCCCAACTTGGCAATACGGTGGTTGAGATGCTGACCCGCGGCCGTCGGATGCGGGGCATGTCAGAAGATGTTCGCCGAACCAACCGGCAGCAGATGACCCGCAACGCGCTGCAGATGTATCGGAATGAGGCGATTGCCCGGACTCAATCGGCGATCCAGACCACTACGCCGGTTTATGAACGGCTGGTCCATTTTTGGTCCAACCACTTCACCGTCTCCGCCAGTAAGAATGAGGCGCGGCCATTTCTAGGTGGCTTTGAGCGTGAGGTTATCCGTCCTAATGTGCTGGGTAAGTTTGGCGACATGCTGCTTGCCTCCACTCGCCATGTGGCAATGCTCCTCTACCTCGATCAGGCACAATCGATTGGTCCTAACTCTATTGCCGGGCGGTTTGGTGATCGGGGCCTGAATGAGAATTTGGCCCGCGAGATTTTAGAGCTGCATACCCTGGGTGTGGATGGTGGCTATGGCCAAGACGATGTGTTGGCCCTGTCCAAGATGCTCACCGGCTGGACGGTTGGTGGTATCCGTGCCGTGCTGCCTGAACGTGCACAATCACGCCTCCCGGAAGCCAATGGCGGTGACTTCATCTTTGCCGAGTTGTTTCACGAGCCGGGGGCAAAGACCCTATTGGGCAAGAGCTTCCCTGAAGCAGGAGAGGGGGAGGCGAGAGCCGCCCTCGCCATGCTGGCCACCCATCCCTCAACGGCGCGGTTCATTGCGACCAAGCTGGCCCGGCATTTCATCGCGGATGATCCACCGCAGCGTGCCATCGACCAGCTGGCGGCTGTCTTCCTTAATACTGGCGGCGACTTGCGCGCGGTGACCATGGCCCTGGTTGACCTGCCAGAGGTGTGGGCCGACCCCCTGCCAAAGGTTCGTAGCCCAAACGACTTTGTAATCGCCCTGGCCCGGGCCGCGAATGTGCCCGTGCCCGATCAGGATCTACTGAAAGGCATGCGGGATTTTGGCCAGCCGGTTTGGTCGGCCCCGTCGCCCGCCGGATGGCCGGATACGGCGCAGGCCTGGTTGGCACCAGAGTCCCTGATGCGCCGGGTTGATGCGGCCCGCAGTGTCGCGCAGGCGATCCCAAACTCAATTGAGCCAATGGCGTTCCTAGAGGACACGATAGGCCCGGTGGCCAATGCCGATACGGCGATCTGGACGGCACGGGCCCCAGACCGGGTTGAGGCGATTGGTTTGGTCCTGGCCTCACCAGAGTTTCAACGGCGCTAAGGAGGGGATGATGTCTAACGATGATCTAAACCAAACTGGTGCCCATGAATGTGCCGATTGCCGGAGGGCTGCTGCTGCCGCTGCCCAGCCGATCAGTGTCTCACGCCGCGGCGTGTTGGCTGGTGGTGCCGGGTTAGCCCTCGCGGCGCTTGGCATGCCTGGCCTCTCCCTTGCTGCCCTGCCCACCGATCACCGGCTGATCTTTGTGCTGCTGCGTGGTGGTATGGATGGCCTTGCGGCGGTTCCGGCCTATGCCGACCCGGCCTATAAGGCCGCGCGCGGTCAGCTGGCGATTGATGACCCGAACGGTGAGCAAGGGGCGCTGGACCTTAATGGCTTCTTTGGCCTGCACCCCTCGCTTAAGAACCTGCATGGCATGTATCGCGACGGCGATCTGGCTGTCTTCCACGCCGTTGCTACCCCGTACCGCGAGCGGTCGCATTTCGATGCGCAGAAGCTGCTGGAAGTTGGCGGCAATCAGCTAGGCCAGGTGCGCGATGGCTGGATGAACCGAATGCTGGGCCTCTATGGCGCGGCCGGTGGCAATCTTGGGATCGCGTTCAACCAAACTATTCCACTGATCTTAAGTGGTGAGGTCCCGGTTGCCTCCTGGGCGCCAGGGGGTGGTGAGGCGCCACCTGAATTCCTGGAGCGGTTGAGCCATGTTTATGCCAGTGATCCACTCTTCTCCCGCCTGCTAAACCAGGCTGTCGCCGCTGATGCCCTTGCCGATCAGGCGGGTGCCGAAATGGCCGGGCGTGGCATGACCGGGCGTGGTCCGCGTCAGGTGCTGCAACGGACCTTGGCCACAGCGGTTGAGATGCTGAAGGCAGAGAATGGCCATCGCATGGCGGTGGTTGAGGTTGGTGGCTGGGACACCCATGCCAATCAAGGTGCCGCCGCTGGCGGTTTGGCAAATCAACTTGGTCAGCTTGATGAAGGTCTTGGCACCTTAAACCGGGAGCTGCAGCCGATCTGGAATAAGACCGCCATCGTGGTGATGACCGAGTTTGGGCGCACGGTGGCGATTAACGGCACGCGCGGGACCGACCACGGAACCGGTGGCGTTGCCTTCCTCGCCGGTGGGGCGGTCAATGGTGGCCATGTCCTGACCAACTGGCCTGGTCTCGATCAGTCCCAGCTTTATGAGGGGCGGGACCTGATGCCGACCTTAGATAGCCGCAGCATATTGAAAAGCGTCATGACGCAGCATTTGGGCCTCCCAGCGGGCGATATTGATCGTTTTGTTCTGCCCAATAGCGGTGCCGCCACCCAGATCAGGCAGCTGTTCGCCACTGCCTAAAGCGTCCGCCGCGCAATGATTTGCCATCACCCGCGTATGGGTTGCGCTGGTTTGTCCGACAAATTGAGGGGCAATACCGCCCGTTTTGCGACCGGGGCGCAATGGCTGGGGATAGGTCCGGATTATGCCGCAACGCGTCATAGGATTGACTGGACTTTCATGCCAATCGGACGCTGACTAACAATATCAAGCGCTGATCCATAAGCTGGTGTGCATCAACTACCGCTAGCAAGCTCAGCGTGAGCACCGACACCGCCTAAAAAGGTCAATAAAGGCCATAAAGAAAAAGGCGGGAAGGGGAGGATATGAACGGTTGGAAAACCGAAGACGGCTCGTCTTTGGCCGGTATGGCTAGTGGCGACACGGTCGAACGGTCGGCAGACACATCGGCAAGCCATCAGATGGGCGCTACCCATGACTCATCCGGCGCATCGCCGATGAGCGATGCTGATCTGTTGGGCGAGTTCAGCCTGGATGATGAGGTTGGTTTCCTGGTTCGCCGGGTGCATCAACGCGTTACCGCCCTGTTTCAGGAGCGGATGCGTGATCATGATTTGACGCCCACGCAGTTTTCCTCGCTCTGCAAAATGGCAGAAACCGGGGAGGTATCGCAGAACCAGCTGGGTCGCTTGGTCAATCTAGACCCGGCAACCAATCAGGGTGTGGTTCGACGTTTGCAGAAACGTGGCCTCATCCAACGTCGTGACGACCCGAACGATCGCCGCCGTTCCTTGCTAACGCTGACCGATACCGGCCGCGAGGTTTTGACCGCCTGCTTGCCCGCAGCCTCCCGCATTACCCCATCCGTGCTAAAGCCGCTCAATAGTGAAGAGCGGGTGCTGCTGATGGATATGTTGCGGCGCCTCGGCTAGCGAAAACCGAAAATGTGATGCTGACTTGCGGCCAAGCTGATCGCTTGGGGGTACCCTCATGCCTTGCCCCCTGCTATGACCGTCGCCACGTTCCGGTGTAGCCCACCAAACCCGCATGAGGAGCCCGCGCCATGGTCGCCGCGCCCACCCGTTTTTCTTTTGCTATCACCCGTCGTCAGGTTCTTGGCGCACTCGTTGGTCTTGCCGCTGCCATCACCATGGCGCCCGCCCCCGTTCAAGCCGCTGAGCCGGTGATCATTGGTGAGCTGAACAGCTATACCCGCTTGCCTGCCTTTACCGAGCCCTACCGCAAGGGTTGGCAGTTGGCGTTGGATGAGATCAATGAGGCAGGTGGAGTTCTAGGCGGTCGCCCCCTCGAGGTCATAAGTCGCGATGACGGCGGTACCCCCGCCGATGCCCAGCGTGTTGCTGGTGAGCTTGTGAAAGCCCAGGGTGCAGTGATGATTGCAGGCACCTTCTTCAGCCATGTTGGCCTCGCCGTTGCGGACTATGCCGCGCGTAATGAGGTGCCATTCCTCGCCGCCGAACCACTGACCGATGCCATCGTCTGGGAAAAGGGCAACGCCTATACCTTCCGGCTGCGCCCCAGCACTTATATGCAGGCGCAAATGCTGGCTGAGGAAGCCGCCAAGCTGCCGGCCAAGCGTTGGGTCACCGTCGCGCCAAACTACGAGTATGGCCGCTCCGCCGTTGAGAACTTCAAGGCCGCCCTGAAAGAGCGCCGCCCCGATGTTGAGTTCGTGGGTGAGCAATGGCCCGCCCTCGGCAAGATTGAGGCTGGTGTCACCGTTCAGGCCCTGCTGCGCCATCAACCCGATGCCGTCTACAACGTCACCTTTGGCGCCGACCTTGCGAAGTTCGTGCGTGAGGGCACGTTGCGTGGCCTGTTTGATGACCGCGATGTGGTCAGCCTGCTGACCGGTGAGCCTGAGTATCTGCTGCCACTGGCCGATGAGGCGCCAGAGGGCTGGATCGTCACCGGCTACCCGTTCGATCAGATCGAAACTGACGCCCACACCGCCTTTGCCACCGCTTATGAGGCGAAGTTTGATGAAGCGCCCAAGCTTGGCTCAATCGTCGGTTATGCGACCATGAAGTCGATTGCGGGCGCCCTGGATCGGGCAGGCTCAACCGAGGCTGACGCGATTGCGACCGCATTCCAGGATCTTCAAGTGGACACGCCTTTCGGCCCGATCAGCTATCGCAGCGCTGATCATCAGTCGACCCTGGGTGCCTATGTTGGGCGTACCGGTATGGTTGATGGTGAGCCACGGATGGTTGATTGGCGTTATGCACCGGGTGCCGAGTACCTGCCCGGTGGTGACGAGGCCGCAGCACGCCGTCCGGCGAACTAATCCAACCGCTAAGCAACCACCAGGCGTCCGCTAACTTAGAAGAGCCCATATGACCCGTCCTATTCTCGTCGCCCATACCGATCCATCTGAGGTGTCATCGGTGTTGAGCGAGCGCTTCCCCGATCAAGCGTTTGAGTATGTGACCCATGGGTCGATGGTGGCGGATGCCCTGGCGGCCCATGAGCCAGAGGTGATCTTCGCCGTTGCGGGCCCATCCTTCAGGCGCGATGTGCATGAGGTGATGCTGAACCACCCATCGGTTAAGTGGCTCCAGGTTGGTGGCTCGGGCTATGACCATTTGCCGTTTGAGTGGGATCGGGAGCGGGTTGCGGTGACCCATTGTGCCGGGGTTCTCTCGCAATATCTGGCGGAGACGGTCACCGGTGCCATGCTGGCGCTCAACGGTCATTTCCTACGCTATCGGGCCTTGCAATCTATTGCGGAATGGCGGCCGATCCCGTTTAGGCCCATCGCGGGGCAGACGCTTCTGGTGGTCGGTTTTGGTGCGATTGGCCAACGTCTTGCCCATAACGCCCGCGCCCTTGGCATGAACGTCATTGCCACCCGTAATACACCGGCAGAGCATCCGCTGGCTGATGAGGTGCATGGCCCGGATCGTGAGACCTTGTTAAGCCTGCTGCCAAAAGCCGATGTGGTCAGCCTGCACCTCCGCCTTAACCACGATACCAAGCGTAGTTTTGATGCCGAATGCTTCGCCGCGATGAAGCAGGGCGCGATGTTTATCAATACCGCCCGTGGTCGCGTGGTCGACAGCGATGCCCTCTTGGCCGCGCTAAACGATGGCAAGCTGATGGGGGCTTATCTCGATGTATTTGAGAAAGAGCCACTGCCGCCGGAGCATCCGCTTTGGCAGGCGCCCAACACGCTGATCACCCCCCATACCGCCGACAATGTGCTGAAGTTCCCGGCCTATTATGCTGAGTTCTTCGCCGATAATCTGGCGCGGTTTAAGGCCGGTTCAGAGCTAAAGAACCGGATCAAGTAACCAGCCCATGTGCGGTCGCTTCACCCTCCGAAAAGATGCCGATAAATTGGCTGCAGATGTGTCCGGCATCTTAGAAGATGTGGTAATCGCGCCTGATCTTTTGTCCCTTTCAGGACGCTACAACATTCGCCCATCGGAACCGGCCTTACTGATCCGCGCCAACGGTAGTGCTCGGCAAGCTGGTTATGCCCACTGGGGCTTTCGCCCGCCTTGGATGACCGACGCCTATATGCGCGAGGCAAAGCGGGGGCCGTTTATCAATGCCCGTTCGGAAACCCTGTTTGAGGCCCGGGCCTTTTCGGATGCTGGTCGTCAGGAGCGTTGTCTGATCCTCGCAGATGGTTTCTATGAACCGAAGGGGGAGAAGGGCACAAAGCGTGAGCAGCACTATTTCGATGCTGGCGGCCTAGTTGCCTTTGCCGGGATTGAAACCGCGTTTCCAGAACCGACGCCAGATCATCGCACCGCTAATTTTGCCATCCTGACCTGTATGCCCAACGCCCAGGTTGAGCCTGTACATGGCCGGATGCCGGTAATCCTGCCCCAGGCAAGCTGGGCGGACTGGCTTTCGCCTAACACGAGTGCTGATGCGCTGAACGCCATGATGCAACCATGGTCGGGTGCACCGCTTGATACCTGGCAGGTGTCGACGTTGATCAACCAACGCGATGCCGAGGGGCCAGGCTGTATCGCGCCTTATAAACCGCCACCGGCCGCTGAGGCGCCAGCATCAGCGCAAGGGTCCCTGTTCTAACTAGCCCTGGACAAACAGGCCGGGACAGCTGGCCTCGTCATGCCGATAGCCCTGGGTGACCAAGGCCGCCTTAGCTTGCCCGATTGCGGCTTGATCGCCCTCGCGTTTCCAATCGGTCAGCAGAACCGTTTTGGGCAGAGAGCCATCAAGCCCCTCACCGTTGATATGTTTCGAACCGGTAATCAAGGTGTCCGCATCATTGGCGCTGTTGGGGCTGGCCTGACCGACCTGATCGGCAACCCCGGCCTCGGTGAAGAGCGATGGTGCAGCATCCCCTAGCCAGTCAATCTGAAGTCGGTGTAAATCAACCAAATCGCAGACCAAGCGCGGGTCTGCCTCCGCCGTTGCGACGGCCTTCAAGACTGGTGTTGTGCGGTGCCATTCTTGGAAGAGTTCATATTGCTCAACCCGGATCAGCAGGTCGTCAAAGCCATCGCTCTCAAGCGCGGTTGAACGCTTTTCAAGACGGCCATCATAGCCATCTGGAACAATATGGTTGTCGATCAACTCCATGAATTGCTGTTGCTTAACAGCGGGGCTGTGCTTTGCCTTGGCAAGATCCTGTGCTTGCTGGCTGATGCGGATCGCTTCTTCCGGGTTTGATAGGTAATGCCGAATGCGCTCGATCAATTCGTCAACGCTATTGTAAGTGACGATTGTCTTACCCTCTTCGAACAGCATTGACTGTCCCGACTGGGGCGATAGGCGATCGGCGATGGCGCATCCACCGGATAGCGGTATTTCAAAACTCCTGAGGTTTAGATCCCCATTAAGGCTTGGGTTCAGGGTGACAATCGATCGCCCATAGATGTCGGCTGCTCGCTCCTGTGGGACGATGCCGGTGATGATCTCAATGCCAGCCCTCTGAACTGCTTCAATTGCCGCGGTGCGGACCGGGTGTATCGACCCCGCCTGTCCGGCGAAGGTCACAGGAAAATGCTTCTCATCGTAGAGCGGGATTTGCCAGTCCCTGACCAGAAGGCCCGGCATCCAATGGGCATTGGTGGCGCCAGCCTCAATGAAGTAGTGCAGGTGATGCCGCTTGTGATCTGAGATCAGCAGATCAAACTTATTCTCATTGGCGTATCGCAACATGGTGCGGAGGGGGGTCTGCTGGTGCTGCGTGTCGCCAATAATCAGGACTTTTGGAATGTCCAGATGGTCAAAGCCAACTGGAAGATTGATGCCTGATGCATCCCCTTTAACGATGATTAAGTCGGGCTGCTGATCCTTGGGCAGCTTGGCTAACACCTCCCCCAGATCATAGCTTCCGGCCGGGGTGTTCAGCATCATGACACGCCCATCTGGATGCCAGTTGTCAGCCGTGTTTGGTCCAATCACCACCTGCCGTGCACTGTATTGCGGCGCGGGCATGTATTGCGGGGCGTTTTGGTAAGCAAAGACAATGTTGCGTTGATCGGATGCTGCCATCTCTAGCCCTCTTGCCTGGATTGGGCGCCTAGTAGGCGATCCTGAAGTGCCGTGTCGGCATTGAACACATCCATATCGTCATCGAAGGCTATCACGCCCTGATCCAAGATAATGACACGGTTGGCGATGTCCTTGGCAAAGCGCCAATTCTGTTCGGCCATCAGGATAGTTAAGCCACTTGATGCCATGCTCTTTAGAGAGTTAGAGAGGCTGTTGACGACCAGCGGCGCTAGCCCCTCTGACGCCTCATCGAGCAATAGCAGTTTTGGCTGGCCTGCCAGTGTGCGGGCAATGCTCAACATCTGTTGCTCACCGCCTGAGAGTGCGCCAGCACGCCGTGCCATAAGTGGCGTCAACGGTGGAAAAAGCTCAAGCAATGCCTGGATTGACCAGCGAGGTCCCTGGCCATCTCTACGGCCTGCCTCTAGGTTCTCGGCAACTGTTAGGCTCGCAAAAATTCGTCGTGTCTCTGGCACATATCCAAGACCCAGCCGTGCGGTGTCCACAACATCGCTTTGCTGGTTCGGGCCAGATATAGTTTCATTATTAAATGTAATGGTGCCGCCGACATCGGTCAGTAAGCCCATAATCCCCTTCAGCAACGTGCTCTTGCCGGCGCCATTCCGACCGCCGAGTAAGGTTACCGTGCCAGTCTCGAGGGCCAAATCAATGTCCGATAGAATTGGTGTATCGCTGTATCCCACCGATACCTTCGACAGGTTCAGAAGCTGATTGCTCAAAGTGCCAACTCCTCACCTAGATAAACCGCGCGTACCAGGTCGTCATTTGCGACTTGGTCCGGTTTGCCATCGGCAATCAAGCTGCCTTGGTCCAGAACCAAAATCCGTGTCGCCTGATCAAATACAACATCCATATCGTGTTCGGTGAACAGTAGGGCCCTATTGCCCCCCCCCTCTTTAAGCAGAGCATCCGTCGCTGTTGCGACCAGGTTGGTTTCACCATCCCGACCCACACCGGCCATTGGTTCATCAAGCAGCAGTAAGCGAGGCTCGCTTGCCAAGGCAATGGCAAGCTCAAGCCGCTTTGTCTCGCCATAGGCAAGGGCGCTGACCATTGTCCCGTCGGGCTTATTGAGGTCAACCCGGTCTAAGATATCGCGTGCTTTGCCATAGGTAGGTGCGGGTAGCCCGGCAAATGGGTTCCAGGTTGCCTGCCCATCATATTCGGCGATGGCTAGCGCGACGTTTGTGATCACATCTAACTGACCAAACGCACTCGCGATTTGGAACGTGCGCGCCATGCCAGCCTTGCATCGCGCCTGGGCACTGGCGGCACTAATGTCCTGGGCGTTCAGCTGCGCTGTTCCGCCATCTGGCCGAAGCAGGCCACTTATCAGGTTGATAAGGGTGGTCTTACCAGCGCCGTTCGGCCCGATGAGGGCAACCCGCTCCCCAGGGTTGATTGCAAAACTGACCTCATTAACGGCCAGCACACCGCCGAATGATTTCGTCAGGTTTCTGACTGCCAAGACGGGATCAGGCATGGCCGCTGCCCCCCCTTAACTTCTGCCTTAGGCCGGTTAAGGCGGCGGCGACACCACCAGGTGCCGCAACACAGGTCAGGATGATCAGCGCCCCTAAGATGAAGCGCCAGAAATCGATGATTTGGAAGCCGACCTTAATGCCAAAGAATAGGGCGGCCCCAATGATTGGTCCGGTCACCGTGCCGATACCGCCCAATAGCAGCATGGCCAGTGCATCGACCGAAAGCGGAATGCCGAGATCATTGGGAAACACGGACCCTTTCAAAAGGGCGTGCAGTGCACCCGCCAGCCCGGCAAAGGCGCCGGCGATGGCAAAGATCAAGACATGACGCGGCCAGGCCTTTAGCCCACTCATCGCTGCCCGCTGCGGGGCGTCTGCGATGGCGCGAAGGCTCAAGCCTAAACCGCTTCGATCCACCCGTCGGATCAGCAATAGGCCGACAAGGCTAATGGCCGCCATGAACCAATATGTGCCGGCCGGGTGTCGGAGAGCATCTGGCAGCCATAGGCCCAGAATGCCGTTGTCGCCACCCGTCACCTCTAGCCATTGGGTGGCAAGGGACCAGAGGATCTGTGCCGCTGCCAGGGTCAGCATGGCGAGGTAAACCCCCTGTCGTCGGGTGGCGATAGCGCCGATGATCATGCCCATGGCGGCGCTGCTGACCACTGCCAACAAGAGGCCGGACCACCAGGCATGGACGGCACCGCCCGTCCAAACGCTGATAAAGGCGAGTGTGTAGGCGCCGGTGCCAAACAGTGCGGCATGGCCGAAGGAGACGAGGCCACCGGTTCCCATGATCAGGTACAGGCTGCTGGCGAACAGGGCGAGTACCCAAAATTCAGCGATTACGGATACTAGGTAATCTGAGGCGTAGAGCGGTGCAGCCAGCAGTAAGAGAGCTAGGACACCAAGCAGCGGTTTTGGGATTGGGTCTACCTGCCAGCCGATGCCGCGATGGTGGGCGGTAGCGCCATGGTCCAATGGCCGTCCCAACAAGCCATTGGGCCTGACGGCAAGCACCACCGCCATGATCAGGAAAATCAGGACCAGCGTGGCCTCAGGGATAAAGAGCAGGCCATAAGCCTGCACCAATCCAACCAGTAAGGCCGCGAGAAATGCCCCGGTGATGGAGCCCATGCCACCGATCACCACCACAACAAAAACCTCGGCGATGATCGCCAAATCCATCTCAAGATTGGCGGTACCGCGCGGCAGTTGAAGGGCGCCGCCTAGGCCGGCCAATGCCGCGCCGAGGAAGAAAACCAGGGTGAAGAGCAGTTTCTGATCGGTGCCGAGGGCAGCCAACATCTCGCGATCATCGGTGGCGGCCCGCACCAAAACCCCGAACCGTGTTCGATGGAAAAGTAACCAGAGGGCACCTAGCACCAGCGGCGCCAGGACGATCAAAAAGATGTCATAGGTCGGCAAGCGGCCCCCCAACATCCGAATGCTGCCATCCAACAGCGGGGCACGCGGGCCTAAAACCTCCTCCGGTCCCCAGGTAAGGCGGGTCACGTCCTGCAACATGAGGACGAGGGCAAAGCTGGCAAGGAGCGGCAGCAGCTCATCACCACGATAAAGGCGGCGTAGGACCGCAACTTCAAAGATGACACCAATTGCACCGACGGCGATGGCGGCAATCGGTAGGGCCAACCAGAACCCCAAGCCGGGCCCCAGAGGTGAGGCCATGAGCCACTGCATCAAGCTTACGCCGATATAGGCACCCAGCATGAAGAATGAGCCATGGGCGAAGTTAACGACCCGAGCGACGCCGAAGATGATCGTCAGCCCGGCCGCCACCAAAAACAGTGAGGCAGCGCTGGCTAAACCGGTCAGGCCCTGTAGGAGGTAGAAATCCATCGATCGCTTGGCTGGGTGTCGGGAACGTTATCTGGGGCGTCATTCACGCGCCACAACCATAGGGCGCGCGGCTGGGAGTCGGGCAGCAAAGGTTACAAGTCAACCAACAATCGTCATGATGGGGTTGGAATAAGGGCCGTAAAGGCCGCCAAGGGTGACATTTTTGATGTTCAAGCGCCTGCCAATCGCACTCCTCGCCATGGCCATGATGATGGCCATGATCGCACTCGTGACCCCCAACCAAACCTATGCCCAGGATCCGGTGACGGCGGCCATTATCGGCGCCGCTGCGGGTGGTGGCGAGAGTGCGCCCGAAGAACCGACCACAACCGAGGAAGCCCGCGATACCGTCGCGCGGTTGAGCGATCAGGAGGTGCGGGAACGCCTGCTGGCGGAGTTGGATGCCAAGCTGGGTGCTGAAGATAGCAAAGGCCAAACCTGGCAGGAGTTGGTTACCTCAGCCACGGAAACCACGGTTCTCCTCACTGACCATTTTGTTCATGTCTGGAATGACACCACCAACATCTTCACTGATGTTGGCGGCACCTTGGCTGCCTATGGCGCCCATACTGATATCTCACTGGTCGAGTTCTGGAGTGTGATCATCTTCAGCCTGGCCATTGGCCTCGGGATCGAGGCAGCGGTCCGCAAGTTACGGCCGGAACGGCGACCACACCAAATGCTGCCGCAGGAAGAACGCCTGGCTGCCACGATGCGGATTGCCGGGCATCGTTTGTTCTTGATGACCCTGTCGCTCGGCATCGCAAGCGGCATCGGCACGCTCTAT
This sequence comes from Alphaproteobacteria bacterium SS10, assembly GCA_019192455.1. Lineage (NCBI taxonomy): Bacteria > Pseudomonadati > Pseudomonadota > Alphaproteobacteria > Alphaproteobacteria bacterium SS10. The sequence goes on from JAHCML010000007.1 coordinate 197,077, forward strand.
TTCGGCATCTACACCTTCGAATGGCGTGGGTTCCTGTTGGTCATGGCGGGGGCCATGATCATCAGGGTAAGCCGGTGGAGCTCACAATTCTTCCAACTGCCCGACGTGCCTGAGGCAAGACTGACCCCGGTTAGCACCTATTGGGCGCGCTTCATGGTGCAGCAGACGACGGTGATTGCCGCCATCGGTGCCGCTGGTTTCGTCACCTACAACTTCCGGGTTGGCGTCGGCATGATTGAGGCGGCGCTGACCATCAGCTTCTGGATCATCGCGGCCATGTTCGCCGCCATCATCTACTCAATCTGGCGGGGGCGTCATGCCTTCACCGATATGATCATGGCGGGCAGTCCGCACCCCACGCCAACCTGGACAAAGCTGGCGAAGGTTTGGCCCTGGATTGCGATGATCCTGGCGGTCGGCGAGTTCCTGTTCATTCATTATTACAGTGCTACTGGCCGGGCGAGTGACATCTCAATCGGTGGGATCTTCCTGACGCTGATGATCTTGCTGTTCCTGCCGCCCATGCTGAATGCGGTGGTGCCGCTGGTGGCCAAGCTGCTGCCGGTGGATGACATTGAAGACGACACGGTTAAGGCAAAGCGCCTGGCCACCCGCCCACCGGTTGAGCGGATCGGCCGGATTGTGATGCTGTTTGTCCTGTTCACTGTGGTGGCTGCCCTTTGGAATGTGGATCTGGTTTCCCTGCTCAGCCTGCGGATCGGCAGTGCCACGGTCGACATCCTGATTGAGCTATTCTGGATTGGTGTTGGCACCTTCCTGATTTGGCAGCTGTTCGATATCTGGCTGAACCGCATGCAGGCCGCGGATGAGGGGCTCGGCGGTGCTGAGGAAGTGGAACTGGGTGAAATGGGCGGCCAGGGCGGTACGCGCCTTGCCACGAACCTGCCGCTATTCCGTAAGACGGGTCATACCCTGATCGCCGTGACCGCGATCCTGGTGGCGTTGAGCGAGCTGGGCGTCAATATCGCGCCGTTCATCGCCGGTTTCGGGATCATCGGTTTGGCACTCGGTTTCGGTGCCCAGACCCTGGTGCGGGATGTGGTCTCCGGCCTGTTCTTCCTGATCGATGATGCGTTCCGGATCGGTGAGTATGTGGATATTGGCGGCACTGTCGGGACGGTTGAGAAGATCTCTGCCCGTTCCCTCCGCCTTCGCCATCACCGGGGCCCGCTGCATACTGTGCCCTATGGTGAGATTGCCAAGCTGACCAACTACTCCCGCGATTGGGTGATTGTGAAGCTGAAGTTCCGGGTGCCCTTCGACACTGAGATCAACAAGGTGAAGAAGATCTTCAAACAGATTGGCCGCGACCTGCTTGAGCATGAAGAGTTGGGTAAGGATTTCATCCAGCCATTTAAGAGCCAGGGCGTCTTCGATGTGGATGACAGCGCCATCATCGTGCGCGGCAAATTCATGTCCAAGCCGGGCAAGCAGTTCCTGATCAAGCGCGAGGTCTATGTTCGCGTACAGAAGGCATTTGAGGAGAACGGGATCGAGTTTGCCCGCCGCTCTGTCATTGTGCAGGTGGCCGGTGAAGATGCTGAGATGCCGAGCGATGAGGTAAAGCAAAAGGCCGCCATCGCCGCCGCTGAGCAGGCGATGGAGGAAGAGCAGCAGGCTGCCGATGATGCGGCCAATGATGATTTCGCCATGGCCGGTGACGGCCCCGCCGATGGACCGGATAGTCGCTAATGGCCTGCCGTACCATCGCTCACAAAGTGCTCACTCGCTTGGGAATTGCCGTGCGTGACCGGCACACCAAATCCGCTGATAGCACCACCGCTGTCAGGAGCTTTGTCATGCGTAGTCACCTCACCACCTCATCCACCGCGATGGCCATGGCAGCCGCCACCATGCTGCTGGCCGCCCCGATTGAGGCGCGGGCCGATATCAGCCTGAATATCGGCAGCGGCGACCACTATGTGGATGTGCCCTTCGATTATAAGACCGTGGCGGTGAACTACGCCGTCGGTGAGCTGGGTATCAATCAGCAGCGCATTCAGTCGGTCCAGATCGTCACCATTCGACAGGGCCGGTTCCATGACCAGGTCACCCGCATTCAAGCGGTGATCAAGCTGCGCGGGAATTTGGGCGGGCCGGAGGAACACCTGGTTGTGGTGATGCGTCGGTCCGGATCGGTTGTCACCCATTTCACCCAGGGGTAGGCTGTTCCGGCACCACTAATTCAACTGGCTTTCCAAAGATGCGCGCACTTCTATTCCTTGCCCTGATTACAGTCATTGCCGCGTTCGGCAACGCCGCCCCCGCTGTCGCGCAGGAGGGTAACCTGCCTAATCTGCTGGGTGAGACGTGGGTGCGTAGCTTTGACCTCGCCCCGGCCAATCTGGCTGTGCCGGATGGGTTGACCCAAACCATCGCCTTTAACCCCGATGGCACCATGGGTGGGAATACCGGCTGCAATGGCTTTGGTGGCACGGTGGCGCTTGAGAAGGGGCTGTTTAAACCAGGCCCAACGCGGATGAGCCGCCGCGCCTGCCTGAACACCGTTATGGCAGCAGAGCAGGATTACATGACCCGCATCGGTGCCGCCCGACAGTGGTGGGTTCGGCAGAATGAACTGCATCTGGCCGATGGTCAGGGGCGCCCCTTACTTCGTTTCCACCGACAGTAGGTCAGGCCCGGCCCAACCCAACGTTGGCGTGTAGCAAACCGACCCATCCTGCGACGTTTGCGGCGCTTTCTCTTCACATTTTCCTTTTCTGTTTGGTCCTGTCGGCACAGGGCTGTATGCGCTGTGGCGAGATTAAGGCAGGGGGTAAACCTGCGTGGGCGTGGCCGGGGGGCGACGCCATTTTTCAAGACCACCAGTTTAACCAGGGCACCGGCCAGGCCGGGCAGCCCATAGAAGCGCTGAGGCAATCATCATGAGCTCCATCGACAACACGCTGCCCACCTCCGGCAATGACACGCTTTACGGCGGTGCTGGCAACGACCTGCTTTTCGGCCTGGATGGCGCCGATAGCCTGTTTGGCGGTGCTGGTGGCAACGATGACATCTACGGTAATGCCGGTGATGACACTCTAAACGCATCCGGCTCAAACAGCGGTGACCTATTCGGTGGCAGCGGCAACGACAGCCTGATCGGCGGGACCAGCAATGACGACCTGGATGGCGGCGCCGGCAATGACGTCATCTATGGTGAAGAGCTGTCCAGCACGATCGGTGGCGGTGACTTCATCGAGGGTGAGGCTGGCTTTGACCTTATCTATGGCGGTGAGGGTGATGACACCATTGGCGGTGATGATGATGACGACACCATCTATGGCGGTAATGGCAATGACAACCTCGATGGTGACGCTGGCAGCGACCTGATTTATGGCGGCGATGACCTGCTCAACGGTGGTGCCGGGAATGACCGCCTCTATGGCGGCGAGGGCAATGACACACTCGCTGCTGAGGCTGGCTTTGACACCGTTTATGGTGGTGAGGGCGACGACCTGATCCTATCCGGTGCCGATAGCGATCTGATCTATGGTGGCATTGGCGACGATACCTTCCAGGGCAGCCTGGCCGAGTTGAGCGGCGATACCTATCACCGGGTTGATGACGGCGATGTTTTCATCGTCGATGGCCAAAGCACGGTTTCCGTGAACACGCTGTTTAACACCAGCACTGACTTCACGGCCGTTACGATCTCTGGTGGCGGCTCCGATGCTACCTTTAACGTGCTTGGCAACGTCTCGGTCACGGGCGGTGCAGCCACCGGTAACTCAGTCAGCTTCACCAATGTTCTAGACACTGATGGAGCGCAGCTTTTCGGTACCGCTGGTAACGACACGGTTTCGTTCTTTGGTGGTGGAGCGTTTTATGGTGGGCAGGGTGATGATTTGTTTGGTCCCTCAACCGCTAGCGGCACGATTTTCGGTGAAGAAGGCAGTGACACTCTTCAGGGAAGTAGTGGCGGCGATGTCATTGTTCCCCGTCAGCAACCATGAGACATATCGGCGAAATTGCCTAAGGAGGATTTCTGGCACATCGTAGCCCGCCAAGGGAGCGAAGATGAGACAGAAATCCGGGCCGCAGGAGTCGGCCGAAAAGCATGTAAAAGACATTCGCCGGAAAACCCGGCGCAAATTCTCAGCCGAGG